>JAAELU010000370.1 GCA_024226255.1 bacterium | reverse complement strand
TGGGCCGGGACGGAGGGGGACGCGAAGTCGCGACTACACCACAACATGGGCCGGCGGACACCCAACCGCCGCGAACTCTCGGCTCGCGCACACTTCGCGCCGCGACGCAACGTTCGCTTTGCGGACCACCTCCGCAGCCCCCCACCCCCTCGCAAGCTCGGGTACTCCCCCCAACTGTGACCCGCCCAAAGCGGCGTGTCACGGGGGGAGAGACAACAGCCAACGCACCGAGGGCTGGAGCTGCCAAGGAACGCTCATGGCGTTCCCCAGCTCCCAAGGAACGCCGCAGGCGTTCCCGACCACGCACCCGTCCTCGCACAGTCACCACGCGACCTCGGTGCGGCGCCCCCGGTGCGGCGCCCTCGGTGCGGCGCCCCCCAGTGCGGCTCCGCTTCCTAGTGCTCTTCGTCTTCTTCGGTTTCGATGTCGAGTTCGCCGTCTTTGACTTCGGCGTGGAGCTTTGACTCGTGGGAGTCGCTCTCGAATTCGATGACGACTGATTCAGGGCCGTCCTTCTTCACATCGATCGAGAACCCCGGCGAGGGCACTGAGCCGGCCAGGAAGACATCGTCGCCTGAGACGCGGAGCCGCACCCAGCCGCCGATCAGCTGCACGGTTTCGAAGTAATCGCCGTCGGGAACAGCCGTCGTCGTGGTTGGAGCCACGGAGGTCGTTGTCGGGGCCACTGTGGTGGTCGTGGGAGCGGCGGTGGTCGTTGTACTCGAGTTCGCATTTTGCGATGCCTCGGACGTAGTCGAAATAGCCGTCGTGTCCGGCGGTTCAGTGGTTGCCGCGGTCGATGAGCTCGACGTTGATGTTGCCGCGGTCAAAGGTGTGGTGGTCGGCGCCGACGTCGTGGCGGTCGGATCTAGTTGGGCAACGGTTTCGGCTGTCGCGCGCAAGGGCGACGGTCGATTGGTCACCTCATCGCGAACACTGCCAACGGCAGAGGTGGCCAGCGCGATGGAGGCAAGCGTGGCCACCAACCAGCCGAGCACTGGTCCGAGTTTCTTTCTCATTGTCGAATGATCCGTCATTTGTCCCCATCTGGGGTTAAGCGTCAGTTAAGCCAGGGCCAAGACCCGTCGGGCGGCTCCGCATTCCGACTTGCCTTCGTTATCTTGTCATCTATGGCCAGCATCTTGCTCATTGAAGACGACCTACGTATCCGCGAATCCATCGCGCGCTCCCTTGCCGATGAGGGTTACATCGTCGACTCGCAACGCGAAGGCATGGCCGGGGTGAAGGCCGCTGTAGAGGGCCCCGTCGACCTGGTTGTTCTTGATCTGGGTCTGCCCGACATCGACGGCAAACAGGTTCTTCAGCTGATTCGGGCTGTCAGCCAGGTTCCCGTCATCGTGGCAACCGCTCGCGATGATCAGGAGGAGATCGTGCGGCTCCTCGATCTCGGAGCCGATGACTACGTGGTCAAGCCGTATAGCGCCAGCCATCTCGAAGCTCGGATCAGGGCAGTGCTCCGCCGTGCCGGTGGCGATGAGTCCTCCTCGATCGTCGTCGGTGGACTCGTCATCGACCCCGATGCTCATGAGGCTCGCCTCGACGGTGAACTGCTGGAGCTGGCCGCCAAGGAGTTCGACATGCTTGCCTATCTTGCCGCCAACGTCGGCAAGATGGTCAGCAAGCGGGAGCTGCTTGCTCAGGTCTGGCGCCTGCCGTACGGGGGGGCCGACAAGACTGTCGATGTTCACCTTTCCTGGTTGCGACGCAAATTGGGCGAATCGGCCGCCGAACCTCGCTACATACACACCCGCCGCGGTGTCGGGGTGAAGCTCATCGATCCCGACGCGTGAGAAAGCGCCTCAACTTTGTCGCGCTGGCCGTCACGTCGATGGTGGCCCTCGCATTCCTGGTTCCACTTGCCAATCTGGTCGACCAGCTTGCTGAAGACCGGGCACTGACCCTCGCGGAGCGCGACGCTCAGCTCGTCGCTCAGTTCGTTGCTGCTACCGGCAGCCTCACGGATCCACAAGCGGCCTTCGCCTCAGTGACCATCGATGGCACCCTTGCCGGGCGCGACGTGACTCTTGCCCTACCCGGTGGCGAAACCTTTGGAGCCGATATCCCAGCCGGCGAAACCATCGATGCCGCATTTGCCGGATCCACACTGCGGATCGCCACCGATGGCGGTCAGGCCGTGCTGGTACCCACCGTGGGTCCTGGCGGCGAGCTTGCGGTAATCAGGGTATTTGTCGCCAGTGAGGAGTTGAATCGTGGCGTCACCAGATCATGGTTTCTGCTCGGACTGCTGAGCGTGACACTCGTAATGATCGCCGTTGCGGTGACTGATCGGCTGGCGCGATCAATAGTGACCCCAGTCGAGAACCTCGGCAATGCCGCTCTCAGCCTTGGCCGTGGCGACTTGGCGGCCCGCGTAGATCCGGATGGACCCGATGAAATCGCTACCGCCGGTCGCCAATTCAACAGGCTCGCCAGCGATATTGGCCGGCTCATTCAGGCCGAACGCGAAACCGCGGCAGACCTGTCCCATCGATTGCGGACTCCCCTCATGGCGGCCCGGCTCAGTGTTGAGCAGCTGCCGGATCCCGAGCATCGGGCAGAAATGACCCGAGATCTCGACGACATGGAGCGCAGCATCGATCACGCCATCGAGGAGCTGCGGCGACCATCGCGCGTCCTGGCCGCCGGCACCACGGTCTTCGAGGACGTCGTGAGAGCTCGGGTGGCGTTCTGGGCCCCACTGGCCGAGGATCAGGACCGAACCGCCACGGTCATGGTGCCTTTCACCGCAACTCCTGTTGCGGTGCCTGTGGCAGACCTCGAAGCTGCGATCGATGCTCTACTCGGCAACGTATTCGCGCACACTCCGGAGGGAACCGGATACCGAGTCGAAGTGCGGGTGGACGGCTTGGTTCACATGGCCATTACCGACGATGGGGCCGGTTTCGAGTCGGACGAGGCAACCCTACGAGGGCGCTCAACCGTCGGCAGCACCGGCCTGGGTCTCGATATCGCCCGGAAAACGGCGGAAGCTGGCGGGGGCACCATGACGGTGAGCCCGGGCCCGACCGGTGGAGCTCATATCCAACTCACTTTCCAACCCGCCTCGTAGACCCTTCAGCCGTACCCGAGACGTTCCCATGGAGCTGGGCAGCAGCTCCCAAGGAACGGACCGCCAGGTCCGTTCCCAATTGCGGGCTTGTGATCAGGCATCTCTATGCCGATACACAGACGATGCACTTGAGCAGGCTCAATGAGCCCATCATGCGGATTATCGCCGTGCTGTCCAACATCGCGTGGATTGCCGTCGGCCTAGTCGCGTTGCTCACCGGCGAGATGAATTTGGCCATTTCAACGTGGCCAGCCCTCGTAATCGGTATTGCGGCAATGGCGTCGCTGATGACAGGCCGCCTCAACCTCAAGGCGGTCCTGGTCATCGCGGTGGCCGCCCTTGCAGTTGGAACTGCCACGCTGCCGCCCGGCGGCTACCACACCCCCCTGATCATCGCGCTGTCAACCATCGGCATGGTCCTGAGCCTCTACGTCGACCGTGCAAGCATGACCTATCTCATCACCTACGCAGTGGGTCTGATGGTGGTCGTCATGATCATCGAACCGGATACCACCAACGGCCTGATAACGGCCGCCACGAGTGCTGTGGCCTTCGCGTTCATGACATACATTGTTCGTTGGCTGGTTGATCGGAACTCGAGGGAGACCCAGCGCTATCGGAGCCTGTTCCGCAACTCGCCCGTCGCGATGTTCGAAGAGGACTTCACAGGCGTCGCATTGTTGCTCAACGAGATTCGCGAACGCGGAGTCACCGATCTCGAGCAGTACCTGACCGAACACCCGGACGCGGCGCTGCGTATCGCTGGGTTGATTGAGATTAGAGCAGCCAACGACTCTGCGGTGAGGCTGCTCGAAGCCGAGTCGGCCGACCAACTCCTCGGCCAGCTTAGAAACCGCGACAACGATACTCTCGAGTCGATCACCTGCCAGCTGCTTGCAGTCTGGAATGGCGACGACCACATCGTGGTCGAGGTACCCAACGCCAAGACTCTCAAGGGAGCGCGACGCCACCTGGCGCTCTCGTGGGCGGCACCGCTAGTCAACAACAAGCCAGATCTTGCCCACGTGTCGGTGGCGGCGGTCGACATCACCGAAAGCCGGGAGACCCGAACCGCTCTCGAAGGTCTCCTGCGATCCAAGGACGAGCTGGTCGCCACGGTCAGCCACGAGTTGCGCACACCGCTGACGACGGTGGTGGGCTTGGCAGATGAGCTCGCCGACTCAATCGAGAGCTTCGATGCTGCAGAGCTTCGCGAGTTTGTCGCATTGATCGCCAGCGAAGGACGGGAGGTCTCCACGATCGTGGAGGATCTGCTGGTGGCAGCACAAACCGAGAATGGGCATTTGCACCTGAGGAGCGAGCACATCGACCTCGTTGCGATCGCTCAGGAGGTCCACCACACCCTTGCGGACGATGTGGCGTTGTTTGTACCGAGCAAGCCGGTCTGGGTCGCTGCCGATCCGGTGCGGATCCGCCAGATCCTGCGAAACCTGACTGTCAATGCGAAACGGTACGGAGGCCCCGAGACTCGCATTTGCGTTGCGGCGAATGCCTCAGCTGCGGTGCTCGAGGTGCGTGACACCGGCACCCCCCTGCCTTTTAAGGAGCGCGAGGCGATCTTCGATCGGTACTACCGGACTCGGCAGGTCCCTGGGCTCACCGCATCAGTGGGGCTTGGGCTGACTGTATCCCGCCAGCTCGCTAGGAGCATGGAAGGTGACCTCATCTATGCCCACGACGGCGAGGAAGCCATCTTCGAACTCTCCCTGCCGCTCTCGGAAGCCGAAATCGGCGGAACGCGGCGGGAGGCCACCGCGTAAGCGGCAGCCTCCCGGCTCTCTCCCTCTCCCGAGCCCGTCTAGTTGACAGCTGCGACGGCGGCGCTCAACGCCCGGGCTGCATATATCTGAGCGAGGTGGGCCTTGTACTCTTGTGAACCATAGAGGTCCTCGAGCACCGTCACCCCTTCGGCAGCGTGGGCCGCAGCCGCCTTGATGGCACCGGCCGAGCCGTCTGTACCAATGAGCGCATCAGCAACGGCGCCGGCCAGAGTCGGCTTGGTCCCGACCCCGGTCAAGGCCACCCTGGCGGCACTAACGCTTCCTCCGGTCATCGTCACGACCGCCGCGGCGCCGGCGACGGCATAGTCGGATTGTCCACCCCGGCGACCCAACTTGTCGTAGGCCGAGCCAGATCCGGCTCCCGTCTTGGGAACGCGCACCTCAACAAGGATCTCCTCAGGCTGCAGAGCTGACGTCAAGGTGTCGACAAAGAAGTCGTCCGCTGCGATCTCTCGCTGTCCCGAGGATGACTGGGCCACCATGGTTGCGCCCAACGCCAGAGCCGCTGCTGGTTGATCTGCCGCAATGTCCGCATGAGCCAAGGCGCCACACGTTGTGCCTCGGTTGCGAACCTGAACGTCGCCGGTCAGTCCCGCCGCTTGTGCAAGGGCCGCGGCGCCGGAAGCCACCGAGGCATCGGCTGCCGTGGCCGCATGATGCACCAAGGCCCCAATAGCGAGATGATCGCCGCCATCAGTGATTGTGTCTATGCCGGCGATGCGGCCGATGTCGACCACGAGCCCCGGGGAGAACAATCTCAGCTTCATGAGCGGGATGAGGCTCATCCCGCCCGACATGACCTTTGCCCCGGGATTGGCCGCCAGTGCGTCAAGCGCCTCTTCGAGCGAAGTTGGAGCAATGTATTCAAAGCTTCTCGGATACATGACTATCCCCTCGCCTTCTGAATCGCGTCCCAGACCTTGCGTGGTCTGAGCGGCATGTCGATGTGTTTCACCCCAAACGGGCTACACGCATCGACGACTGCATTGACAATGGTTTGCGCCGATCCGATCGTCCCGGCCTCGCCGATTCCCTTGACACCCATCGGATTCACGTCCGTTGGTGTGTTGGTCCAACCGAGCTCGAAGGCTGGCAGGTCGCCTGCCGTCGGCATCGGATAGTCGACCAACGACCCTGACAACAGGTTGCCCTGATCGTCGTAGATCGCTTCCTCGAAGAGCGCCTGGCCAATCCCCTGAGCGATACCGCCGTGGATCTGGCCA
>JAAELU010000369.1 GCA_024226255.1 bacterium | reverse complement strand
GTCCTCCAGCCGCGAGTTCGTGTTGAAGAAGTGATGCTGCGTTGGCCCACCTTGAATTTTCCCGGGATGAAGGGCTCCAACTGGACCTATGACACGATGAATACTTACCGATTACCCCCCACCATTCTTCTTCTTTTGATTGCATGCGCGATGAGTGCCTCTGTCCGGGCCGTATTCGCGGATCCCTCCGACGACCTGCTCGGTTACTGGCAACTGGAGAACAACACCAACGACACCGCACCCGGAGGGAGCACCACCGACAACGGCTCTTGGGTCAACGGCAGCTCCTACACGGCAAGCGCCCCTTTCGGATCGGGGGGGATTTTCAACAGTTCGCGCTATGTATCCATCCCTAGCAGCTCCGATCTCGCCCATCCTGGCGGGAGCATTACCGTTTCGGTTTGGTTCAAGGTGGGCATCTTCGATCCCAATTGGCAAGCACTCGTGGCAAAAGGAGAGGGCTACGACTGGCGCATCGCCAGATACGCCGACCAAAGTGAGCTATCCTACGCTGGCGGCACCAGCGATATTTCCGGTGGCCCCTCGGTGGACGATGGGCAATGGCATCACGCCATCGCAGTTTCAGAAGATGGCAACCAAACCCGCCTCTTCCTCGACGGCACCAAAGTAGCCACCGGGGGTGCGCCGAATCTGGCCGGAAGCAACACCCCGGTGATGATCGGAAACAACCCGGACACAGTCGGTCGGGAGTGGAATGGCGAGATCGACGACGTCGGGCTCTTCGGGATTGCCCTCACCGACTTCCAAGCCCAGGCAGTTCACACCTTTGGTTCCGATCCCTCCTACGGCTACGACCTCGGCAAAGTGGTCCAGATTTTCGACGCCCACGCCGCTGGTTCGGGCGGCAGCGTGACGATCGGGAGCGACACCTGGACATACGTCGCCTCCGACCCCGGTGGCAGCGCTGAGTTCGTGCTGTTGGCCGGCGACGGCAGTGGCGTCGAACTCGGCCTCGGACCGCCGATCACCGCATTCGTTGCCACGCCCACCTTCATCGACTCTGGCCAAAGCAGCACCCTTTCCTGGCAGGTGACGCCGCCCTTCACCAGCATCTCGATCAGCCCGGCACCTGGGGATGTGACCACGCCCGAGACCGATGCGGGTGGCGCGGGCAGTGTTTCGGTATCACCGACCGAGACCACCGTCTATACCATCACCTCCACCGGCGCATCCGGCATCACCCAGCGTTCAGCAATGATAGCCGTCGATGACGACCCCACCGCGCCTCGCATCAACGAGTTTCTCGCCGACAACGGATCGAACAGCCTGACCGACGAAGATGGTGACACCGAGGACTGGATCGAACTCTACGCTCCCGGACCGACGCCCTCCGACCTGTCGACCTACTACCTCACCGACGATCCTTTGGAGCGCAACAAATGGGCCTTCCCATCCGTCATCATGCCCGCTGACAGTTACCTCGTGGTGTTCGCATCATCCAAAAACCGCGCCGTGGCGGGCAGTGAGTTGCACACCAACTTCAAACTCTCCGGCAGTGGTGAATATCTCGCGCTGACCCGCAACGATGGATTGGGAGGTATCGAGGTAGTAACCGAGTTCAGCCCGAGCTACCCGGCCCAGAAGGAGGGAGTCTCCTACGGGCTCGATCAGAATGGCTGGACGATCGGCTATTTCGCCACCCCGACCCCGGGCTCCGCCAATGGCACCACCTTCACTGGTTTCGTGGAGGATACCGTCTTCGACATCAATCGTGGTTTCTTCACCGCCGCGTTCGACTTGACGATCACCACGGCCACCCCGGGCGCGACGATCCGCTACACCACCGACGGATCGGAACCCACCGAGACCGGCGGAATGGTCTACACTGGACCGATCAACATCAGCTCGACCACCGTCCTGCGGGCTGCCGCCTTCAAGAGCGGTTACCAGCCAACCAACGTCGATACCAATACCTACTTTTTCCTCGACGACGTGCGCACCCAGTATGCCGACGGCGCGACGCCCAGCGGATGGCCGGACAGCGAGCAGATAAACGGTCAGGAATTCAACTACGGTATGGACCCAGACATCACCGACCGCTACACCCCACAGGAGATGATCGACGCGCTGTCCGCGATCCCGTCGGTTTCGATTGTCACCGACCAGGACAACCTCACCTCAACGAGCACCGGCATCTATGTCAACGCGACCAACCACGGACAGAGCTGGGAGCGGCCCGCCTCATTCGAGGTCGTCCACCCCGACGGCACCACCACAAACCTACAGGCCGAGTGCGGGCTACGCATACGCGGCGGAGGCAGCCGCCACAAAAGCAACCCGAAACACTCCTTCCGCATGTTTTTCCGCGAGGAATACGGCGACGCCAAGCTGAATTACCCGATGTTCGGCAATGAGGGCGCCGATGAATTCGACAAGATGGACCTGCGCACCGCACAGAACCACTCATGGTCGTATAAAACCACCAACAGCATATATAACACCTTCCTGCGCGAAGTGCTCGGCCGTGATTTGCAGGGGCAGTTCGACCAACCCTACACCCGCAGCCGTTACTACCACCTCTACCTGAACGGGATCTACTGGGGTCTGTTCATGACCCAGGAACGCGGGGAAGCCAACTTCGGCGCCACCTATTTGAAAGGCGATTCGAATGAGTTCGACACCATCAAGTCCGCTGGCGGCAGCGGCGGCTACGATACCGAGGCCACCGATGGCACCATGGGGAGTGGCGTCAGCGACTGGTGGACCTTGTGGAGCATGGCCCGCGACCAGAAATCGAGCCCTACCACCTCCCGCTTCATGGAAATGCAGGGACTCAACCCGGATGGCTCACGCAACCCCGCGCTGCCGGTCTATCTCGATGTCGACAACCTGATCGATTACATGATGTGCGTCGGTTACTCAGGCAACTACGACGGGCCGTTGTCCCGCTTCGTCAAAGCATCGAACAACTGGTACTCGCTACGCAATTCCGTTCGCGACGACCTTGGGTTCGCGCACCTCGTCCACGATTTTGAACACACCTTGGGTGGCATCGAAGAATACTGGAACCAGTCTAACGACCGGATGAACACCGGCAATGGCTCTCAGTACCGCGACGTCTACGACAAGAGCAACCCGCAGTTCGTCCACCTCGATCTTGAGGAGAGCACCGGGGAATACCGGCTGCGCTTCGCCGACCGCGCCCACCGTGCGCTGTTCAACGGCGGAAACCTGACCCCCGCAAGCGTGCTCGCCACAATGGAAGCACGCCGCGCGATCGTTGAAGACGTCATCATCGCCGAATCCGCACGATGGGGTGACTCCAAGGTCACCGACCCTCGTGACAAGGAAGACTGGGATGCGGCGGTCGTCTACCTAACCTCGATCATCAACGGCCGCGCCTCCACCTTCCTTGGCCACTTGCGCACTGCGAACCTCTATCCGGACCTCGACGCGCCGATCTTCAGCCAACACGGCGGCCAGATCGCGGGCGGGACGACCATCAACGTCACCGCCCCGGCCGATGCCACCCACATCCACTACTTCTTTGGCTCCGGTGACAGCAATCCCGAGGATTGGGAAGACGACCTCGACCCGC
>JAAELU010000368.1 GCA_024226255.1 bacterium | reverse complement strand
TGAGTGGGATATGGTTGCCCCGTGCTGTTCGACTACCACCCAGACATTCTCGAACGCTTCCCAAGCATTCGGGCCGGCGCCATTCACGCCACCGGACTGGCCAATGGCCCGTCCTCACCCTCGCTCGTCGCTGAGTATTCAGCAGAGCAGAGCGCGGTCGTAGCGGACATCGGCCACACACCACTGTCCGAGTTGGACTCCGTCGCCGCGTGGCGGCGAGCTTTCAGCGACTTCGGTGTCAAACCGACTCAGTACCGCAGTGCAATTGAGTCGCTGCTGCGGCGGCTCACCAAGAAGGGCGACATTCCCGATATCAGCGCCCTCGTCGATATCGGCAACCTCGCGTCTATCCGACATCGGCTCCCCGTGGCATTCTTCGATCAGGCTGAGATCAGTGGGATGACGACCGTCAGATTTGCCGATGGGTCCGAGAGCTTCACTGATCTCGGGTCAAGCGAGTCGATCCATCCCGAGCCGGGTGAGGTCGTCTTCGCCGACGACGCAGCCATTGTCTCTGCTCGTCGCTGGTGCTGGCGGCAGAGCGCCCAGTCCGCAACCCGTCAATCCACTACCGAGGCATTGATTACCGT
>JAAELU010000367.1 GCA_024226255.1 bacterium | reverse complement strand
TTCAACCGGGGCCGCCCTCGGTGCCCGCATCACAGAGAGCCCGCCGGCTGGCCCCTACGGGTTCACCTTCGTGCCCAACCTCCAGGTCCGGGTAACGAGTGGCCTGGTCGTGAACTCCAGCGGCGACAGTACCGACGCTTCGGCTGGTGACGGGGTCTGCGACACCGGCGGCCTCAACGCCGCCGCCCAAACGGAATGCACGCTCCGAGCCGCGATCGAAGAGGCCAATGCCTCCAGCGGCTCTGATGCGATCACCTTCGATATGCCGACGGCCGATGGTGGCCACTCGGCCGGGGTGTGGACCATCACACCGACCTCCGCTCTTCCCGCCGTCTCCGATCCCATCACGATCGATGGTACGAGCCAGAGCGGGGCCAGTGCAGCAACCTCCGTGTCCCCCGCCGCCATTGACAGCTCGCTCGCCATCGAGCTCTCGGGCACGGCCATGCCCGGTGCCGAAATGGCGCTACAGCTCGTCGCCGGCTCCTCAGGCTCAGAGATACGTGGTCTGGCTATCTCTGGTTTCGACGGGGGAACCACGGCGTATGCCATCGGGGTTCAAGCCTCGTCGGACAATGTCATTGCCGGCAACCACCTTGGCGTATCGGCCTCGGGGGCAACCGAGGGCGCCAACTACATCGGGGTCCGCATCGAAGGAGCCTCAACTGGCAACCGGATCGGTGGTTCCCTCGCCGCCGACCGCAACCTGTTCACTGCTCACGACTACGCCCACATCGATATTGGTGGGGCGGGTGCTACGGGCACGACCATCCAGGGCAACGATTTCGGACTGCTGGGGGGTGGTGCCGACGCGGTTGGGGCCACGCCGACGGGGATCACCGTCTGGAACGGTTCGTCCGGCACCCTGATCGGAGGCAGCGACCCGGCGGCCGGCAACCGCATCCGTGGGGCGGCAACGGGCGTGGTCGTCGACGACAACACCATTGACGCTTTCGCCTCCGTCGTCGGCAACCGAATCTGGGACAACACCGGGATAGGCCTCGATCTTGGCAACGATGGGGTCACGGCCAATGACGCCAATGATGCCGACACGGGTCCAAACGATCTGCTCAACGCCCCCGTGATCACGTCTGCGGCCGGCGCCTCCGGCAATGTCGACGTGGACTTCGACCTCGACGCTCCGACCGGTTCGTACCGGGTCGAGATATTCGCCAACCCCGGCGGTGCTGATTACTCTGGCTACGGCGAAGGTGAACTGCTCGTCGGCAATGACTCGTTCATTCATCCGGGGGGCGGATCGGTCTCCTTCACCATCTCAGTACCCGGTGCGAACGGTGATGAGCTCACGGCAACAGCCACTGAGATTGTCGGAGCCGACAGCTTCGGGTCGACGTCGGAGTTCTCGGCGGCAATCACCGCGGCGCCCAATGGCTGCGCTGATTCCGATTCTGATGGGTTGTGTGATTTGGAGGAGGACGCCAATACCGACCTCGACAACGATCCGGCCACCACGCCGGGTCCGGATACTGACGGTGACACGACGCCGAACTACCTCGACGCAGACGAAGACGGGGACGGCACCCTCACTGCGGCGGAGAACGCAGATCCGAACGCCGATGGCGACCCGCGCGATGCTCTGGACTCGGATTGGGATGGCCAACCCGACTACCTCGACCTCCCAATCACGGTCGCCACTGACGGCACCGTAGACGCCGAGCAGAAGATCTCCGACACTGTTGGCGGGTTGACCGCGGTTCTCGACGATGGTGATTCCTTCGGGCGCTCGTCGGCCTCGATCGGTGACCTCGATGGTGACGGGATAGTCGATATCGCGGTCGGCGCCAACAGC
>JAAELU010000366.1 GCA_024226255.1 bacterium | reverse complement strand
GGTCGAGGCAGCCTCGACCACGTCCTGGTGACGCCGGAGATGGCGCATAAGGTGACGGATGTAGCGGCGTGGCAGATCAACGGCGACGAGCCCAACATGCTCGGCTGGAGCACACCGGCGATATCTGCAGACGGGCCGTTCCGGTCTTCGGATCACGACCCGGTCGTGATGGGTCTGCGTACTGCGCCGATATTCACCGACATCGTCGGCAGTGTCTTTGTGGCCGATATCGAGTGGCTCGCCGAAGCAGGAATCACCAGCGGATGTAACCCACCGCTGAACGATGAGTACTGCCCCGACGACGAACTGACCCGTGGCCAAATGGCTGCGATGTTCGTGAGGGCGTTGGATCTGCCGGCTACGGCGACCGACTACTTCACGGATGATGATGTTTCGATCTTTGAGGACAACATCAATCGTTTGGCCGAGGCGGGGATCACGCGTGGGTGCAACCCACCCACAAATGACAACTACTGCCCGGGCGACAACCTGACAAGAGGGCAGATAGCTGCCTTCTTCC
>JAAELU010000365.1 GCA_024226255.1 bacterium | reverse complement strand
GCCGAGATCAATGCTGAGACCGACGCCCTGGTAGCTCATCTCGAAGGCCTCGGCTTCACCGTGACCGTCGCCACCGACGACCTCGGATTCACGCACGTCGACTTCAACGAGGACACCGACGAGGCGTTGTTCGCGGCCGTGGATGACTTCTACGAGTCACAGTGGACTGACGAGCTGGCCGGTTGGAGCGACGCCGAAAAGGCCGAGTGGAACGCCCACATCGATGAGATCGTGGCTGAGTTCACCGCCGACGGCATCACCGTCGAGACGGAGGAGATCGCCCCAGGCGTATTCGACATCGTCTGGAGCGACATCGCCGAAGAGGAGTTCAGCGCTGTTGGCTAATAACGAACTGTGAAGGGCCGCGTAGTCCTCGCCGAGGACGATCCCAATCAGGCCAAGATCGTCAAGCTCTATCTCGAGAGAGAAGGCCATGCCGTTGTCGTCGCAGACAACGGCATGGCCGCGCTCGAAGAGGTTCGTCGACGCGAACCGGATCTACTGATCCTTGACGTGATGATGCCGAAGCTCGATGGCCACGACGTCTGTCGCATATTGCGCGCCGAATCCGATGTCCCCATCCTGTTGCTCACAGCTCGCAGCTCCGAGGACGACGTACTCATTGGCCTCGATCTCGGAGCAGACGACTACGTCACGAAGCCGTATCGCCCTCGCGAGCTCATGGCCCGAGTGCGGGCGCTCCTGCGCCGCACCTCGGGGACATCCTCGACTCCGCGGACGGTGCGGTTCGCTGATTTGGAGATCGATCCCGGAAAGCGAACCGTTTCCGTGTCGGGCGCGCCGGTGAATCTGACCGCCGCCGAGTTCGACGTGCTGCTCACGCTGGCTGGCTCCCCCGGACTCGTGTTCACGCGACTCCAGCTGCTCGAGGGCGTCATGGGCTGGGACTATCAAGGCATGGAGCGCACCATCGATGCCCATGTCAAGAACCTGCGACGCAAGCTCGGCGATGACGCCCGTCATCCCCGATACGTCGCCACGGTCGTAGGCGTGGGCTACAAGGCACCCGATGCGTAGTTTCAAGGGACGGGTCGTCCTATTGACGGCCGGAGTGGCAGTAGTTGCCGTGTTGCTAACCACGTGGGCAATCGCTGCCGCCACCCAGGATGCTGCGATTGACCGGCTCAACGAGAGAGATATGATCGAAACCGAGATCACCGAACACCTCACCGTGCTCGCTCTCGACATCAATGACTGGGACAACGCCTCGGAAGATGTGCAAGCGCTGGCGGAGAGCTACTCCGTTCGTATCGTCCTCACTGACATCGACGGCCGGCTCTTGGTCGACTCTGACCCGGGCCCGAACCTGCCGCCACTCGTTTCGGTGATCGACCCATTCGGACCGTTCGCCGAATTCGGCAACGAGTTCTCGGACGAGGAGCTGAACTTCCTCGCCGCTGAATGTCTCGGCGATCTCGGAGTTCCCTTCGAAATTGACGAGTTCGGAACGCTATTCGCCGACGAGGAGGCGTTCTCAGTCGAGATCGACCAGTGCTACTCCCAGGCGTTTGACGCCATCGGGAGCATCGACGCCACCGGAGTGGCCGAACCGGCTTGGCTGTTCATCGATGTGGCCGTGGATCCACCGATCCCGTGGACCCAACTCATCCTGGTCGCAACCGTGGTCGCCGCACTGGCGGCGGCAGCAGCCGCGGTCACGAGCGGCATCGTCGCCGGTCCCATCAGTCGGCTCACAGCCGCCACCCGCGCCATCCGGAGCGGCGACCTGGCCGCCCGAGTCGAGGAAGGCTCTCCCGAGGAGATCCGCGAACTGGCGCAGTCATTCAACGAAATGGCGGCAGCTCTCGAAGGTGCCGATTCGCGCCGCAAACAACTCACCTCTGACATAGCTCATGAGCTGCGCTCTCCCGTGACGAACATCATCGGCCATATCGATGCAGTGGCCGAAGGCGTGATTGAGGCCAGCCCCGAGCACCTAGCTGTGGTTTCCTCCGAAGCCGAACGACTTCATCGACTGATCGAAGATCTCGGCCAGCTCGCCCAGGCCGAGGAGGGCCAGGACTTCCTGGACCGACATGAGCTCGATGTCGGAGCGCTGGTGCGCCGAGTCGTCGATGCCCACCGTCCCGCCGCCGCCGAACGAGCGATCTCTCTCGCGTGTGATTGCCCGCAGGCGATGGCTCCCGTCGATGGACCTCGCATCGAGCAGATCGTCGGCAACCTGCTGACCAACGCTTTCGCGGCAATCGGCGCAAGGGGCACGGTCCGCCTCACGGTTGCCCGCGACACGACCGAAGTGTCGGTCCGGGTGACAGACGATGGGCCCGGCGTGCCGGCGGAGCTCCTGCCTGTCATCTTTGACCGCTTCCGGCGCAGCGATACGGCCCGTACTCCGGGCTCCGGTGGACGCGGACTCGGATTGGCCATCGCCCGGGCTCTGGCCCGCGCCCACGGCGGTGATCTCACCGCAGCCAATCCGGCAGATGGTGGAGCCGAGTTCACCTTGATGCTGCCGCGATAGCTCGGCCCACGGAATCCCCTTGGACGTTTCGCAGCTTGATCCGGTGTCGGTGCCGCCGAATAGCTCGTCCTCACTAGAGAGGCCGACCAGCTCATCCCTGCTCAATGTATAACAATCGGGTGGACGGCCCATCCCGACACGGTCTAGTTCATCCTTCGAGCGCTGCGGTCGCCGCGGCGGCTGCAGCCACGTCGATCCCACCAACCCAGTCGTTCTCGAACGTGCTCTCAGCGGCGAGCCAAATCGTGGTTCCATCGGTGACCACTCCAACGGCGCCGGCGTTCCCGAGACTGACGAATGTCTGCCGCTCGGTTCCGAGGTCCACGCGCACCAGATAGCGGTCGACAAAGTTGAGGTACCACGCCGCTTCGTCGGTGATGGCAAGCCCGGGACGGCCGAAACCTGGCTCCAATCGCAAGTCGATCCTGCGGACTACGTCGCCGGTTTCGTGGTCGAGAAGGAACAGGGCGCCGCTGCCGACAACATTGGCTTCATCGGCGGGGTTGAGAGTGTCGGACAGCACCCAGATCCCGTCGCTGGTGGCGGCGAGGGCCTTGGCTCCATCAGACAAGATCGACGTGAACTCTCCCGAAACCTCCTCGGAGTATCCGAGGTCCCCAATGGTCGCCTCGATCGTGCGCGAGGCAGCATCGATACGTTCGACCGATCCGGTGCCCTCATCGATTGCCCACAGCGCGCCGTCGCGGGCCACGATGGCTACTTCGCCTCCGCTGCCGCCAAAGTCAGTGCCACCAACTACGTCGGTCACCTCGTTTGATGACAGGTCGACACGCAACACCCGGCCGTAGCCGTCGTTGACCGCCCACACTGCGTCATCGACAACGACGAGCGATTGCGGATCGCCGCTCGGATCCCCAATGGTGGCCACCGTCGACCCGTCGCTCGGGTCGACCCGCAGCATCGGCCCGAAGCTGAAGTCGTAGGTGATGACCCATAGCGAGCCGGCGCCTGAGATAACGTCGGCCGGACTCTCGGCCACTGACAGGGATCGGACCACGGCGCCGCCCGCCAGATCGACCTCTACCAACGAGAGATCATCAGGTGCCGCCAGCCAGGCGTTTCCCCCATCGAGCGATATGGATGCCGGCGTCACGTCGAGGGCAATCTGCGTCAGGGGAACCTCGATACGGCAGACCTCGTCTGCTCCACATTCGACGCCACTCGGTGCCGAGGTGGTTGGCGCCGAGGTTGTAGCGCTACCCGATTCCGGAGCCAACGTCGTCTCGCCACCTGGAACGATGCCGATGACCGTTCCATCGTCGCCAGAGTCACTCCCGCCGCACCCGGCAGCTACGAACGCCACGACGGCCAGCCACCCGAGCCAGCGGGCACGTTTCATTCGCCTACTTCGTCGTGCAGTCATCGTCTCCCCTTTGTCAATATCGGTGGTCAACTCTCAACTCGCGATAGCTCGAACTCGCTTACGCCCCCAGGTGCGCGCAAGATCAGGCGGTCGCCTTCACAGATGAAGCTGCTCGTCGCCGAACCCGGCACCGGAACCAGCGAGGTGGGCTCGGGCCCGGGAATCCACTGGCCTTCGAGGAAAGCGAAGTGGGTGACAATGGCGTCGCCACCCAGCACCTCTCCTGTGGTGCCGTTCCGAGTCATGGTGAAGAGGTAGCTGCCGCTGAAGACGAGCTTGACCCACGGGGCAATCCCGTCGCTGGTGTCGAGACGGGCATTGATAGGAACGTCCGGATTGAACACGACCTCGCCACGCCCGGTACGGTCAATCGACATCCTGAGAGTGGCCAGCCCACCAATTACCGATTGACCCGGGGCCCGGTACTCCTCGCTGATCCAGTCGCCGATCATGCAGGCCGGGACCGGTGGTTCCTCACAAAAGTCTTCAAGATCCCAACCGGTCATGGACAGCTCGCCACCCTGGAGATGCCCGGTGAGGCCGGCGCGGAATTCCCCGGGGATCGTCTGGCGGAAGATCGTGGCGCTCCCGGGGGAACCCTCGGGACATGTGCAGCCGGCACCAAGATCGGTGCAGACGACTTCCGCTGCGGGAAGGGTGATGATGACACCGTCCGGCAGCTGTGCCATCCCATGCGAGGAGGCGCCGAAGACGACTACTTCCGCTTCGAGCTCTGCCCGATACACCTCGGCGCCCAAAAGGGGTGCAGCCATCGTGAGCGAAGTCCCGTCGGCCACCGTGCCCTTGTCCTCTACAGGTGCCTTCACATCGGGGATCCCCGGCCCGTTCTGATCGAAAGCGGGAGCGTATTGGGCGTCGCGGAAGAAGCCGGGACCCCAAGACGCCAACATGTCGGCGTCGGCGATCGTCAGCGCGGCACCGTAGGCGCTGGCGCTCCCGTTGTCGCTGGCAGCCAGGATGTCGAATGCCGCCAGCCACAGTGAGCCGCCGTGTTCGTCGAGGTGAGCCCAGAACCCGACTGCGGGGTACGTCCAGGAGAAAAGTGACCCAAACGGTGCCTGCAGCCATGTCTCCCAGTATTCGGAACCTGTTGTGCCGCCCGAAATGGTCTCGCCGGCCCAGGTGGCCATGCCTTCCATTACCCAGTCGGGACGATCGACCCAGGCACCCGGCTCGCCAACGGTGAAGCTGTAGCAATGAAACAATTCGTGGGCGAGCATGTAGATCAGACCCGTCGATGGCGCGCCCAGCGCACCAATATCGGCCGCATTGGCTAGGCCGTTCTTACCAATAGTCACGATGCACTTCACCGGCACGCCGGCCCAGCCGCCGGCGGCATCGGCCGGCTCGGCAAACATGGCTCCCTTGCCACTGACAAAGCTGGGAGCCTTGTGGAGCTCGACGGGGATGCCGAGAGGTCGACCCAGCTCTGCTTCGAGGCGCCCCAGAAGTTGCTCAATGATCGCGACAATCGCTCGCTCGTCAACGTCGTCGCCATCTGCGGCCAACACTGCCGGCGGGACAAGTGCAGCGAGCAACACGCCGGAGCCCGCAGCGTCGTTGGGCTCAACCGAAACATATCGATCGACGGCATCGCGCTGTTCCTGAGACAACGCGGCCCAGTGGCCTCTCACCCACCGGAGCGGTCCGCTCCCGGACAGAAGCTTCTCGTCACCGCCGGACGGCGTCTCAACCCCGGGCAGCGGACCGATGACGTACGCAAAGGCGCTCAGCGCCGTGGCCAGCGGCACCGACTCGTCGGGCCACTGATGTGCCAGAGTCGCGAAAGTCGAAGCTCCCGAGTTGGTCGCTGTGCCAGGCGCCGTCGCCACCGGATCGTCAGAGGATCCGCACGCGGTCGCGACCGCTGCCACCACCATCAGCACCACGAGCACCCGGTGTCGCACGCGCTTCATGGGGTCGGTATCTCTGCGGGTGATTCGGCGCTGCGCCGTGGCACGTTCTCGCCAAGGTCCTGGCCGCACACCGAGGCGAACATCTTGAAGTTGACGCCAAAGCCGGCCCACAGTTTCAGGCTCTGAACTCTGGTCTGTGAGCTGGACCCCGTCAGCCAAGGCCCGGTTCCCTTGAGGTAGTGACTCCTGTCGAAGTCAAGCGAGGCGACACCAACCGTGACCGAGTCGCCCGGGTCGAGTTTGGTGAGGTCGATCCGAACTCTGTTTGCCTTGAACACGGGGCCCGTGACCTGCTCGTCAACGTGCGACTTGCCCTGCTTCTCAGTCCAAGAGATCGGGCCGGATCCTTCAGTGACCAGCTCGGCGAAACATTCCTCCGGGATCTGCGAGCCAACCAAGATGCCGTCGACCTTGCGGGTGACTGTTGCCTGAATCGAACCTGGGAACAGCCGGCCGGCCGGTTCGGGAATCACCCGGATATCGGGATTCAGCCAGAGCACCCACCCTCCAGACTGAGCCTGCGCAGTGGCCAACTCGGAGAAGTGTTCCTCGATGTCGTCGAGGGCATCTTCTACAAACTGCGCCGCAAAGTCGGCGCACGGTCCGTCGCACACCTGCCCGATCAGGGCGTCAGTAAGAGCTGCTGCGATGTCGCCTTTGGCGGCTTGCATCAACTCATTGAAGCTGGGCATCGTTGGCGGCACACCAACCGCGGCCAGGCCGGCATCAGCCAGCGCAGTCAGGGCGGCAACACAGGTGGCTTCCGGTTTGCAGCCTGTTATGTCCACGATCCCCTGGATGATTCCTCCCTTGACCATGTCCACCAGGTCTTTGAACGTGTCCCAGGCCTCACCGATGAAACTGATGGCCTCTCCGACATAGTCAAAGATGTCCTTGTCAGGAGGATCCGGCTTGTAGGCGCAGACCGTGGCGCCGGGAACCAAACCGCGAGAGACGGCCCCGTTCTCGGTGAATACCCGAGCGGAGTCTCGGGTCGCGTCGTAAACGAACTGCAGGCTGCTGTCGGGGCCGGAGAGATCGCCGCCCAATGGATCATCGCCGTCTTGCGACTTCGAGCCGGGAGCCGGGTTATCGCTGCCAAACGGATTCTCGACGACGCGGACACAATGGGCGTACTTCTCGTTAGCGACGAGTGGATGATGGAATCTGACCTCGACGTCGAACAGGCCTTTGAGAACCTGCGCCGGTGGTGGCTCGACTTGGGTCACAGTGCCGTCGATCTCAAACAGAACCGAGTTGCTGACTCCATCCATCGGCCGGGAGTCGATGAACGGGATGACCCGAACAAACAGACGGCTCGGTGGAAGGTCTAGCCACCAGCTTCCGACGGTTGGCGTACTGGCCCGAGGAGACGCGCCGAGCGGGGCCGGCTGAGCAACTACCGAGAGCTCGCCACCCATCGCCGCGAGATCGGAGTAACCGAACTCTGAACTCGGCCTCGGCGCGACACGACCGGCGGCATCAACGGTCGGCGCGGTGCCGTTGAGGATGCCGATGAGATCCAGCTCGATAGCCCGAGACGTGGCATCGTCCATCGCGTACATCCGCGACCACATCAGGCCCGGGAAATCGGTGCTGGGACCGCTCGGTGGATGTCCCGAGGACACCTGGACGAGGGCTGCCTCGGCGCCCAGCAGATAAGCATCCCAACGGACGGTCGCGGGCCGCGGACCACAGCCCGGGTGCACGACCGCACCGGTGCACAGCACATCCTCGAGCCATAGGAACTCGTCGGGGTCATTGGTCGTCGTTGAGGTGAAGTACCGCACGATGTTGAGACTCGAGTACGGGGCAATCGGCTGCGCGGTCCCCCAGATCGGGTCAACCGAGCTCGGCACGGTGCCAGCCTCGTAGCGACCGCGGCCGAGGCCGACGAGCTGGCCATCCTTCCAACCCCACGCCTCGACCTCGAGTTGGCGGCCGTTACTCACGGCAGGCAGGAGACCGGCAAAATCGAACCCGCCCGCGGTGGCCGGGGCAAACCCAGTTTCCGGCAAACGGCGCCAAGTTGGGCCGCCATCTGACGCATACACGTATGCCGCTTCCAGGGCTTCGTCGTTACGCAGCACCGACCCCTCGAAGGTCACGTCACCAACCCACGATCCGTCGGAACACCCGGATGTGCCGGGAATCACTGCCGGTGCCTGCGGAGTTGCCATTGCCTCGTCGTACGGCCCGACATACAGAAGCACGGGGGCATCCGTCAGAGGCACGGTCAACTCGCCTCCAGAGGCGCCGAGCACTGCAACGGCCAGGTTGTGGCCCAGCCCGAGCGTTGTCCCGACCACTGTCTGGCCGAGGCTATTGGGTGCGGGCGGCACGGTCACAGTCGCCGTGCACGACGCCGGATCCGGCACGACTCCGGCAGACGCGGACTCCAAGGGAGATCTGGGCAGGTTTCCCAACCGGATACCCGACGCCGGGTCCCAGCCCGGGTGCACGCGGAGCCACGAGGGGGACGATCCGGCGAACCGGCCCCTCGTATCAAATGCCCTGACCTCGAGAGCGTGCAGCCCGACCGAACTGGCAACCCACTCCCACGGGACGGCCGGATCTGTCTTGGGATCTGCGAATTCGTGGCTGTCGACGTTGGTGCCATCCGCCCACAGCTCCAGCCGTGCTATCGGCTGCTCGGCAAGGACTTGGCTGACAAGCGGAACGTGCTGCCCGAAGACAAGATCGCCACCACCGCCGGCCACGCGCAACAGCGGCACAATCGGCGGTGGCTCCGGCGGGTCCGCAGTCGGCGAAGTCGTCGTCACCTGGACGCCTCCCGATGAGGCGGGAGCGGCACTCGTCGTGTCTGAGTCCCCGGCCGGCGAACACGCTGCCGCGAGGAGCATGAGAATCGCCCAAAGCGCGGTTAGCCGTGCGCGGCGTCCCATCAGCATCCCCTGAAGCTGATGGTGAAGGACCACGGCGTCGACCAGGGTCCAAGGTCATCGAAGGTCTGGGCGCGAACCCGCCACCAGTAGCTGTCACAAAGGAGGTTGGGTGTCAGCCAGTCGCTCGCCGCCTGCACGTTGGCCGAGGCCACGACCTCCGTGAAGTTGGGCGTAGTGGAGACCTCCACTTGGAATTCGAGAGCCAGCCGACATCCCGTATAGGCCCATGTGAGGGTGTTCGCGGTGAGGGGCGAGATCTTGCCATCCACCGGGGATACGAGAATCGGGGGCTCAAAGAGGCAGGCTCCGGATGTGGAGGGGGCACTTGATATCGTTGGCGCCCCTGACGTTGTAGGCGTCGCCGTAGTCGGCGGCGGCTCGGGGTCTCCCTCGACGGTCACAGTCGCGATGGCCGGACCCTCCCAGTCTCCGTCCGCGTTTCGTGCCCACAATTCGAGGACGTGAATCCCCGGATCTGGCTCCCACTCGAACTCGACGGTAACTAGCTGGCCCGGCTCGGACTCCAGCGGAGCCACGGCGAGCCGCTGGCCATCGACTCTGAGTCGGGCCCGATCGATCCCGGTGTCGCCAGAAGCATGACCAACAACAGCCACGACTGAACGGTCCGCCTCGATGACAGAACCATCGAGCGGAGCGTCGATCCAAACTGACTGAGACGGCGACCGGGCGGCCAGCGCGGCACCGGCGAACAGAACCGATGCCAGCAACGCGGTCATCGCTGGCCGACTGAATCGACCAAGCCAACTGGTCATCGGCAATCGTTCCCCTCTTTGACCGCCCTCGACTGGACGGCTCCATCGATAGTGCCTACATACGAGATGCCATGTCGATCACGCTGATACGGAGAACCCGTTCGGCCCAGAGACAACTATCCAAGGGGACGGGCCGTTGTGAAGGGAATGCGCCGGAGCTGGAGTCGGAGAAGTAGAGCGTGACTGCTGCCGCCATGGTCATCCTCCCTCCGATTGGGACGAATGACAGCAGCCGCGCCCAGGGTCCACTAGGGCCGAAAGACCCTATTCGAGCTCGAGGCCGGATCGGAGCCACGCGACCGGACTGTGCGAATAGACTCGGCATCGTTCCAAATGGGAGGTCGGATGGGCGACGTTGTGCTGCTCGAGATTCGCGGTGTTGGCGGTGCCACCGCCGAAGAGATTCTCGGCGAGTCCGTCATCCAGACATCCGGGGACAAACTCGCCGGCTTCTACAAAGCCGACAAGCCGCCAGACCCGGGCTCAACCCGAACCGAAGCGTACGAGTGGGGGAAACTGACGTCGGGCAGCCGCACGTCCGCGCTGTGGTGGATCCTCTTTCCGTTCACTCTGGTCAACATCGCCGGCTGGATGTTCCGGCCGAATCAGGCGGAAAGCGATCAACCTCACGAGCCAAAACGTTCGACGCTCTGGTACAGCCGACTCATTGTTCTCGTTGGCGCCCTCGCCATTACAGCGGTATACGTCGTGTGGACGGTCGCCCTCACGACAGAGATGGTGGCATTTGGATGTGGGAGCGACGCCGACTGCGCCGGCCGTTGGTACATGGCCCCGCTCACGTTCTTCGGCGAAGCCAATGCCATCTGGTTGGTCACCTGCGGCATCGGGCTGGCGGCGATCCTTCTCCTCGGCCTGTTCCTGTTCATCCTGCGCAGCCAAGACAGGCTCGAGGGATACGAGACCGATGCGACGCGGCGATTCATCGACGTGATGGGAGCCAACAAGACAAGTCGATTGCGCCGCAACACCCAGCTCCAAGACCAGGCGTTCTGGTACAAGTGGGCCGAACATCGACGACTCTTTCGCTGGCACCTCGGACTGACTCTGGTCCTGCTCGGCGCCGGGGCCGGCCATGCTATCCAACGTGTCGGCTGGCAAGCTCCCCAGGGCAATGCCTGGTGGGCGATTCTGGGAGTCGTCGGAGGCATCACACTGATGCTGTGGAAGCTCACCGAGCCAGAACGATTTCGTGAATCCGACATTGTGGGCGATCCGGAGGCAGGCGACATCAGCAGGCGATTCGGCTGGCTACTGATTCATGTCGGGCTAGCTCTGGTCGGCGGAATCAGTGGAGGCCTTCTGACCGACTGGCTTCAGGACGGGGCAACTCCCGCATTCGGCTTCTTGTGGGCGGTCAGGGCGCTGTCGGCGGTTCTGTATGGCGTGGCCATCGCCATGGTGGCGATCCTGGCATTCCGTCGGCGACGACGCGACGACGCGACGTCCTGGTCCATGACCCTCATGCCGGGGTTTGCCGCCGCTCTTGCCGTCATCATCAGCGGTGCCGGCTTCGCAGCGGTCGCCAACCTGCTCGGTCGTTTCCTACTCGGTAGTGATTGGATCGACCAGCGTGGCTTCAACATCGTCATCGTTGACATCTTCGCCCTCTCTCTCATCATCACCCTGGTAGCAATCGCCATCAAGTTCTGGCGCTCACCCAAACCCGTCGACGACGTTGCGCTCACCTACTTCGATCACACCGAATACGACCAGCTGACCCATCGGCAACGCACCTGGGTCGACTCCGTGGCCAATGCCCGGGTAGTCGCAGCCACACCCGGTAGCGCCGACCAGATCCTGGCGGCGGTGACCATCGTCATGGTCGGCCTCACAATCGCCCAGGCCGTGGCGGGCGGCTTCAGTTTCGCCGCCGGGCCCGACGGCGCGTTCGTGTCGCCCCTGTTCGGAATCGAAGGGTTGACGTTCTTTCACACGATCGCGGCGACCGCGACGGTCCTCTACCTGTTCCCGGGGATCCAGTTGATCCGGCGCACGAGCAAGTCGCGTGATAGTCGTCGTCAGATCGGCAAAGTGTGGGATGTCCTCAGCTTCTGGCCACGCCGATTCCATCCACTGGCAGCACCCTGTTACGCAGAGCGCGCTGTGCCCGAGTTCCGTAATCGGATCCGCCACCATCTCAAGGATGGAAAGGGAGTCGTGGTGTCCGCGCACTCCCAAGGGACCGTAATAGCGTTTGCCGCTCTCCTTCAGATTGGCTCAGAACACGATGAAGTCTCGATGGAGGTGGAAGGAGTGACCGAGCGGGCGACCTTCTCCGAGCTGGAAGTGGTCGTGCAACGCTCCCTGTCCAAGCAAGGCGAAGCGCCGACTCCTGGTGCCGAAGACGGAACCGGCGGATTGTCCCTGGATTCAGTGGGTCTGGTGACTTTCGGTTCACCGCTCAGCAGCCTGTACGGGCCGTTCTTTCCCTGGCACTTCGGAGCGCCCGGCCGGCTGCGCACACTTCGCGACAGGTTCGCCGACCTCCCCAACACCGGGCGAGCATGGCGCAACCTGTGGAGACCAACCGATTACATCGGCCAGGAGGTCTTCATCCCTCCGGGCGGAGAGCTACAGAATCCAGATATCACCGCCGACATCTTCGTTCCGGAAGCGTTGCAGCCGCTGTTCCCCCACGAATCACACAGCAACTATGAGCGGGAAGAGTTACTGCGCGATACGGTTGGGTCATTCGTCAAGGGCATCAAGAAACTGAGTTGAGGTAGCCCTGCCGCCGCCCCAGGACTTGCAGTGCACCCGCGCCGGAATTGCGGTCGCAGCCAGACCGCATCGTGTTTGGGTCAGCCGGCGTGGGCTTCTTGCAGCACGCTCTCGACCAGTTTGTCCGCGCCTTCCTCGATCGACCCGGTGTTGATCGACACCCGGGCTACGACCTCGCCGCCTTTGCTCTCAAAACGATTTGCCAGCTCGGCTTCGGTCTCGGCGGTACGTGTCGCCATGTCGGCGAACGTATGCGGAAAGAACCGGTAGGTACAGAACACGCCAACCGGCATTCCACCCAAGTCCGGAAGTTCCTCGATCCAAGCGGCCAGGTTCCTGGTCGGCGCATCACCAAACGGAACCTTGCCCTGGGTCCAACAGCCGGCAACGAGTGCATCGGCTGGCTCCAGGTGGAAGGGCTCGAACTCGTCTATCGAACGGATCAGCGTTGCCACGCCATGGGCGGCGGCTGCCTTCGCTATCGCATCGGCAGCGTCGCGGCCCCGACCAAGTTCACTCTCGTAGACAACGAGAAGATCCATAGCGACATGGTGGCGCCATCGCTACCTTGTCGCTAGAGCCGTTGGCCCCCATGCCGGCAGTGCGGACCTCTGGTCATTCTTTGGGGATCTTCATGTGGAACTCACCGTTTCTTCATATTCATAGCCGAGAGTGAGGAAGTACGAAAACGTACATAACGAAGGCATACAACTGAATACCCGCCGGAAGCGGAGGCGAACCTCCCCTCCCATTCGCCCCACTCCCACGCTTCTAGGCAACGCACTAGGGCTCTCCTCAGGAGGCCCTATTGCGCGTGGGCTCCTAGGTGACTTGCTCGATGCCGGACACGTGCGATGCAATCGCCTGCCACGTTCCATCTTCTTTGACCAGGACGTTGCTCGAGCGATACGTGTAGGCGGTGGCGACTCCCCGACCGTCGACGATGGCGAATTGGCCTTGATAGATGTCGAGGCGCTCAATCTGATACTCGAAGTCACCGGGGTCCCACTCGTTGTCGCGGACGTACTCCAACTCATCGCGCTTGGTGGACCGATTGCCATCGGCATCGATCATCTGAAAGCTGTCGTGGAGCAGTTGATCGAGCAGGACAGTGTCCCCGGTGCGATAGGCCTGTGGCCACAGCACAGTCTTGAAGTGCCGCAGTACGTTCACGTCGTCGGTGATAGTCATCGCCGGTAACCCTAAACACACAGACCGGGACGGGTTGGCGTTACTCGCTCGGGACTGGCGCTGCTTGGCGGGACCGCAGCATGCGACCGTCCCAAGTCGCGAACGCGACTGTGACCGTGGCCAGGATTCCCGCCGAGAAGGCAAACATCGTCGGGTATCCGAAACCGCCGATGATGACACCAAGCACCGGACCGGCGACGAGAACGCCCAGATCGAACAGAGCCGTGAAGAACGAGATCGCTGAGCCCCGGTCCTCGTCGGGAGCTCGACTGACGACCATTCCTGACAGGATGGGGAATCCAAAACCGTGGCCGACCCCGCACAGGACCCCGGCGATACCTATGTGCAGGTTCCCGGAGGCGACGGCCAACACCAGAAACCCCACAGCCAGGCTTCCCATCGACGGATAGAGCACCCGCTTCTCACCGACTCGTTCTGGGAGCCAACCGAGGAACACTCGCAGCAAGATGGCCGCTATCCCATACGTAGCGAAGAAGAGTCCGACCGTCCCGGTGCCGGTCTCGTCGACAAACGTCCTCAGGAAGGTGAAGTAGGCGGTGAGCACAAACGCTAGGCCACCTGCCATGAGCCACACCGGGCGGAGACTCTGACGAACCACCACCGAATAGAAGCCGCGCCGCTCCTTGCCTTCGCGCACTTCGGGACGCCGCTCGCGCAGACCGAAGGACAACAGCAAGGCCACGGCCGCCATCGCTCCGGCAGTCAGGAACAGCTCGCGGAAGCCAGCGACATTGAGCACGACGTCACCGATCACGCCGGCTGCCGCGATCGGGAGCAGCCCCGAAACGCCGAAGAGCGCAAAGCCCTCAGTGCGCCGCGATTCGGGGACGACGTCCGCGCCGTAGGTGAAGAAGGCACTGAAGAGGGTTGCCAGGCCGATTCCGTGGATAATCCGCACGAAGTAGACCCAGGGGCCGATCGCCGAGACGGTCAGGTACAGCAGGATCGAACCGACGTTGATCACATTGCCGAGCCAGATCACCGGCATGCGGCCCAGCCGATCCAATGCTTGGCCCACGAGCGGTCTCACGGCGACCGCGGCAAGGGCGGCGACCCCGAAGATCAGCCCGATCTGAGCCTCGGATGCGCCGAGATCATCGAGGAACCCCGGCAGGTGGATGAAGAGCGACCACGACAGCCCCTCGAAGAAGCTGGCGAGCCACGCCAGCGAGAAGTCGCGAGTGATCAGGGGTTCACGTTTCACTGGGTGAGTCTACGACCGCCCGGCGCCTCCACAGCCACCGGCGCTTTCGGATTCGGGGCCGTCGAACCGCTGTTACCTTCTCCGACATGACATCTCCCCTTGCTCCCCCAGACCGCCTCCTCCTCGGCCCAGGCCCCTCACCCGTCGCTCCGTCGGTCCTCGACGCCCTCGGCAAGCCGGTCATTGGGCACCTCGACCCCGAGTTCATCAGAATCATGGACGAAACCAGCGAACAACTTCGGGCTGTGTTTCGCACCAGCAATCCCCTCACCTTCCCGGTGTCGGGGACCGGTAGCGCGGGCATGGAAACCGCCCTCGTGAATGTGCTCGAGCCGGGCGACGTGATCGTCATTGGGGTCAACGGGGTGTTCGGGGGCCGGATGGCCGACGCGGCCGCCCGAGCGGGCGCGGTGGTTACAACCGTCGAAGCTCGCTGGGGAGACATTGTTGATCCGGTGCAGCTGGGCAACGCGGCGACAGCCGCGAACGCCAAGGTGGTCGCGTTGGTCCATGCCGAAACCTCGACCGGGGTGCGCAGCCCGGTGGACCAGGTCCGCAACGCCATCGGTCCAGACCCACTGCTGCTTGTCGACTCCGTGACCGGGCTCGCGGGAATTCCGCTCGAAGTCGACGGGTGGGGCATCGACGTCTGTTTCTCGGGGACTCAGAAGTGCCTCAGCGTCCCGCCGGGTCTGGCTCCGATCACATTCTCGCCTCGTGCCGCAAATGTTGTAGCTGAGCGCAAGACCTCAGTTCAATCGTGGTACCTCGACGTTTCCATGCTGCGCAAGTATTGGGAGGAGGGCCAAGGGGCTCGCGCATATCACCACACCGCGCCGATCTCGATGGTCTACGGCCTCTGGGAAGGCTTGAGGCTCGTCATGGAGGAAGGCCTCGAAACGCGCTGGGCCCGCCACCAGGACGCCGGCGATTTCCTCCAGGACGCTCTCACCGAGCTGGGCTTCCAGATGTTTGCCCGTAAGGGATACCAGCTGCCTCAGCTGACTTCGGTACGGCTGCCGGCCGATGTGCCCGACAGCCTGCGGGGAAACCTGCTGCACGAGTTCGGAATAGAGATCGGCGGAGGTCTCGGTGAAGGTGCCGGCAAGGTGTGGAGGATCGGCCTGATGGGTCACGGCGCCACCCGCCACAATGCCGAGCGACTGATTGAGTCCCTCCGGGCACTGCTCTGAGCCAGTCCCATCAGGGCGAGCTACTGCCGCGCTTGTTCGATAGCGCCAGTCAGAGCGCGGGTGATGCGGTGATTCGATTCCCGGAAGCCGAGGACGTTCATCGCCTCGACCATCAACTGGTCATCAGTTCGACTGATGCCGTCCGACTGGATCCAGTAGATCAGTCGAACCAAATCGGACCTGGAGTAGTCGAGAATCCCGGCTCCTGTGATTGCAACGGGGCTCCGGCCGCGCCCGGTGACGACAGGCCGATCGGCGAGGGATGATTGAGCGAGTACCGAAGAGGGCCGGTCCTTGGTATCGGCGACCGCGGCCTCCCAGGCTGCCACGACCTTGGCAGTTTCGGCATCGGGATCGCGGTACCAATCGATGGACCAGATACGGTGATAACGCCAACCGCGCTTCTGTAGGACCTCGGGCCGGAGACGATCTCGGTCCCGGGCCGTCTCGGACGAGTTGTAGCCAATCCCGTCGGTCTCGATAGCGAGGGCAGGGCGGGTCATTCTCTTGTCGGCGAAAGCAGCGAAGTCGACACGCAGGCTGCCCATTCCGTAGTGAGGCTTGAGCGGGATACCGGCGGCCT
>JAAELU010000364.1 GCA_024226255.1 bacterium | reverse complement strand
TCGGGTGACGTGTCACTCGGTGACACCCTCACCTATAGCTTTGTGACCACCAACGATGGTGATGTCACTCTCGACAACGTGACGGTGACCGACCCGATGGCCGGGTTGTCTGCCCTCACGTGTGTCCCGGTGGCGGGTTCGAGCCTCGCCCCGGGTGCCGCAATGACGTGCTCGGCTACCTACTCGGTGACACAGACCGACGTCGACAACGGTCAGGTGGATAACACCGCCACGGTCAATGCCACCGACCCGAACGCGGCTCCCGTGACTGATGTTGATTCGGAGTCTGTTGTCGTGTCGCAGAACCCGTCGATCTCTCTGGTGAAGTCGCTGTCGACCAATGCGGATGAGGATGCGTCGGGTGACGTGTCACTCGGTGACACCCTCACCTATAGCTTTGTGACCACCAACGATGGTGATGTCACTCTCGACAACGTGGCCATAACCGATCCGCTGGCCGGGTTGTCGGCGTTGTCGTGTGTTCCGGCCGCAGGAGCCACGTTGGCACCGGCCGCGGCAATGACGTGCTCGGCCACCTACTCCGTCACCCAGGGTGACGTTGACAACGGTCAGATCGACAACACCGCCACGGTCAACGCCACCGACCCCAACGCGGCTCCCGTCAGCGACGTCGACTCGGAGACTGTCGTCGCCGCTCAGAACCCGTCGATCTCTCTGGTGAAGTCGCTGTCGACCAACGCCGACGAGGACGCCTCGGGTGACGTCTCACTCGGTGACACCCTCACATACGGGTTTATGGCCACCAACGATGGTGATGTCACTCTCGACAACGTGACGGTCACTGATCCGCTGGCCGGCCTCTCGGCGTTGAGCTGTGTTCCAGCTGCGGGTTCGAGCCTCGCCCCGGGTGCCGCAATGACGTGCTCGGCCACCTACTCCGTCACCCAGACCGACGTCGACAACGGTCAGATCGACAACACCGCCACGGTCAACGCCACCGACCCCAACGCGGCTCCCATCAGCGACATCGACTCGGCAACCGTGCCGGTGCCGCAGCTCCCGTCGATAGATCTGGTCAAGTCGCTCTCGACCAATGCGGATGAGGATGCCTCGGGTGACGTGTCGCTCGGTGACACCCTCACATACAGCTTTGTCGCAACCAATGACGGAAACGTCACCCTCGACGGCTTTGTAGTTTCTGATCCGCTGGCCGGCCTCTCGGCGTTGAGCTGCGCTCCAGCTGCCGGTTCGAGCCTCGCCCCGGGCGCCGCAATGACCTGTTCGGCCACGTACTCGGTCACTCAAACGAACGTCGATAACGGGGTCATCCTCAACACCGCGACGGCCGACGCCACCGACCCCAACGGTGCTCCGGTGACTGCGACGGACGACGAGACGGTGCCCGTCGCGCAGCTCGAGGCAATCGGGCTGGCGAAGGCCCTCACCGGTGTGGTCAACAACGGCGACGGCACCTACCTCGTCAACTTCGCGCTAGTGGTGGAGAACCTGGGGAGCGTGACGGTGACCGATCTCGCCATCTATGACGATGTCGTGACGATCTTCGCGGCGACGAGCCCGAGCGGCTTCACTGCAACCGACGGCACGCTGCTGGTGAATCCGACATGGGATGGGACCGCGGCCAGCAACATCCTGCAGTCTGGTCAGACGCTGCTCCCCGGCGAGTCCGGCACTGCGGCAGTCAGCTTCATCGCCACTCCCGACGCCGTGACCCGGACCGACAACCAAGCATCAGCGGAGGCGTTGCCACCGAGCGCTGTAGCGATCAGTGATGACTCGCAGGACGGACCCGACCCCGATCCAGATGACGACTCCGATCCTTCGAACAACGGCGATCCGACGCCGGTCGACTTCCTCGAAGCCCCGCTGCTGGGCGTCGCCAAAGAAGTGAGCGCCGGCCCGACCAGCAACGGAGACGGCAGCTTCGATGTGACCTATGCAATCCTGGTGTCGAACGACGGCGACGTGTTGCTCGACGGCGTTCAGCTCGTCGACGATCTCAGCCTGGCCTTCCCGGGCGTCGGTTCTCTCACGGTCGTTTCTCTCACGAGCTCGGACCTCACGGTCAGTACGACCTACGACGGTGTGAGCGACCTTGGCCTTCTCGCCGGTACCGACACGCTGTCGGTGGGGGCATCGGGCACTATCTCGTTGACGGTGGCGCTCGTGCCGGGTTCGGCTCTCGGACCGTACGAGAACACCGCCGTCGGCACGGGTACCAGCCCTGGAGGGACCGCGGTCACCGACGACTCTCAGGATGGGTCCGATCCCGACTCCGACGGAAACGGCAATCCGGGGGACAACTCCGATCCGACCCCGGTGACGTTCCCCGCCTTGGGGACGATCACGGGAGTGGTGTGGCTCGATTTCAACGGCGACGGCTCCATCGACCCTGGCGAGACGGCGATTCCGGGCGTTCGTGTCGTGCTCAGCTGTGCTGGTCTCGATGGTGTGCTCGGCACCAGTGATGATGTGGAGGTCGGCGAAGCTTCCACTGCCGGTACGTACACGTTCACCGACGTTCCAGCAGGCGATTGCTCGGTGGCCGTCGATGTGTCGTCGCTGCCGGCGGATCTCCAGGAGACCTTCGATATCGATGGCGGCCTCGACTCGATCGCGTCGGTCACTGTGACCGCAGGCGGCAACGCCACCGATGTCGACTTCGGTTATGCCGTCACTTACGACCTCGAGCTGATCAAGACCGACTCGGGTGACGTGCGTCCCGGCGACACACTCACGTACTCGCTGCTCGTGACCAACCTTGGCCCCGGTCTCGGCATCGGCCCCCTTGAACTGGTCGACAATCTTCCAGCCGGCCTCGAGATTGTCTCAGTGGCAGGGACCGATTGGGTATGCGATGTTGCCGGCCTCGCTGTGACCTGTGCCTATTCGAACGATCTACCGGATGGAGCCTCTAGCGAGATCGTCATCGTCACCACTGTCATTGGCGGCGAGGGAACGGTCCTCACGAACAGCGCCACCGTCGTCTCGAGCGGGCCCCTCGGGGAGATCACCACTGTCAACAACACCGATGCGGTTACCAGAGTCGTCAGTGCACTCCCGGTGACCGGGTTCGAGATCAGCTCGTTCCTGCGAGCCGGCGTGCTGATGATCGTGCTCGGAGCCCTGATCCTTGTCCTCGCCCGGCGAAAGGAAGATGACCCATCCGCCGCCTAGGCTCTCGCACGATGAGTGAACTCCCGCCGCCGGGCTGGTACGACGATCCGACTTCGCCCGTCTTCGAACGATGGTGGGATGGTCAGCAGTGGTCCGAGCAAACCCGTCGCAAGATGGCGGAGCCGCCCCGGACGCAGCCTGGTCAACTCAGCAAGATCGGTGATCTGCTCTCGGACACGTTCAACCTCATAGGATCGCGCTGGGAAGACCTTCTCATGGTCGCGGTGGTCGCGGGGTTTCTCCAGGCGCTAGCCGCAGTTCTCTTGATGAGTCCCGTCGCCGCTGCCATCGAGGTCGGCGACCTCGGCGACCGACTCGATATTGAAGGTTGGGGTGCAGTACAGACGACGCAGGTAGTTGGGTTCTTCTTCATCATGATTACGATCACGTTGGTTGCCACGCTTGCGCATTACCGCATCTGTTGGAAAGCGGCCAATGAAGAGGAGAGCAGCTGGTCAGCCGCATTCGCATTCGGCTCTGCAAACCTCGGGCGATTGATCGGCTGGGGAATCATCGGTGTGATTCCTGTTATCGGTGGGTTTGTCCTCCTCGTAATCCTCCTGGCCACTGCCGAGGGTTTCGGCATATTGCTGGGGATAGTGGGACTCATCGCCATGATCTGGTGGGGGGTCGTCTTGGGCTTCATTCCGGTATCGATCGCCGCGCTACCGGCCGGGACGAACCCGATCTCGAGTTCACTTGCGATAGTGAAAGGCCGGTGGTGGAAACTCTTCGGCAGGATCGTTTTGCTGAGTTTGATGGGTGGCCTGGTCTCCGGCGCGGTTGGTGCCATCCTTGGCCGGTTCACGGGCGACAGCCTCTTCGGGTTTCAGCTCATCGATCTCGGCAATGGAAATGTCGAGATCACCAAGGACCTCGACGGGCCTGTTGGTTTCTTCATCTCCCAGGCGGTCCTGTTCACCTCGTCGATCGCATTCACCGTGCTCCAGATTGCGGGAGTCGCCACGATCGCGTACGAAGTGTGGCGTCGCGCCGATCCCGAACCGGAACCTGACCGGGGGTTCTAGTTACGCCTGCGGCTTCCTATCGAAGTTGTCCAAGAAGTGGGACCGGACCTGGCGGTCCGTTCCTTGGGAGCTGCGCAGCTCCAGGGCGCCCACTCCCAGAATGCGCAGTACGCAATACGCAATACGAAGCCCCGGTGAACCCAACCCAGCGCCCAATCACCACGAATCCCTGCGTCCTCTACCCATTAGAGACTTATGGCGGGCGGCATCTGACCATATACCCCTCCCTGGTGGCTCTGGTATCCGCAAAACTGGAGGTACACAGGAGGCGATCATGCTGCTAGTAACCGGTTACGACGGATCCGACCACGGCAACGCAGCTCTTGCTCGTGCCGATGAGCTGGCGCTGTGTCTGGGCGCGGAGCATCACGTGATGCTGGTAGCTCACGTTCAGTCCTACCAGTGGACCGCGATGAGCAACCCCTATCAGATAGACCTGTACTCCCTCGAGGAGGAACACCTTTCGGAGGCATACGAGAAGGCGTCGACGACACTGCGCGTCAAACCCACTCTTGTGATGCGCCGTGGCGAGCCCGCCCACGAAATCATCGCATACGCCGAAGAGGTCGGCGCCGACTTCATCGTCGTTGGCACCCGCGGCCGCGGTGGCGTCAAGGCCCTTATTCTCGGATCCACCAGCCACAGCGTCATCCACGGCTCCCCGTGCGACGTGATAGTGGTTCGCCACCCCGAATAGGGGTTTCGCTCGGATCTACAGAGGCACTTTCCATTCGACCATGGTGCCGCCCCCGGCGTTGGGGGTTATGTCGCAGCTGCCGCCGAGGACTTGGGCTCGGTTCATCATGTTGGTTAGGCCGAAACCGGCTCGGGTGGCGGCCGCGTCGGGCATTCCGATGCCGTCGTCGGACACGCAGAGGCTGGCCAGAGCGTCGTCAGCGGTAATGACGACTTTCACCTTGGTGGCTTGGGCGTGGCGCACAGCGTTGCTGATGGCTTCTTGAAGTGTGGCCAGAATGTGCTCCTGGGTTCGGGCGGGGAGCGGGTTGGGGGAGGAAACCTTGAAGTGCAGATTCAGACCGGATCCGTTTAGAGCTTCGGTGACCACCCTCCGGGCGGCAGCATCAAATGGCTCCGCCTCGTCGCTGTGGGTGAGGTTGAATATCACGCCGCGCAAGCGGGTGATCACGCTGTCGAGATGGCCGATGCTGGCACCCAATTGTGCCTTGGTGCCGTCTTCGGGCATTTGGCGCTGGAGCGCTTGCAGTCCCATTCCGGCTGCAAATATGTCTTGGATCACAGTGTCGTGCAGATCACGAGCGATCCGTTGCCGGTCATCGCTGATGGCTCGCCACTCCTCGAACTCCGAGATGGCGTCCTCGGCCTCGAGTCGGGCAGTGGCGTCGCGCACCGAAGCGATGGTCAGGAGCTCACCGCCGGCCTCGATCGGGCTGAGGGCAATGTCGACAGGCACCTCGTTGCCATCCTTGTGACGGGCCTTCAGACGAAGTCCGGTTCCCATCGATCGCGGACGCGGGTCCGATGTATACGAGTCGCGATGTGAGTGGTGGCTATCGCGCAACGAGGCCGGGATCATGTCCTCTACCGGTCTACCAGCGAGCTCATGGCTGCCGTAGCCGAGGATCAATGCAATCTGTGGATTGGCGGCGACAATCGTGCCCCTGCCGTCCACGATGACGATTCCATCTGGCGACGCGACAAAAAAAGGGCTGTTGAGCGCAGCCAACAAATCTTTCCGCATTTCGTCGTCCATTGGACGCGAGCGTAGCGGTGTCACTAGGGCCGTTAGCCCCTGGCATGCCAAAATGGCCACTACTACCGTCGCCACATGTCAGAAGCTGCCGTACGAGTGTTGATCGTCGACGACCATGCGATCGTCCGACAAGGGCTAAGAGCCCTTCTGGAAGCCGAAGAGGACATCACCGTCACGGGTGAAGCCGGTTCGGTCGAAGAGGCGATTCGCCGAGTCGGCCTCGACGAACCCGACCTCGTCCTGATGGACTTGCAGCTCCCCGACGGCACCGGCGTTGACGCCTGCCGCGAGATTCTGTCGCGGTGGCCCGACACCACAGTGCTCATCCTGACGTCCTTTGCGGACGATCAAGCGCTCTATTCGGCAATCATGGCCGGGGCCGCCGGATACGTCCTCAAGCGGATTCAGCCGGACGAACTGCTCCAGGGGATTCGTGCCGCCGCCGGCGGCGCTTCTTTGCTGGATCCGGCTCTCGTGGAAATGGTCTTCAAACGTGTCCGAGGCGAGCTGACCGGGGATTCCCTGTTGGACCGCCTGTCGGGCCAGGAACTGAAGATCGTCGACCTGATCGAGCAAGGGCTCACAAACCGCCAGATTGCCGCCGACCTGAATCTCGCCGAAAAGACGGTCAAGAACTACGTCTCGAACCTGCTCACCAAGATGGGCATGTCGCGCCGCTCGGAAGTGGCCGCCTACGCCGCCCGCCGCGCCGCATCAAGCCGCGCTCGTTTCCCTGCCACCACCTGGGAAGACGAAGACGAGGGCTAGGCCCGACGTCTTGCTGGGACCCCAAGGAACACCGGAGAGTTGCGAGCGACAAGGTAGGAAGTCGATGGCGAACGCTCGACGAGTTCGGGTGGAGCGATGAGCTGGTGCCGTCGTTCGCAAACCCTGTCCCTGCTTCTTCCGTGGTTGGCCGCGCCGCCGATCATGGGAGTCCTGCTTGCTCTCCTCGGTGAGGAGGCCAGCGACCGTCGATTTGGCTACCTGATGGCTCTTGTTGGGGGAGCCTCTCTTTGGCCGGCGCTTCGCCCGCAGATTTGCGTGCGCGATGAAAAGATTGTCGTCAAGCGAATGTTCGGAAGATCGCGAATCGCGATGTCGACAGTGGATCGTGTCGATCTTCGAGAGGTGCATGTTGGTCCGGTGATGTACACGGTTCCGGTCACTCGAACGACCGACCTTTCCGACACCCCTGTGCGAGCTGGCCTAGAACTTCGGATGTTTTCGCCGGGCGAGATCGTGGTTCAGTTGCGACTTGGCCTGGCTGCGGCGCGTCGCGCCGGGACTCATGAGGGAACAGGCCCCGATTGAGCTGCCTACGGAGTCATTCGGCTAGCTGGACCGGAAGGCCTTAGGTCCCTGCAGCACCCGTGCCGGCAACTTCAGGATCGCTCCCATGAGATCGAGCGCGCCCCTCACTGAGATCCCGATCACCCGGAACGGGATGCTGAGAATCCACAGGATTGGGTAGAGGATCAGCGCCAGTAGTGCCAGTGGCCAGGCGACAACAAGCAATATCAGCCAGAGCAAAAACTTCAACATGTCCCAATGGTGCCACGTTTCCGCGGCATCCAGTGGAACCCAGCGATAGCGGCCGACCCTCGAAGCGTTGGTTGGCGGAGGGAGTGGGACGAAGTCCGAACCTTATGCCGCGATACCCGAGCCGGGGAACGTGGACTTTTGAGCGGCGGCGCGGGACAGAGCTCGCGGGTGTAGGAATCGGCCGTTTCGTGGGTTCAGCCCTGAACGAAGCAAGCAGTGATATCAGAAAACGCGGAGGGAGTGGGATTCGAACCCACGAAGCGGCTTACACCACTTACGCGCTTTCCAGGCGCGCGCACTAGGCCAGACTATGCGATCCCTCCTAGGGTCCCTGGGAGTGTAGAAGAGGACGACGATGCCCGAGTCAGACAACAACGCCTACGAGGAATGGATGCAGCTTGCGCTCGGCCAGGCGCGCACCGCGGGCGACCATGGCGATGTGCCGGTAGGTGCTGTGCTGCTGAACCAGGACGGCAACGTTGTGTCTGCAGCCCACAATCGGCGTGAGCTTGATGGCGATGCCACAGCCCATGCCGAGATGCTCGCCATCTCGTTGGCTTCGCGAGCCCACGGCAATTGGCGACTTGATGGCCACACCCTGGTTGTGACGCTCGAGCCGTGTGCAATGTGCGCCATGGCTGCAGTCTGGGCGCGGGTTGAGCGGGTCGTCTTCGGTGCGACGGACTTCAAAGCCGGCGCAGCGTGGAGTCTGTACAACATCCCCCAGGACGAACGGCTCAATCACCGGGTGGAACTCGTCGGCGGCGTCCTGGAGAGCGAGTGCTCTGCTCTGCTCACCGACTTCTTCGCCGATCGGCGACCCTGACATCCAATCGACCTAGCTTGAGGTGACTGCCTCACGCTCGTGTATCCAGGCAACAAACGACTCCACGTCACCTGAGCCAACTCGGGCAATGAAGGTGTCTGCCCAATGGAGAATCTGTTGATCAGTGAATCCACAGTCCGTCAGGAATTCCCGGGCCTTGTTGGCCAGCAGGCGGGCGCCTTCGATCTGGGCGAGCTCCGGGACCTCACTCGGGACGCCGGAGTCTTCCGGGTGTTGCGGGATGGGGCAAGTAGTCATTGGCCCTCCTTCGACGTCTCCATTCATCGTGCAACAAGGCGCGTCGGCGGTCTAGAGGACATCGTCACAACAGGACGCTGCGAGCGCATTGCGGACTACCTTCGCTGCTCGGGACGTTCGGCTATCGGCAGGAACTCAGGGTGGAGCAGATTGGGGCCTCACCCAAACCCCCCTCGTCCCCCCTCCCCCTCGCGAGCTCGGGTACTCCCCCCAAAAGTCTGCCTCCCAAAGCGGAGTCAGACGGGGGGAGAGACCACGTTTACGCGGCCACTCTCCGCGATTTACGACCGGCTCTAGCAAACGGGCGAATACGCACCCGACATCGCACAGTCACCACGCGTGATCAGTGCAGCGAAAGTCACCGCCGACGGCACCCGCGCGCTCCCTCCCAAACGCCGCCCTAGTCGCGGTTTTGGTTCCAGGTGTCGAGGAGGGCGAAGGCTTCTTCTTCGGAGTAGGGGCCCTTCTCGATGCGGTGCTCCAGCAGCATGTTCATAGCTTCGCCCACGCGGGGACCTGGTTCGAGGCTGAGGTGAGCCATCACCTGGGTGCCGTCGATTGGTGGGCGCAGGGCGTCGAGCTCCTCCTTGTGGCGCAGCTCGTCAAGACGTTCCTCCAGTTCGTCGATACGGCGTTGGAGGGTGCGGGCTC
>JAAELU010000363.1 GCA_024226255.1 bacterium | reverse complement strand
CGCCCGCAACTCGACCTTGAAATCGTTGACCGCCGGTATGCGGAACATGAAATCCTCGAACTCAGCATGGTTCATGTTGACGCCACGGATCTTGAAGAACCCGGCGGTGCGGTGAGCGTGGCGCATCACCGGAAACACCGAGAAAGGACCCTCTAGCGACGTCTCGTCGACGATGCGCACGATGTCCCCCGACGACCAGCGCAGGAATGGCGTCGCGTTGTTGATGAAGAGCGGCGTGATGACCATCAGCCCCTCCTCACCAGGCGGGACCGGGAGCCCGGTCTCCTCGTCCACTACTTCGAAAAGCGCCTGGTCGGTCCAGATATGGAAGCCCTCATGGACATGGCTGTCGCCGCCGAGGATACCGATTTCGGTCATGCCGAAAAGATCGTTGACCTCCGCCCCCCACATGGCTTCGAGCTTCTCGCGTTTGGCGCTCGAGAGCGCTTCGGCGCCAACCAGCACCTTGCGCACCGGACCGCTGGCCAAGTCGACACCTTGCGCCGCCGCCATGTTAGCGAGATGCAAGCCATAACTCGGCATACCCATCCACATGGTCGGGCCAAGCCGCGCGATCAGTTCGAGCTGGGTCTGCGACGGCGTGTTGGCCCCCGATCCGGCCCACATGACACCGACCCCGGCCCGGTTCGCGGTGCGCGCCCACAGCTGACCCGCCGGATGAACGCCCAGCGGAAACGACATGTGGCACCAGTCGCCGGG
>JAAELU010000362.1 GCA_024226255.1 bacterium | reverse complement strand
GGCGTCGGCGGAGGCACAGCGCTGCGGCACTACCTCCGCTCGGGTACACCTGCGATCTGAGCGCCTCCACCACTGACCGTGACAGCCAGGCGGGCCGTTCGGACGGAAACGCTCATCGCACCGTGCGTGGTCTCATTTCCGCTTGAACCACCCTAGGACGCCGGTACCAGGGCGTGAGCGTCCGCAGCTACCGAGCGGTGTTGTCGGGTACTGCACTTGGGCCGGAGTGTGGTCCGAGTGATGCGCTGGTCGGCGTGACTATGCGGCTGCGATCTCGAGCAGGTCGACCAGGATGAGATGCCGGGTTCTTTCAGCGTCATCTTGCCGGGCGGATGCAGGAACAGCGCAGCGGCATTGGTTCGGATCAGGCTTGTCTTGGTCAGAGGTTGTGCTTTGAAGTATTGAAGGCCATGTAGGGGAGGAGCATCGCGACGGTTGCGCTCCCGAACAGAAAGGTTGCACGGATCGTGACGGTGGAGGCGATCAGGCCGCCGATGGCCGCGCCGGCCGGGTACGCGCCGTAGGCGATCACGCGAAATCCGGCCATCACTCGTCCCATCAACCGGTCGGGGGTGATCGATTGGCGGTAGGTCATTGACACGATGTTCCAGATCTCGGCGGAGAATCCGAACACGCTGAAACCAGCGGCGGCTGCCAGGAGGGAGTCGGCGGCCCCCAATACGGCGATCCCACTGGCGATACCGACGATCGACAGCAGTACGCTGTAGCGCCGCCCGAGCCGCTCGATTGCCGCCGGTGCCAGCTGTGCGCCACTGAGACCTCCCACGGCGGCAGATGCCAAGAGAAGGCCGAATTCGAACGCTCCCAGACCGAGGTTGTCCTGGGCGTGTAGCACGAGCACCGCCGCTGCCGCGGTGAATCCAAGATTGATTGCTCCCGCTCCCACGGCGAACGCTCGGATGAGCGGTTCCCTCCAGACAAAGCTGAGGCCGGCACTGATTTCGTCCCGGAACTTTCCCCGCTCGACCTGTTCTGGTTTGTACTGCCCCGGCACAGTGATCAGGATTGCTGCTGACACGGCGAACGTGATGGCGTTGAAGCCAAACGGAGCGGCAGCGGCTACCGCGAACACAACCCCTCCGAGAGGCGGTCCGATGAACTCATTTGCAACGATCTGCGCGCCGTTGATGCGAGCGTTCGCTTGCTCGAGTTGATCGACGTCAACCACCGCTGGAGTGATACTCATCGCAGCGGTGTCGAAGAGTGTCTCGAGGATTCCGACGCCAAATACTGCGACGTAGAGCACGATGAGTGTCATATTTCCAGACGCGATGGCTACGGCCATCAACGTGAACATCACAGCCCGGCCGATATCGGTCGCCACCATCAGCCGGAGTCGGTCGGTACGGTCAACCATGACGCCTGCGAACAGGCCGAAGACGAGCCAGGGAAGCCGGATGATGATAGTCGTCGCCGCGACGCTGAACGGGTCTCGAGTGAGCTGGGCTGCCAGCAACGGGAGTCCGGCAACGACTATCCCATCGCCGATGTTCGACGCGGTAGATGCCGTCCATACCCTCCAGAATCGCGTACCGAGCGGGCCGCTGGCGTTGCTCACCAAACCCACCGTTGCGCGGTTAGAACCACGCCACAACGAACTGAGATGGGCGACTGCCAGTAGGCAGTCTGACACTGAGTGCCACGATCGGGGTCGTCCGGAATTGGCTATCCATCGGAGTCGTCCGGAATTGCTGAGATGTTCGAGCCGGCCTGAATCCAGTCACCATCGACGCGTCTATAGACATCGAGCGCCCGTATGAGAGCCGTTGTCGGCGTCGATACATCGCCCTTGGGGTTCGAAACGTCCAGCCAATCTCTGGCGATGTAGTACACCAGTGCGACGTCGCCGAGGACCTCAACTTCGAAGTCCAGGAACTCGTAGCGCTGTACCTTTATCGCGCCAAGCGCCTTGTCCAGTTCTCTCGCGTAGTCCTCGACGCCTCGAATGAGGTGGGTGCTTCGCAGCTGGAACCCTTTCCATTCGGGTAGGCGGCCACGGAGCAGCGCGTCGCGATCTTCAGTGAGGTAGGCCTCGAAAAGGAGCTCCACGTGTTCGCGGATCGACGCGACGTCGGCATCTGCGGTGTCGGTGTGATCTTGCATGGTATGAGTGTGGGGCTGGCCAATCCGGACTCGCTTGGATTCCTGTGCGATGTTGCGCCGTGGACGATGCACTTGATCCGGGTGAATCACAGCCTCGGTTAGCATGTTCGGATGCTCGTCGTGAAGCCTCTCATTCGCACTTGCACCCTCTTCGCGGCCGAAACAGCATGTCGACTCGAATCGAGGGACCCGGGGGCAGAAGAAGTGGAAACCGATTTCACCGTGGTATTCCCGAGATCAGGTCACTTCGTTCAACACGTGGAAAACGATCGTGTGGTCGCGAACCCGGCGGTAGCGCTCTTTCTCAACCAGGGCGAAGTCCAGCGGATCAGTCATCCTCACGGTGCAGGCGATGAATGCTTCTTCATGGCCATGGCCTCAGGCTTCGTCGATCCTCTACTGGATCATCGAGCGGATCGGTTCAGGAGCCGGACAGCAGTCACGTCGGCGAACCATGATCTGGCGCTATGGCGACTCGTCGTGGACGCTCGGCTTGGCCTCGCAACCCCCCTGCAAGCCGAAGAGACTATCTCGATGATCGTGACCGACCTGGTTCAAGGTTCGCGTCGGCGGCGATCGACACCTCACCAACGAGCGCTCGCTGCAGACGCTGAGGAGTATCTGGCAACTCACTACGCTGACAACGCCGGGCTACCCGACGTGGCCCGAGCCGTCGGCAGTTCGTCGCACCATCTGAGCCGCGTCTTCCACGCCGTGACAGGGACGACCCTGTCTGCATATCGAACCCAGCTACGGGTTCGCGCTGCGCTTGCCCAGATAGGCGAGGGCGCTCACGATCTGGCCTCAGTGGCCATCGGAACGGGCTTTCACGACCACGCTCACATGACGAACTCGATCCGTCGTCATCTAGGTGTAACCCCCTCTGAGATCCGACAGCAGCTTGGGACACCGTCGCAAGAAGAAAGGACGAGCTTCACAACAGACTTGTGAGGTCGGCGCTAGCTCGATCTAGCCGACGGACCGAGATCGGCAACCAACAGACGATGGGACATCTGCGACGGTGTTGCCCTGCAGGGACTCGATGAGATAACGGTTTCGGATCCTGAAACCTTGACGCTCCAACAGCTTCACAACTCTGCCCCTGGTCGCATCGGCGGCTTCGCCGCGATGGTCCCACACCACTCATAGTCGCCTGGTCGGACGCCGCAGCCCGCGCAGCACTGTCGGCGAAGTCGCCTGGTGCGAGGAGTGAAGAGGCCACCCGATTTTGCTCGATCAAGCTGTCACCACAGGGGCCGCTATCGGTGACCAGAAGCCCGCCGGGCACTTGAGCAGCTCCGAGGAAGGAGCAAGGCCGCTCTGATGGCCAAGCAGCTTCTGGATCTACACGCCCGGTAGTGTGCTGAAGAGCGCAAGCGAGCTCCCGCTCTCAATCCTCACTTGCCGAGCGCCTAGAAATCTCGCCGTCTCGATGCTCTGTGGCCAAGATCGCAGAGCGTGGTGAGCCCGGATTTCCGATCGCTCAGGCCGTCCGACATCGATGCTCCTATGGGTTGTCAAGTATCGTTGCTCAGCGGAGTTGTCGAGCGGTGAGTAGCTTCGAGAGGCGTTGCGGATTCGACTGCCTAGGTGATGGCCGCCGGGACATCGTTCCGGTGTGGCCACTCCCGGCACCACCCGAATGCTGACAAATCTTCAGGACAGCCGGCCCTCGTTGTGCGCCCGAGCACGGCCGATTTGACCCTGCGTTATGCGAAACTCGGGGTGTGACGTCATCTGAGACTGCTCCTGCGACCTGGTCCGACATCGCCAACTGGTACGACCGTTTACTCACCTCCGGGAGCGGACCTCACGACACCGCTCTGAACTGCCTTGCTGATCTACTGCTACCTGTAGAAGGCCTGGAGGTGGTCGACGTGGCATGCGGGCAAGGCATCGCCACTCGCCTGACCGCCAGCCTCGGGGCATCCGTTGTCGGTGCCGATTCCTCACCAACGATGATCGCCAACGCTCGGCGGCACGGCACGCCTGAAGGCTCCGAGATCCGATACGTGGTCGCCGACGCTCAAACCCTGTCACCATTCGATTCGGGATCATTCGATGCCGCGACCTGCCAACTGGCCCTGATGGACATTCCCGACCTCGACGCTGCTTTGATGGCGATCGCCCGAGTGCTCCGTCCACAAGGCTGGTTCGCGTTCGTCATCGGCCACCCCTGCTTCCTGGTGCCTCACGCCCAGCGCGTGACCATCGATGAAGACCGACCAGCCGTGACGGTCACCGGCTACTTCAATGAGCGATTCTGGCGCTCGAGTAACCCGAACGGCGTCAGGCGGGCAGGCAACCACCATCGGATGCTCTCCACCTACCTCAACGCGCTCACACGGGCTGGGTTCGATGTTGAAGAGTGCCAAGAACCGCAAGCCAGCGATCTCCTCGCCCGCCAGCAGCCCTTTTACACCGAGGTGCCCATCTTTTTCGGAGCCCGTGCACAACTTCGGCGCGACACCCGATAGCACTCAAGCGACTGCACGACACCCACCGCAGCAGTCCTCACTACCTCCGCAGTCGGGTACACCGGCAATCTGAGTGCCCCCACCACTGGCCGCGACAGCCAGGCCGGCCGTTCGGACGGAAACGCTCATCGCACCCTGCGTGGTTGCGCTTGCGATCGTCTCACCACTCTCCAACGCACCGGCACCCGAGCGCGGCGGATCGGGATTTCCGAGTGGTGTTGTCGGGTGGGTTCGGCGTTGGGTCAGCTGGCCCGTGGGGCCACTCGTGGGTGCCGATATCGAGCCGATGGGTCGCGGCCTCGAGTTGGCTACGCCTAGCGCAGCGGGCATCGGGCGAGCAGTTGACTTCCATACCGGAAGCCTGCATACTTCCGGTATGGAAGCTGTTGAAGCGCTGATTGCTGCGAACATCGAATTCGAATCGCGTCTCCGTCAAGTCGCGACCGGGGATTGGACGCGGTCGACGCCGTGCTCGGAGTGGGACGTCCGTGGGCTCGTGAACCACGTACTGCTCGGGACACGAATGTCGATCCAGATCCTGGCGGGCATGTCGGTCGATGAGATCATCAGCGGCCTGAACGATGATCTGATGACAGACACCGACCCGGTCAAGTCGTTCCGGGCCCTCGCTGACGACATGGTCGATGGGTTCTCCGGCCCTGGCGGTCTCGATGGGAACGTCGACCACCCTGCGGGGCAGTTTCCCCGGTCAGTGTTCGTCGGCTTCCGTGTGGCCGACGCAGCTGTGCATGCCTGGGATCTGGCGACCGCGACCGGCGACGATGTGGGGCTCAACGCTGAGTTGGTGCAATGGCTCTGGGACGACGCCCAACCCCAGCGAGAGATGTTGAGCGCGTCGGGGATGTTCGGCGACAGTGCCTCGGGGGACGTCCCCGAGGATGCGCCCTTACAGCTCCGCTACCTCGACCTCATGGGTCGACGGCCCT
>JAAELU010000361.1 GCA_024226255.1 bacterium | reverse complement strand
GGTTTTCATCGCGTTGCGCCAAGGCATCGATCAGGGCCTCGTGGTGGCCGGTATCTAGCCGAAAGCGGTTCGAATCGAACATGAGATTGTGGTACGGGCCGATCTGGAGCCAGAGAATTTCAATTATAGGGATGGAGATCGGGCTCCGCGCGGCCTGGTAGACGGTGAAGTGCAATTCCTGATGCTTCGCGAGGAATAGCCGTGGTTCGGCGTGGTCTTGCATCTCGCCGATCTCTTGGTTCAGCGTTCTCAACTGCGTCAGCTCTTGATCATTAATGGAACCGGCGGCCCAAGAGGCCGCCGTCCCCTCTATGACCATGCGGGTGCGAAGAAGATCTTCGTAGCGTTCGAGTGTCAGGTCCGGAACGGCCACGGAGCGGTTCGACAAGATAACCAACGCCTGCTCGGAGACCAGGCGCCGCAAAGCTTCGCGTACCGGCATATGGCTGGTGCCGAAGGTCTCCGCCAGTTCCGGGATGGTGATCGGCTTGCCGGGCTCGAAATACCCGAGCATCAGAGCTTGGCGAAGCTCACCATAGATACGGTCCTTGATGCTCTGCTTTTCGATCGGTCCAAGGGCTTTATTCATAGCAATCTTGCCGTTTGCAGAGCCGCCATGGGAAGCGGGCCGCCCAAATCGCCGGTCTCCTGAGTGAGAGGTGAACCATAGCCATGGATCAGAGTTCCTTAATCGGCTTGTTGCACATCCGCTTTGGTCGCCTCGCCATAGCCACCACCACCCGAAGTCTCCATGGTAACGCGGTCTCCCTTGACCAGCCGCAAGTTCGACTTTCCGGCCAACTCCGTTGAGCTTCCGTCGACCCTCGTCAAGGTTGCCCGGAAAGGCTTGCCGGACGCCCCGCCGCACAGTCCGTAGGGCGGTACGAGACGGCGGTCGAACATCGTCGTCAGCCACAGCTCATCCGCCAGAACGCGATACTCCCGGATGATCCCGGCACCTCCTTGGTGCGCTCCGCCGCCGCCTGAACCTTGCCGCAACCTGTGGACGCCGATCTCGATGGGGTATTCGGCTTCGATCACCTCGACCGGTGTATTTGCGGTATTGACCATGTGGACACGCACCGCCGGACAGCCATCGCGGTCAACCCGCGCACCTTCGCCGCCGCCGTGGACCTCGTAGAGCGTCGACCACTGGCCGTTCTCGTTAGGACCGCCAAATATCAACAGGCCGGCGGTGGTTGGGCCGCCCGCGCTTAGGCGTTCGGGAACCGCCGACTCCAAAGCCTTGAACACGGCATCGGCAATGCGTTGCGAGGTCTCGTGATTACCGCCGACAATCGGCCGCATGGGGCCGGGGTCGAGAAGCGAGCCGGGTCTCGTCTTGATGCTGATCGGTCGATAACACCCTCCGTTGGGCTGAATCTCCGGACCGGCAATGGCCTTGATCGCGTACATCGTCGAGGAGGCGGCCATCAGTTTAGTGGTGTTCAGAACATTGCTGACGGCATCGTCAGACTCGGAATAATCGAAGACGGCTTCGTCGCCCCGGATCGTGATGGCGACACGAACAGCGGCCGGTCCATCGTCCGGACCGCCATCATCGATGAAGTCCTCACCACGGTACTCGCCATCCGGGATCGCCGTGATGGCTTCGCGCATTTGGGCCTCGGAGAGATCGTGGAGTGTCTCAATGGTCTCTCTAAAGATTGTGAGGCC
>JAAELU010000360.1 GCA_024226255.1 bacterium | reverse complement strand
CAGCGATGCGGTCGGCGACGCCCGGTGCGGCGTAGACCGGCAGGTTCGTCACCGCGAATGGGCCGTAGGCAAGAGCATGATGCAGCGCCAGAAAGTCGGCACAGTGGTCAGGGTGCCGGTGCGAAATCACTACCGCATCAAGCCGGTCCGGAGGCATGCGGCGCAGCAACTCGGCAAAGACGCCGAAGCCCACATCGCAGAGAATGTGGGTGGACAGATTGCTAATCAAGTACCCCGACGCCGGTCTGTCCGGCGCGGGATACGTCCCAGAGCTCCCCAAGATATCCAGCTGCATACCTCACCTGCTTCCAAAGAACACAATCATCCAGGCGGTCGACAGCACGATCGACGCCAGCAGCGGGATCCAGACCGTTCGTTTCCACATCGCTGCGCCAGCACCGGCAGCTATCAGCCACACCCCTACGAGGGTAATCAGCCACCCTGACGAGATCACGGAGTAGGACGCAACAATCAGAACCCCCACCACCAGATGCATCGCAACTCCGACCATGCCGTACATAGCTAGGTGCGCCGAACGGTCGGCAGTCACGAGACCTCCAGCAGGGCGACCTCGTCGACCATGTACTCCCTGATCCGGAATCCTCTGATTTCAGGAAACCCATTCCCCATCCCGACCACCAGGTAGAGCCAGTCGGGGTCGAGGGCGCCGGCGATGTCGCGAGCGGAAGGGAAGGCTGCGGAGTTCGGGTGCGAATGGAAGGAGCCGCCTATCGACCAACCCTGGTTTTCGGCATGTCGAATGGCTCCGTAATGCTCCCGCGGCGACACAGTGAACCGGACCCGGGAGCGCTCAACATTGGTCGTGGCGTAGGCCATGCGGAGACGACCGTCTCCATCGACGGCGAGCAGACCGCATGCCTCTTCGGGGCGGCAGAAATGGGAGTGCACCACGAGCGCTTCCCGAATCTG
>JAAELU010000359.1 GCA_024226255.1 bacterium | reverse complement strand
CCAAGGCCACCGCCCACGTCTTCTTCGAACTCCTCGAACGAGCCGGCAGCGTCGGCGCCACCTACCTCGAGGACCTGCTGCGACTCCCCACCGCAAAGGGTCGGCCGCACTACGACAAGTTGTCATTGACCGATCGCCTCCCCCGCTTGCCCGGGGTGTATCTATTCCACGACCTCGATGACAACGTCATCTATGTCGGCAAGGCGAAGAACCTGCGGTCGCGGGTTCGTTCCTACTTCTACGGCGACACCCGACGCAGCGTGACCACGATGCTGCGCAACCTTGCCAAGGTCGACCACCGCGTCTGCCCGACAGAGCTCGAAGCAGAGATCACCGAGCTTCGAATGATCCATGCCATGGCGCCGCGCTACAACCGCAAGTCCCGTCCCCCAAAATCAACCCACTGGCTCAAACTCACGTCCGAGCGTTACCCGCGCCTTTCAATAGTCCGCACCTATCGCGAGGACGGCGGAACCTATCTAGGGCCGTTCCGCTCGAAACGCCAGGCCGAGGCGGTGATGGCCGCGATATGGGACGCGGCGCCGATCCGCCGCTGCTCGGGAGGACCGGGTCGGGGCAAGAGTGCGGCGTGCAACTATGCCCAGCTCGGCGTCGCCCTCTGCCCGTGCGATGGCGACCTCGACGAGGTGCTGTACGGCCAAGTCTGCGGGGACGTCCGTGCCGGAATGGCCGATGATCCGCGCCGTCTGCTCGCCCCGCTGGCCGAGCGGATGCGCACTCGCGCCAACGAGCAGCGCTTCGAGGACGCCGCAGTGGCCCGCGATCGTTATCAGACACTGGCTCGGAGCCTCAACCGCCGACGGGACTGGCAGACCCTCCAGGCAGCCGGTCGGCTGTGGGTGGAGAACAAGGACGGCGAAGGGGCCTTTGTCGATCAGGGTCGCCTGGTGTCGAGTTGGAAGTCCGGCAACCGCTCCCCGCTGTTCAACATCTCGGGAACGGACGCACTCGACGCCACCCAGGTTCCGACGTCGGTCGCCCTCCAGGAGGAAGCCCATCTCATATGGCGATGGCTCAGTCGCCCGGGCGTCACCGTCATGGATTCACGAGCTCCTCTGGCTTCGCCGGCCCGTCCGGTGCCCTCGCTGGAAGTGCTCGCCGGCTGACCTCCGGCCGACCCTTCAACCGCCGCTGGTGCCCCGACCACGAACGTTGGACAGAGCACTAGCCTCGTCATCATGCGCTTCATCGTTCGCCAGGGGGCAGATCCCCAAGCCAGGGCCGATTCGACACTTCTGACCGCGATGGGGTTGCCAGGCGGGGGTATCGTGACGATCGGCCGCACCCACGTACTGGTGGTTCCCGGCGAGGTTGCCACCACCAACACGATCACCCTCGGAGACCGCTCACGCGACAACGCCGGCATTGGTGTCGGCGACTCGGTGGATGCCAAGCGGGCCATCCTGCGCGAAGCCAAACGTGTCGTGGTCGGTGGGGTCGACGTCGAACTGGACGGACGTCATCTGGCCCGCAGCCTGCAGGGGAACCCGGTCACCGAGGGCGACAAGGTCGTCGTTCACACCTCGTACGGCTCCGATGCCGAATCCGAGGAGGTTGAGCTGCGGGTGCTCTCAGTTGAACCGGGCGGGGCCGGCCTCGTTGGTAATTCGACAGTCGTCCACGAAGAAGGTGAGCAACCGATCCCTGTTGCTGCGCAGCCATCCGGACATCCCGGTGGCGAGACACCTACTACCGCCGCCGCCTTGCTGGCCGGCCTCGACACTGAACTCGAAACGTTGACCGGCTGGCTCTCGCTTCTGACCAGCCCGCAGGACCTCCCGGGCGCATGGAACCTCCCCCGCGTCGCCGGCGTTCTCCTCGAAGGCCCCACCGGAAGCGGTAAATCCGAACTCGTAGCTGCCGCCGCCGAATCGGCCCGCGCCACAGTCATCGAGGTCTCCCTCGAGCTGGTTTTCAAGCCCGACAAACTCCTCGAACGACTGGAGAAGGCCGTCTCGACGACGACGGGACCGGCCGTGATCTTCGTCGACCGGCTGGACTCGGTTGCCGGTGACGACGCCATGTTCCGCAACCAAGTGACCGCCATTCTGCGTTGGTTCCTCGATACCGTCGCCGACAAAGCGCGAGTGGCAACCGTCCTCGCCATTTCCTCCGTCGCCAAACTGACTGAGACGATCACTGGTTCGGCGCTGTTGCCCCGGACGCTGTCGATCCCGCCGCCGGACTTGACCCGGCGCACCCTGCTGTTCGAGGCGGCGCTCGCTGCGGTTCCAACCGAGGAACTCGATTTCGAGAGGCTCGCCTCGAGGACGGCCGGATTCTCCGGGGCAGACATCATCGCCTCGGTGGTACACGCCTCGGCTTTGATCGCCAGTACCGGCAACGCAGTCACCGACGAGCTCCTGGACCGGGCCATCCGGGACACAACACCTTCGCTCGGGACGGCATCGCTCGGCGAACTGCCGACATACGGCTTCGAGCGGGTGGCCAATCTCGACGAAGTCAAACAGCGTTTAACCGAAGCGGTCATTTGGCAGATGCAGGAGCCGGAGCGCTTCGAGCGACTCGGCATCGAACCGCCCAAGGGCCTGCTGCTCTACGGACCACCCGGCACGGGCAAGACGTTCGTCACGCGGGCCTTGGCGCACGAATCGGGAGCCGCCTTCTTCACAATCAAGGGCGCTGAGCTCCTCGACAAGTTTGTTGGCGAGTCCGAACGAGCCGTGCGCGAGGTATTTGCCAGGGCACGGGCGGTGGCCCCGGCGATTCTGTTCTTTGATGAGATCGACGCCTTGGCACCCGTTCGCGGCAACTCGACCAATTCAGTAACCGACTCTGTGGTCGCAGCTCTCCTGACCGAGATGGACGGCGTGTCTGATCGGGGGGACGTCTTCGTGATTGGCGCCACCAACCGCCGTGACTTGGTGGATGCGGCGCTGCTGCGTCCCGGGAGGCTCGAAACGCATCTGTATCTCGGATTGCCGGAAACACCGTCGCGGCGAGCGTTCTTCGGAATCCAGGACATTCCATTCGCCGAGGACGTCGATACCGACTACTACATCGAGGCCACCGAGGGGCTTTCGTTCGCCGATATGAGCGGCATGCTGCGCGAAGCGGCCCTGCAAGCCTTGCGGCGGGACTCGACCGCCATTGACGTAACCAAAGCCGACATGGACTTCGCCCTCTACCGCTACAAGAACGACGGCAAGAACCCGCCGAGCCCAGACGACAGTCAGGACTAGGTCGACGTCACCGCAATGGCGGCCAACGCTTCGGCGACGGTGAACCGCCCCTCGTAGATGGCCCGGCCCACGATCACTCCCGATAGTCCGGACGCGACAACTTGGCGCAGGTCGTCGAGGTTGCCCACACCACCAGAGGCGATCACCTTCATCCCCGAGCCGGCGGCAATCGCCAGCAATTCCATGTCCGGGCCCCGCATCATTCCGTCGCGGCTGATCGAGGTCACAAGGATTCGCTCGATGCCGGCTGTGACCAGAGATTCGAGCACCTCGTCGAGCGGTCGACCCTCGTCGAGCCATCCCGCCCCGAAAGCCTTTCCACCGGAAACGTCCACCGCCCCCACGATCGCGTCGGCCCCAACCGCGTCGACCATTCGGTCCAACTCAGTCGAGTCCCACAGCGCCGTCGTACCGACAACTACCCGGGCGGCCCCATCGGCCACCGCTCTCTGCGCCGCCGCCGCGGTACGAATGCCGCCCCCGATCTGATAGCGAACCGCGGCAGTTCGAAGCGACCGGCCCAGCGACGCCTGCGGCCTGCCGCTTCTGGCTCCCTCGAGATCGACAACGTGCACGATCGGAGCACCAGCAGCTGCGAAGCCACTTGCTACTGCCGGCGGGTCGTCGCCGTATACGGTCACTTGGTCGTAGTCGCCTCGGGCCAGTCGCACGACTCGACCGCCGAGCACATCTATGGCGGGGATGAATTCAAACACGACCATTTCCTCCGGACTTGCCAGGCACGAACGGTTCGGATATCGTCCGTGCTTCTGTTTTAGCATGTTAAAACAGAGGCACAGACATTACCTAACTGAGAAGCCATGACAACATCCAACGAACCCGACGACTGGCGCAACGAAGCGACTGCTGACCTGTTCGACACGATCTTGGCGATGAAAACACGGGAGGAGGCCGCGGCTTTCTTTCGTGACCTGTGTACTCGCCGTGAATTGGAGGAGATGAGCCGACGATGGCGGGTGGTGCGCATGCTGGTGGATGGAATTCCCTACCGCCAGATCGCAACCGATACAGGCGTCTCCACGGCCACCATCACCAGGATCAACCAATGGCTGCGCCACGGACGTGGCGGCTACCAAGCCGCGCTCAATCGTAAGGGCCTGATACCGACGGAGGAACGATGAACCGGTACTCCACCGACCCGATTCGGCTGGCCGTACCCAACAAGGGGCGGCTCGAGGAACCAACGGCACGTCTCCTTCATCAGGCAGGATTTCGCTTCGAGCGAACTGAGCGGGCATTGTCGGTCCCCATTAGAGGCCGCAACGTCGAGATCCTGTTCGTTCGGGCCGACGACATCTGCGAACTGGTCACCGATGGCGTCGCCGATCTCGGCGTCACTGGACTCGACTTGGTGGCGGAAAGCGGCGCCGACATCGAGGTACTCGCCGAGCTCGGCTTCGGACGTTGCCGACTGGCCGCCGCAGTACCCAACGCCAGCTCCATGTCCTCCATCTCCGACTTTGCCGGACTCCGAGTCGCCACCTCGCACCCTCGCACGACCGCCCAGTTCTTTGCCGACAAGGGAGTCGAGGTCACGACTGTCGAGCTGAGGGGATCCATCGAAGTGGCTCCCAAACTGGATGTGGCCGATGCCATCGTTGACCTCGTGTCTTCGGGCTCGACGATGATGCTCAACGGGCTGCGGCCGGTGGTCGACGTCCTCGAGTCGCAGGCCGCCCTCATCAGAGATCGCCAGGCAGCCGTCCATCCAGCGGTCGATCAGGCGGTCACGATGATCACTTCGGTCGTTGCCGCCCGCCGCAAGAAGTACGTGCTCATGAACGCTCCCAGGACGGCCGTCGACCAAATCCAAGCTTTGATCCCAGGATTCGATGCTCCCTCGATAGTTCCACTCGCCGAGTCCGAGATGGTCGCAATACATTCCGTGGTGGACGTCGACGCCGTGTGGGATGTAGTGCCACGGCTCAAGGAAGCCGGTGCCAGCGGCATCCTGGTATTACCCATCGAACAGTTGCTCCTCTAGGCCATGACGCCAATACAGACCGTCTCCCTTGCCAACCTGAGCCGAAACGAGCGCCGTGTGATCACTCGACGCCAACCCGTCTCCGACCCAAACATTCGGAAGGCGACTCGCGCCATTGTCGGTGCGATCCGCGACGGTGGTGACGTCGCCCTTCAACAGGCATCGCTGACATACGGTGGCGGCCTCGCCGACCCGTCGGCAGTTATTGACGCCGCAGCCATCGATGCCGCCACCGCCCGGGTCGGCCCGGAACTACTGACGGCTTTGCAGACGGCCGCTGCCGCGGTGCGCGGCGTGCACATGGCACAGCGGCCGCAGACGCAGAGGGCCGCACCCTTGCCGGGCGTTGAAGTTGAGCGTCGCTGGGCTCCGTTGCGGCGAGTGGGTGTTTATGCACCCGGAGGCCTGGCGGCCTATCCCTCATCGGTACTGATGACATGTGTCCCGGCCGTCTTGGCCGGTGTCGCCGAGATTGTCGTAGCGTCTCCGGCCGGGCCCGACGGTACGGTGAGCGATGCTGTGCTGGCAGCCTGCCGAATTGGCGGAGCTACCGAGTTCCACGCCATGGGCGGAGCTCAAGCGATCGCCGCCTTGGCGTACGGCACCGAGACGATTGCCGCCGTCGACAAGATTGTGGGTCCGGGCAACGCCTGGGTTACCGCCGCGAAGTTGGAGGTCTTCGGTGTGTGCGGAATCGATCTGCCGGCCGGACCCAGCGAAGCGTTGGAAATCGCCGACGATGCAGCCGACCCGAGAGCCGTCGCAGCCGACCTGATCAGCCAAGCCGAGCATGGGCCCGACTCCGTTGCAGTTCTGGTGACTACGAGCGCCTCGGTAGCCGAGGCGATTCTCTCGGAAGTCGAAGGGCTCCTGTCTGATCTCGAACGCGCCGATGTGATCCGCCGCTCCCTGGAGGAGAACGGGTTGATTGTGATCGCCGAGGATCTGGCTGACGCGTGCCGGTTCGCCAACGACTTCGCTCCAGAGCACCTCGGCATCCACACCCGTGATCCAGAGGGTGTTGTCAGCGCGGTGCCGGCCGCCGGATCAGTTTTTGCCGGTCACTTCGCCCCCCACTCCGCCGGTGACTACGCCACGGGAGCCAATCACGTTCTCCCGACAGGCGGACTTGCGCGTGCTTACGGGCCACTCGGCGTTGAGGACTTCGGCTCTTACCGCCAGGTACAGCGCATCACCGAGGAGGGACTGCGTAGTCTCCAGCCGACGGTGGCCGCCCTGGCCGAGTCGGAAGGGCTGACCGCCCACCGTTTGGCCGTCGATATCCGATTCGAGGAAACAACGTGACCGTCCCCCGATACAAGTGGCAGCCGACCACCCTCGAGATTGCCGCCGCGGCGGGTATCGATCCCACCGAGGTCATCCGCTTCGACCACAACACGACCCCCTGGCCCACCGATTGGGCAGTCGAGCAAGCCGCCGCCTCTGCCGCATCGCTCAACGAGTATCCCGGTGCCAGCTACCTGGGCATCAGACAGGCGGCGGCAGCACGTCACAACCTCGAGCCCGAGCAGATCGTGCCCGGAGCCGGGGCCGACGAGCTGATTCTGCTGGCCGCCCGCGCATTCCTGGCGCCTGGCAGTTCGGCGGCCACGATCGCTCCGACCTATCCGCTTTATCGCATTGCATGCGCTCAAGTGGGAGCGAAGTTGATTGAGGTGCCTGCCGCTCCTCCGGACTTCACCGTCCCCATGGACGCCATAGTCGACGCGGCGCGCGAGTCCAACGTGGTGTGGTTGTGTGTACCCAACAACCCGACGAGCGTCGACATGACGCCGGCGCAGGTTGAGACGATCATCGCGGCCACCGACGGTATCGTCATCGTCGACGCCGCGTACGCCGAATTCGTCGGGACGGAGTGGTCCGAATCCGTTGACCGCTTCTCCAATCTGCTCGTGCTGCGAACTCTGTCGAAAGCATTCGCGCTGGCGGGGGCCAGAGTCGGTTACGCCACGGGACATCCATCGTTGATCGATCAGATCGATGGATTACGCCCCCCGGGGAGCATTGCCAACCTCTCCGTGGAGCTAGCTCAGACTGCGCTATCCCGTCCCGATATGGCCGACGAGATCGTCGCCGCGCTGGCTGTTGCCCGCGCCCCATTGGCTGCCGACTTGGCGAAGTTGGGTTTCCGAGTCCTTCCCTCCGAGGTGAACTTCTTGCTTTGTGAGGTGGGACCGGAAGCGGAGGAAATCGCGACGGCGCTGCGGATGCGTGGCCTCGTGGTGCGGACATTTCCAGTCGCCAGCGGACTGAACAACTACCTGCGATTCACCGTGCGCAGTGAGGAACAGAATCGCCGTCTGACAACTACCCTCGAGGAGGTACTGCTGTGACCAGGATCGCTTCGGTCTCACGAGAGACCAAGGAGACATCGGTGCAGCTTTGCCTGAACCTCGACGGTTCCGGCAAAGCTGCCGTCAACACAGGTGTGGGCTTCTTCGATCATCTGCTCGAGTCGTTCGCATATCACGCCATGTTCGATCTCGAGGTGGAGACGACCGGCGATCTTCATGTCGATGAGCATCACACCGTCGAGGACACAGCCTTGGTCTTGGGATCCGCGCTGGCCGAGGCTCTCGGCGATCGTGTTGGAATCCAACGCTTTGGAGATGCAGTCGTACCGATGGACGAGTCGGTGGGACGCGCCGCCGTGGACGTTGGAGGCCGGCCTCACGCGGTTATCGATTTGGGATTCACGACCGAGCGGATTGGGCAACTTGGAACCCAGATGATTCCGCATGCCCTCGAAGCGTTGGCGCGAACCAGCGGAATGACACTGCACCTCGAGGCTACCGGCGCCAACGATCACCACATCGCCGAGGCCGCGTTCAAGGCATTGGCCCGTGCCTTGCGGAGTGCCGTCAGCATCGACCCGCGCCGCGATGGAGTGCCTTCGACCAAGGGATCCGTGTGACGAGGATCGCAGTTGTGGACCATGGTGCCGGCAACCTCGTATCGGCTGTCCGCGGCCTGGAGCGCAGTGGCGCCGAGGTGACGGTCGTTACTGAGGCCGGCGGGTTTGCCGGAGCTGACGGCCTCGTGCTTCCAGGTGTCGGCACCACAGCGGCCGCAATGGCGCGACTACATCGCCAAGACCTGGTCAACGCCATCTCAGAGTGGGAGGGGCCCCTTCTAGGGATCTGTGTCGGTCTGCAGCTCTTCTTCGAGACATCGGCCGAAGACGACACCCAATGCCTGGGGTTGATCCCCGGGCGCGTCATCAAGCTCGACAAGGCTCCCCTGCTCCCCCACATCGGCTGGAACGATGTGGAGCTTGCCGCCGATCCCATCTTTGAAGGACTGGGCACGAGCGACCTGTTCTACTTCGTCCACAGCTACGCACCCGCTCCCGCCGTGCTCGGTGACATCATCGGCCGCTCCGAATACGGCTCCGAGTTCGTAGCAGCCGCTCGCCACGGCAATCGTGTTGGGGTGCAATTCCACCCTGAGCGGTCAGGCGAGGCCGGCCTTGCCGTACTCAACAACTTCGTGCAATCGTGCTCGGAGGCTCGCCGTGCTGCGTAAGCGGGTCATCCCGTGCCTGGACGTCACTGCAGGGCGCGTCGTCAAGGGTGTTCAGTTCGTCGACCTCACGGATGAGGGAGACCCAATCGAGCTGGCACAGAAGTATGCCGAGGGAGGGGCAGACGAGATCTGTTTTTTAGACATCACGGCCTCCAGCGACGGCCGCTCCACCATGCTCGATGTCGTGCGCCGCGCCGCCCAGAACGTCTTTGTCCCCCTCACCGTGGGGGGAGGAGTCCGCACGGTCGAGGACATGAGGGCGACGTTGCGGGCAGGAGCCGACAAGGTGGCAATCAATTCGGCGGCATTGGCGGATCCGACCTTGATTGATCGTTGCGCGGCTGCATTTGGCAAACAGTGCGTGGTCCTCGCCATCGACGCCAAGAGAACGGACGTTGGTTGGGAGGTATACAGCCATGGGGGCCGTACCCCGACAGGCCGCGACGCGGTCGCCTGGGCATCCGACGGGGCCCAGCGTGGCGCCGGGGAGCTCCTGGTCACCTCGATGGACCGGGACGGCACTTATGACGGATACGACCTCCGCCTCCTCCGAGCCATCAAGGCGGTGGTTCAGGTTCCGGTAATCGCCTCCGGAGGCGCCGGATCGATCCCGGACTGCGTGGCAGCGTTCGATGAGGCCGGCGCTGATGCTGTCCTCGCGGCCTCGATATTCCACCGCGACGAAATCACAGTGGCGACGCTCAAGTCGGGACTGGCGGCGGCCGGCGTGGCGGTGCGGCAGTGACCGTCTTTGATCCCAGTGCCGTGAGTTTCGACGAAGAGGGCTTGGTCCCGGCGATTGTCCAGGACGACCGGACCGGAACGGTACTCATGCTCGGGTACATGAATGAGGAAAGCCTTCGCCATACGCTGCGCGACTCTCTGGTGACATTCTGGAGCCGGAGCCGCCGAGAACTGTGGCAGAAGGGCTCCACCAGCGGCAATCTTCTACGCCTGGTGGACATCTCGATCGACTGTGATGACGACGCCCTGCTTGTCCGAGCCACGCCGAGCGGCCCAACCTGTCACACCGGTGCCCCTTCGTGCTTCGACACAAGCGGGGACAGTGTTGGATTCGATCGGCTCGAACGATTGTGGAAAGTCATCGCGGATCGAGCTGCAACGCGTCCGGAAGGCTCCTACACAGCACAGCTCGTAGCCGGGGGTGTCAACGCCGCAGGCCGCAAGCTGACAGAGGAAGCCACCGAAGTTCTGCTCGCCGCCAAGGACCACGCAGCCGGTTCTGACCAGGGCGAGCTTGCCGAGGAAGCTGCAGATCTGCTCTACCATCTCCTCGTCCTGCTCGCGGAACGCGAAGAGTCACCCCGCGGTGTCCTCGACGCTCTCGATCGGAGATCATGAGACTACGAATCGCCGCCACGGCGATGCTCTTGACTGCTGTCGCCGCATGCGGCGGCAGCACCACCGACACCAGCGACATCGCAGACCTGCCGCCGGCCTCTACGGCAGAGCTGACCGTTTCGATACAGGCAGCTGGGCTCCCTGCGGTGGTGAACGTCTGGGCGTCGTGGTGCGGTCCGTGTCGTTCCGAGGCACCGTTGTTGGCAACCGCGGCTTCCCAATTCGAGGGATCGATCAATTTCATCGGCCTCAATACGCGTGACAGCCAACCGAACGCCAAGGGCTTCATCGCGGAGTTCCTGGCGGATGCCCCGATCACGCACCTCTTCGATCGTGACGGCGACGTCGTCATCGACTTCGGAGGGACCTCGGGGGTTCCGTTGACGTTCTTTGTCGACGGGGAGGGCGCGGTCTCCACCGTGCACTTCGGTGTCATCGATGAGCGGACTCTGGCTCTTGCAATCGACGAGCTGTTGCAGACGGCGGGCTAGGTGGAGTTCACGCTGCTTTTTGCCGTCGCAATTGCCTTCGTCGCCGGCTCTATTGCCTTGCGATGGGAAGCGGCGCGAGGCAACGCAGTCGACTGTGCCAGCGACTTGCAGGAGGTACTGCTGACGGCGGCGATCGCCGGGATCTTCGTTGGCCGGCTCGTATCGATGGTGGCCAGCGGGGTGAACCCGCTCACAAACCTCGCGGACATCTTGATCGTGCGAGGCGGGGTGGCCACGGGACCTGCCACGGTTGCCGCTCTGCTCACAATCGCATTCGTAGCTCGTGGCGAGATCATCGCCGTCGCCGACGCGTTGGCCGTGGCCTCACTCGCGAGCCTGGGTGGATGGCACCTTGGTTGCCTGGCACGCGACGCTTGCTTGGGAACAGCAAGTGACCTCCCGTGGGCAATGACGCAGTCGGGTAGCTCGGTCGGCCGCCATCCGATTGAGCTCTACGCGGCGGCGATTCTGCTGATGGCCGCTGCGGCATTGGCTCTTCGGCGCAAACGACCGCTACCTCCGGGCGTCGCCGCCGCAACCGCACTAGGCCTGGCGTCGGCGGTCCGCCTGGCAACGGAACCACTACGCCCCAGCCTGGGCGGCGGCCCCGTGTGGTGGTACCTCACTGGATTGTTGGGCGCGATCGGGGCATTGCTTGTGATCTGGCGCCGGGCCACTGCAACCACCGGTGGAACTCGCGTTGATACGTGATATGTCACAAGTGTTGCTTCACTGCTGGCGTTTGCGCTTGAGAAGCTGGGCGAGTGTCTCCTCTTCGGGAAGCGCCTCGCGACGTGCCACAGGGGCCGCGGATTGCTCGGGAGCCTCGTCCATCCCAGCCGCCGGCGGCGGTTCGCTGGTGTCGAGCGCGGTCATCGTCGGCTTGGCCTGGGGCCGCACCGCCTCTCGCCAGACTTGGAAGTCGCCTCGGGCGACCACCAGGCGACGCAGGGCCACGTCAATCATGAACAGCGCCAGGGCTGCGGCAGCCAGCCACGGCCACAGCGGACTGGCGGCATCGCCTCGCGACGGAGCCAGCTCAAAGGCGGACGCCGCCGGCGGATCGACTCGGCCTGACGTGGCCGTGGCAATGTCTTCGGCGAGAGCTGGATCGGGATCGCGGAAGGCGAATTCGTCGGCGTACCCTGCAACCACTCCCCCGCTACCTGAGGCAATGGTGCCGCTGGCGTCTTCGACTTGCACCGCCACCCAATAGGCACCGGCGGCCCCGACCGGAACCCGAGTATTGAATGTCGTCTCGTCGACACGCTGCATGGGCTGCATTGTCACACTCCCGTCGGTATCACGGATGGTGGCGATGGCGATCGCATCAAGCGGAACGGCGGCCTGGTATTCGATCTCCAGGGCACCACCATCGAGCCTGACGGAGGGCGGAGTGTCGCGACCCGGAGGTAGGACGTCCGAGACCATACGGCCCCAGAAGTCGACGAACCCGTCCCACTCCACCCAATCGGCTGACCACCGAACCGTGGCATCCGACGTCCACGCCGCCGACCGGCCGAGGCCACGCTGCCACGTTGCAAAGAGCGGATCACCGGGACCGACTTCGAGGGGAACCGCGGCGGTGGGCTTGGCCTTGGTCAACACGTAGCCGCGCAGTGCCGGCGTTGCGGTCAGCCCAATGGTCACCTGGGAGGCGGCGCCAATCGCCGGTAGAAACGCACCCTCAGCTATGAGAGGACGCGACACCCGCAGAGTCTCCTCGATAAAGATGTCAGGAATGGCCTGCAGATCGCGCCCGGGATAGAACTGACCTCCCCCAATGGCGGCGGCGCGGCGGAGTGTTTCGCCGCTGCCCTCACCGGTGCCCAGGACCGACAACGTTATGCCGGCATCGGCGATCTCTTGGCTCACAGACAGCAGGTTCGTGTCGTTACCCCAGCCATCGGTGAAGAGGACGATATGGCGAATCTCTTCAGGAGCGTCCTTCAGCGAGTCCAGTGCCTCGCGCAGAGCCGGGGTGATCTCCGTGTCGCCCTGAGGGGTGAGAGTCCCCAGCGCCGTGGCGATGGATGCTTCGTCCGGCTTGGTTCCGAGCGGCAGAGCCCAACGGGTGCCCGAAGTGAATGCCAGGACACCAACCCGATCCGAGTCCTGCAGCGCCGAGATTGCCAACCCGGCACCGGCCCTCGAGATATCGGTTTTGCTGACGCCGCCTTGCTGGGACGGATCATGTTCGCCGCCGTCGCCGCAGTGACAGTCCGCCATGCTCCCCGAGGTGTCGATGACCAGGACCTCTGCGACGGGCTGGCGACGGATCAAGTCATCGGGGTTGCTCGTGACGGGGAGGATTCGCTCCAGGGCTGTGGAGACGTAGCCGCCGAGGCCGTACGCGTTATCACCGCCGATGACGAGTAGGCCGCGCCCCAGATCCTCGACGAAAGATGCGAGATCATCGGCCTGAATGTCGGCTGGAGCCGGAACATTCACCAGGACAACCGCGTCGTAGTTGAGCAATTCGGCGGAAGAGGGAATGGCCGCCAGCGTTGTCGCCATCATGTCGCCTGCCTCGAGGGCCCGGGCCAACTCGGCTCCGTCGCCAATCGTGCCCTCGACGATGGCAACGTGGGCGGCTCCGAGCACCTCCACAATCACTTCGCTCACATTGTTCTCGGCGACCGCATCGAACCCGGCGACAACCTCTGCCCTGATGGGCAACGCCCCGGTCGCTCCGGCCGGAATCTCAACGTCGACCAAGTTGTTGCCCACCGTCAGCTCGGTCTCGACGGTGTACGTCTCTCCACCGGCAGTAACGACGACGGTGGCCGGACCAGGCGCCGTCGCCTGGACACTGACTCTCACCGGAACCGCTTCGCCCTCGCGCACAACCACAGGAGCGTCGACCCGTGTTACCAGGGCGTCCGAAGCCCGGCCGGTGTCGAGTTGCACGACGTCAACAGCAATGCCCTGATCAGCCAGTTCAGCGGCGGCCACCCGGGCATTGCCGACCGTCTCAACGGCATCAGTCAGAACCACGATGCGCCGCGAGCCCTGCGTTGGGAGTACCGCGGCGGCGCCACGCAGAGCTGCTGCCAAATCCGTCGAACTGGAGTCGACGATGGTTCGCACCTCATCGAATGCAGGGTTGTCGGACAGCGCGGTGTCGAGGCGCAGTTCCTTTCCGAATACGGCCACCGCCGCGGAGTCCTCACTGCCTGCGACCTCGAGCGCGGCGATGATGTACGCCTCCTGTTGCGCACGGGCGTCACCGGTTACAGATGAGGATCGATCGAGCAGGAACAACACGGTGCGATCGGAGGAACCACGGATGAGCATCGGCTGCGCCAGCGCCAAGACGAGCAAGGTGACACCGAGCAGCCGCAGCCACACGGCCACACTCTGCTGTTTGACCGGGACGATGCGCCTTCCAGAGCGAGCCACCACGTACACGATCGCCAGGACCGGAGGCAGGGCCAGCAGCCACCAGGGTTGGAGGAGGCTCACGATGCCACCTCCGCTCGGCGGCGCCCTCGCGGCAGCGGCCGACCAAATGCGACCCACCACTCGATGAGGACGACTCCGAGCAGTATCGCAAGGATCAGCGGAGCCCACTCTCGCAAGAGGGTCCCTTCAGCCTCCGTCGCGGTGTCGTCGAGCGTCGTGGATATCTGCCTGGCGTCGCCGGTCGACTCGGTCGCCACGAACTGACGCGCCGCCACGGCCGATCCGGCGGCAGCCCCGTCCTGATCGAGATAGTCGACCCTATAGACACCGGGGCTGGCGGTTCCCGTGAAAGTTGTCGCCTCTGCGCTGAGGGTCATCTGCTGTCCTGAGGGCACAGTGACGAGCGAAGTGCCGCCGGCCGGCGGCGTGAGGCCGATCGCGGTTCCGGCGGGAGCGGTTGATGTTGCAGCCACCCGATTTCCGCCCAGCCAGTCAAGAATGCGCGCTCCCAGTATCGGGAACGTCACCTGCACCGGCAGGTTGGAGCGGACAATATCGAACGTGAAGTACAGCGCCCGGTGGCCGGCTACCTCACCCATGAGGACGAGCGGAATCTCACCGGCGCGCACAATCGGGAGCCAACCGAGCGCGTCAACGATGTCGGCTTCGGCGATCGCCAACTCCGACAGATCGAGGCCATCGAGAATCGGCTCTCCGGGGCGCTGGTAGCTGACGATGGGCGACTCGAGTCTCCCGACGACCGTTATCCCCGGGGGCGGCGTCTCCGGAGCAATGATCCAGGCCGGCCGGTCGACGATCCCGGCATCGCCACCGTCGACGATGAGCACATCCGGCGGAGCGCCCGCAGCGGGCCGCAGTCCGGGAACAGATTCGACAAGCGCCCCAAGAAATGGCGATCCATCTCCGGTGATGGTCACGGTTAGATCGGTTCCGGCCGACAACACCAAACTGGCGCTGTCATCGAGCGGATTGGCGTCGTTTTGGCCCCCCAGCACGGCTGAGACTGCCTGGCCGGCGCCGGCATCGACTGCCACGATCCTCTGGCTACGTTCACCGGCGTCTAGATCAAAAGCTTCGGATCCCACCTCGAGCCCATCCACGAGCAATCTTGCTGTGACCGACTCCGGTCCGACCGAGAAGTTGGTCACCTCGAGAAATAGCCGGGTCGCTCCCTCGCCGGGCACGCCGGTCCCGAAGCCGGTGATTGCCAAGTTGTCGCCGCGGGAGTCGAACAGCACGTGTTGCGCATTGGCCACCGGCTCCTCGATGGCTCCGGCGATACCCCCGTCGGACAGGATCAGGAGCGTGGTCGGTCGATCGGGAGTGGCCAGTCCGCGAGCCAAGCGCAGGGCTCCTGCCAAATCCTCAGTTGTGCCGCCCGGCGCGATCGAGTCGATTGCCGCCAACACATCATCAGGTTCCCGGGAGAACGCCACGAGGACACGGGATTGGGCTCCGGCCTCCACCACCGAAATCAATTGCGCCTCGCTGGCATCGCTAGCCAAGCTGCGCGCCTGGCCCAAGGCGTCGTCGAGACGTCCTGCTGTCGCCATCGAACCCGACGAGTCGACTATCAGCACGGTGTGCGGACCGAGCAATGTCTGCTCGCGAAAAAAGGGGCGTCCCAAGAGGACTGCGAATCCAATGAGCGTGAGCAACTGGAGCAGCAGAACTCCAGTGATCTTGAGGCGTTGCCACGGCAGAGCAGCAGACACGAATTGCTCTTCGCCGGACCACAGCAGCACGCTTGGAACCTCGAACCGTTGTCGACGCGATCGCAGCATGTACAGCACGATCAGCGGTATCGACAGCGCCATCAGGCCCAAGGCGCCGGGCGCCAGGAAACTCATCTGACGGTGCCTCCCGCCACCAGCTGCCGAAGGGTACGGTCGAGGACTTCGGTGTCGGCCGTCGCCAGCACGTAATCGAGGCCGACCCGCCGGCAGCGCCGAGAGGCCTCACCAGCAAATCCCTGGACTCGAGCCTTGTAACGCTCCACCGCATCGCCACTCATCGAAACGGGAACCTCTGACCTGGTTTCAATGTCCCGCAGGGTCAGGTCACCGGTCAGGTCCGGGTCGAGTTCTGCGGGACTGAGAACATGGAGGACCACGCCGCCACGGGCGGTGCCAAAGAGGTCGATCGCTTGCTGCCAACCGGGTTGGAGAAGGTCAGACACAAGCACGATGGGACCTCGGGAGACTGTGCTCGCAACGATGCGCGAAGCGGCAACGAGGTCGGTGCCCCCATCAGGATCGAGATCTTCGAGCCAGGTCTCCATCTTCGGCCATGCCGAAACGTGCCGAGCCCACGGGCCAACCAACCCGCTGCTACCCGGCTCAGGAACTGTGGCGAGCCGAATCCGCTCCCCCGAGATCAGCGCCATGTACGTCACCATGGCGGTCAGCTGTTGCGCAGCCGGAAACTTGTCTCCGAAGTCCATGGAGCGACTGTTGTCGATGACTATTTGGAGGGGCATTTCGTCCTCGGCCTCAAAGAGCCTGATGAGGACGACGCCAAGACGGGCCCACAGGTTGTAGTCGATCCGCCGGTAGTCGTCGCCAGGGTTGTATTCCCGGTAGTCGGCGAAGTCGAGGCTCTCTCCCAATCGGGTGGAGCGATGGCGGCCTCCCCAGACACCGCGCAGTCTCGTACGGTTAGCCAAAGCCAAACGTTCGAGACGGGCCCGGAGTTGGGGTTCGAGGAGCATCAGCTCTCGACGGTCGGTGCCGCATGAGCCGCCAGCAGTTCATCGATGATGTTGTCGGCCGTCACGCCGTCGGCGGCAGCCTCGTAACCGAGCACCAAGCGGTGCCGCAACGCCAACTTGGCGACGGCGCGGACGTCATCGCCGCTGAGGTTATACCGCGAATCGGTCAGAGCCATCGCCTTGCCGCCAAGCACCATCGCTTGCGCGGCTCGGGGACTTGCCCCAAACCGTACGTACTCCTTCACTCGAGGTGTCGCCGAGTCATTGTCAGGATGTGTCGCCGCAACCAGGGTGGCCGCGTAGCGCAGCACATGACTGGCGGCCGGGACCTCGCGGACCAGCGCGATCATCGCCGTCAGATCGGCCCCGCCCGAGATCTTGTTGACGCTGGGCGTGTACTCGGCCGTCGTCCTTTCGAGGATCTCAACGATGTCGTCAGGCGACGGAAATGGAACGAGGATCTTGAACAGGAACCGATCGAGCTGCGCCTCGGGCAACGGGTAGGTGCCCTCCATCTCCAACGGGTTCTGGGTGGCCATCACAAAGAAAGGTCGCGGCAGCGGGTGAGTTTCGCCGCCGAGAGTGACTCGGCGCTCCTGCATGGCCTCGAGCAGCGCAGACTGAGTCTTCGGGGTAGCACGGTTGACCTCGTCTGCCAGGACCACATTGGCGAACACCGGCCCGGCATGGAATTGGAAACCACCTTCACTGAGGACATTTGTGCCCACGATGTCTGCCGGCATGAGGTCCGGGGTGAACTGCACTCGACCGAACTCGACCGACAGCGTTTCGCCGAGGGTTCGCAGCAGCAGCGTTTTGCCCAAACCGGGGACGCCCTCGAGCAGTACGTGACCCTCGGCAAGCATTCCGAGCACCACCGCTCGGATCAGCTCCTCCTGACCGACAATCACTTTGCCCAGCTCACCTTCGATCGTGCGAACCTGGGCGGCGAACTCTTCTGGTGTCATTGACCCAACTCCGTGAAATAGATTCGAACTATGTCTCGCAGCGACGCCGGGATCGAGATCCGATCCAAGGCGTCGAGAGCTTGTTGCTGGTATTGGGCGTAGCGGTCGGTATAGGGCACCAGAGCGTCGTTGGCGATTCCCTCTCCCTGGGTACGGCCCTGCGGATCGCCACTCGGATCTGAAGTATTGAAGTCAACACGATGCTCGTCACCACGCTGGAACTGCGTCGGATCGAAGACCACGCCACGTTCCGGGTCTGCTGCTGGATCAAAGTCGTTGACATCCGGGTTGGGGTTGCCGGCGCTCCCCTGTCCTCCCGAAACGGGATTGGGGTTGTCGGCACCGTTGCCGGACCCACCGCCACCGCCGCCCTGCCCCTGCCCCTGCCCTTGGCCTTGACCTTGGCCATCGCCTTGGCCTTGCCCATCGCCCTGACCCTGGCCTTGCCCATCGCCCTGACCCTGGCCTTGCCCATCGCCGTCACCCTGGCCTTGCCCATCGCCGTCACCCTGGCCCTGGGCGGCACGGGCGTCGGCAAGCCGCTTTTGTGCAGCCCTCACCTCACCTCTGGCGTCCGCGAGATCTGATGCGTCGGCGACCTGACCCGCTGCTGATTGCAGCTCACCGGCCGCCTGCTGGAGGGCTCCGGCAACGTCGCCGTTGGCCGAGATGGCCGATGAGGCATTGTCGAGAGCGTCTGCGAGTTCGGGGGCAGTACCACCCAGCTCATCGGCCAGGTCGCTCAATTGGCGGGCGGCGTCGGCTCGCTCTGCCTGGCTGGCTCCTTCGAGCTCGCCGGCCAGATTCTGTAGCTGGGTTTGCGCGTCTGCTCCCTCGGCGAGCGGGTTCTGCGCAAGTTTCGCCTCGAGACCAGCCAGCGCAGTCTTGAGTGGCAACGCTTCTGGATCAGACTTGGTTGCGAGCTCCTGGCGGGCATCACCCAGTTGCTGAATGGCGTCGTCGAGGGTCTCGGCCTTACGCAGCTCCTCAGCTTGCCGGCGCAGCTCCTCGGCGAGCTCTTCGTCCTGGACCTCCTGCGCCAACTCTTCGAGTGCTTGGGCTTCAGCGTCGACCGCTTCAGCAACCTCTTCGCGGCGCTCCTGTTCCGCATCGGCCGGTGAAGCGGGAAGAGCCAGAACCAGTGCGGCGCCCAGCGCCAGAGCTGAAAGCAAGATCAGCTGTCGCCGCGGCACTACCGAGCCCAATTCAGCGGTAGAACGTCCATCGGCCCACCTGGCGCTGTGAGCGATCTGACTGTCGGCGAGTCGCGAGCGTGGGCTGATGGCCGACAACTCCAGAGCGGTGCTCACCCGGTCCTTGCCTCCAAGGCGCTGATCCACCTCAAGCGCGGAACGAACGTCACTGGGCGGACGCAAGAATGTGAATCCAAACACGCCGAGGAGGGCCACGACGATCGCGCCGAGGACGGCGGGTTCTGCCCACGGCATCACAACGTAGCGCCCTATCCCAAGTATCAGCGCTCCGATGGCGGCAACTACTCCAACCGCGGCAGCCGCCCGCCGCAGCAAGTCGGTCGTCCGAAGATGCCGCTTGGCCGCCCGAATTATGTTGAGCAGTGGCTCAGGCGGCATTGCTCCTCCTTCGCAGTAGGCGCCTCGGTTGGTGGGGAACTCTGATGACGCGTTGCGCCGCCCATAGCGCGGCGAGCGTCACCAGTCCCTGGAAGATCACCGTTCGCGGCCATACCGGCCCACGGATCGTCGGGACTTCGGCGCTGGTGCGTCCAATCGACACCGTGGCCCTGCCAAAGCCCGGTTCTATGAACCTATCGAATTCGTTGAATTGATTGATGGAGAGTCGATTGAGGTCGGTAGCCGAGAACCCCTGACGGGCGACTAGAGGCCCTTGAAAAGCGCGGTACGGGGAAGCGACAACTTGAGTCTGGAAGTCGACTGCGTCGGCGCTGGCATCGACCATTCCCAACACCGGATTGACCCAAGTTGAGTACAGCTCGCGACCCTCGTTGCGCTGCAGGCCGCTCACGATTCGCTCGGATCCGAGGTCGTCGGGCTCGAGGAGGAAAAACTCGGCAACAAGCAGCCCCATAGCGCCGATCACCAAGACGACGGTCCAGACGTAAGCCCCGAGTACAGCGCCTTGCATTGACTTGGCGCGCGCCGAGACCCAGAGCGAGATCGCACCAACAGTGATCGCTGTCACCGCCACCATTCCGAGTCCTGCCAGCACGTTGCCGATGCTGACTCCACCGAGCAGTACGGGAATCACCATCAGCGGCGTTGTAGCGATGAGGAGCAACGAGATATAGGCAAGCGCCGACCACAGTTTTCCGAAGATGATTCGCCACGAGCTCAACTGGCTCACCTGAAGCAGCTGGAGGGTTTGCCGTTCCCGCTCCCCCACAACGGCGACGGCCGCCTGACCTGGCACGACAAAGAGGATGGCCACGATCATTCCCAGGAGCAGGGAATGCAGCACGAACCGACCGATGGAAGAGGCGGCGGCAACGGAACCGAGGCCGGCGGCGCTCACCGAATCGATCTGATTGCTGGCCGAATTGGAGGCAACAACAAACGCCAGAAAGGTGACGACACCGGCGGCAAGCACCCACACGCTGAGGATCAGCGGCGATCGGATAGTGCGGAAGCGTTCCTGCAGTTCCCGTCGGGCGACCGGATTCACTCTGCACTCACCTCCCCGTCGGTTGCAGTCTCGGCCGGATTGCTGTCTTGTGACGTCTCGCCGTGCTCTGTGGGTTCCTCGAACTTGTCGTAGGTGTCGCCTGGAGTTGAGCTGCCATCGGTGAGCTGCAAGAACAACTCCTCGAGACCGGCCGAATCGAGGCGCCATTCGCTGAATGTGACACCACTCGAAACAAGCTCGCCGACCAGTGCCGCCGACTCGTCGTCGCCCCCTTCGAGGGCGAAGTGAATCGTGTCGCGACGGACCTCGATTTCGCCGACCGTGTCGTGGCTTCTCAAGACTCGCTCGGCATCCTCGACTTTGTCGCCAAAGATGCGCACGCTCACTCGACGTTGGGCGAAGAGCTTGGCGCGCACGTCTTCGACCTCGCCCATCGCAATGATTCTGCCATGGTCGACCACGGCCAGATGAGAACACAGCCCCTCGAGTTCAGAGAGGATATGTGACGAGATGATGATGGTGCGCCCCATCCGATTCAGCTCCGAAATCAGTTCGCGCAGCTGCACACGCGCTCGGGGATCCAGTCCGGAAGCGGGCTCGTCGAGCACCAGCAGCTCCGGGTCGTGGATGAGGGCCCGGGCCAGCGACAGCCGCTGCTTCATCCCTCGTGAGAGGGTGTTTACGTCAGCATCCGCTTTGTCTTCGAGGTCGACCAGAGCCAGTAGGTCCGCCACCACTGCGGGCCGGGCAACCGGTCGGATCTTCTGGGTGGCCGCGAAAAATTCCAGATACTCGGTGGATCGCAGTCCTTCGTACACACCAAAGAAGTCGGGCATGTAGCCGACGTGGCGTCTGACCGCCAGCGGATCGCGCTGTGGATCGATTCCACCGATCCGGACTCGGCCTCCATCACGTCCCAGCAGAGCCGTGATCAGCAACATCGAGGTTGTCTTGCCTGCCCCATTGGGGCCGATCAGGCCCATGACGGCACCTTCTGGGACTGCCAGGCTGGCGTCCCGAAGGGCATGAACCTTGCCATACCGTTTGTGGACTGAGTCGAATTCGACGATCACTGTTGGCCCCAGTCCAAGGTGAACCGCGACAGGGTGAGGCTCTCGTCAAAGAATCGATCGTCGTCGCCGCGAGCGGCGCGAACCACGATCTCCCCGGTCGGTGAAGCCATTCGTGCCAGGTCGAGCGAGTCGCCCCACTCGAATTCGACGAACTCACCTCGTGACCAATCGAATACCTCGGAAAGAGACAGTGAAGTGAACCCGGGGCTGATCTTGCCGCTGGCTACATCGGTCGGAACTGCGTAGTGGAAGAACACCGCCTCGGCACCGTAGGCGTAGATCTCCTCGAAATACTGTTCGACACTCGATGCGCCGTCGACGCCAAGCAACCGGGGGCGGGCGCTGCTACGAACCTCCAACACTCCCGTATCGGGGACCTCAACCACCAGGAGTGTGGTGCCGGTGGAATCAGTGTCGGTGCCATCGACCGCAACGTCGTAGGTCGCGCTGTCGGTGAATCCAAAGAAGTGGATACCGTTGCTGTTGAGATTCTTGGCGGCACGTTCGGCAAAGATCGCCATCGGATAGATCTGTTGGTACTGGTTGTTGTAGAAGTCCTCCCCGACAAAGCCGCGCCGCTCCACTGCCTCGAGAATGACGGGCTGGTACCGGGTGTTGCGCCGCGAGTTCGGCCGAGCCGCCACCTTGGCCTCACCTTGACCGGTTAGGTCGTCAGTGGCCAGCCAGCCGAGGCCGTCGACGATAACCCCCCACGTATCGAATGTGAGGTTGGTTCCGTTCTTGACGACAACGTCAAACCCCGTATCCGTGGGTTGCAGAGTGAACCCAAGTTCGTTCCCCGTGTCACCGGTCCAGGATCCCTGGGCGGTTCCAACCCCAAGGTCGTCGAGCTCGTAGGAGACTACCGAAGCACCGGTCGCGTCGGTTGAGGCGATACCCGGCGTCGCGCCCGGGTAACTCTGACTCTCGGAACTCCAACCATCTGCCATGCGCAGATCGTGGTCGCCGCCTGATTCCACCTGGAGAACAAAGGCAGTGTGACCTTCCGCTCCCCGACTGTTTTCGATCACCACCGATGTGTGGGTGACGGTGAAGGGCTGGAGCTGGGAGCGCCCCACCATCCAGAACCCCGCCACGAAGAGCGCACTGAGCAACGGAACTGTGACCCATGCCCACTCGGGCTTGCCAAATCCTCGCAGCACGATGAAGTTGACCGGGCCCACCAGGACAACAAAAAGAAGAATGCCCAGAAGCAACCACGGCAGGGCGGGCACTGTTGCCGACCGACTAGACAGGGCCGCCCCAACAAGCGAAGCGTTGCCGCCTTCGTCCTGCACCCGAACAATGCCCGGTTGGGGCACGGAACGCAGCAGATCGCTCCAGGCGTCGACATCCAGCGCACCAAAATCGGCCACTGCGGTTACCTCGCCGAGACCGAGTAATGCTCCGACGGCTCCGGCGTCGATGAATGAACCTCCACCTGCCGGATCAGACACTCGGCTCACGTTCGCCGCCGACCCAATGAGCCGACCGCCATCCTCCACCCACAACCTGATCAGATCGACCGACGCCGCATCGAGCTCACCCATGGCGGCCGTCGGCACCACGAGGTAACTCACAGCGGAGTTGAGCGTGGCCACACCCTCGATCCCCAACCGAACGAGTTGAATATCCTGCTCCATGGGCTTCGGCACCGCACTGCGGATCGCACTCTCGTGCTCCTCGGCGCCAATCACAGCCACGACAAGATCGCTCGCAGGCACACGCACCGACAGTTGCAGAGTTTCAAGGACAGTTTCCTCGCCGGACAGGTCTGAGATCAGCTGCACGCGGACCTGACGACGCTGGCCGGGCGCGGCGGCCTGGATTCCATAATCTTTCACTCCGCCGGCCGGGATCTCGACAGCCTGGGAGTTGGTCACACCACCGACTGCCACGTCGATCCGGCCGACGAGCAATACATCGGAACTCAGCGTGACACGTACCGGGAGCTGCTCGGTCGGGGCGACCCATCCGTCGGCGCCGGCAACGACGTCCATACGCCAGGTGGCGGGGGTCTCCTGGTCGACCGGATTGTCGACAACATCGTCAGTCTGGGCGAGTGCCGCGCCCGAGCCGACACCCAACAACAGTGTCAAACCGAACGAAAGCGCAACTCTCCTCAAGCTCACATCCATCTGACGTAGCGGAGCGCTGAGAGGTTCCCCCCGGCGCGCTAAAACCCTAACCGGGCTAGCTGGTGATGCCTGCCAAATGGTCAAGCGCTTCGCGGATCTCGGACTCAGCGCGAAGTCCGTACCACTGACCGACGATGTAGTCATCGGCGGAGATGAGGAAAGTAACGGGTTGGCCGAACACCTCGTATGCCTCCCAGATTGACTCATCGAGTGTCCACGACATGGCGCCGCTCGGCATCAGTTGTTCTGCGACCGGACTGGTGGCGTCCAGGCTGGCTCGACCGGCGACGGCAAGGAAGGTGACATCGTCGGCGTAGTCAGGGGCGATCGAATCGATAACGGGCAACTCCCGCTGACAGGTGCCTCACCACTCGGCCCAGAAGACGAGGTAGACGGGCTTGTCGTGTGCCCCGAGTTGGAATTCCGAACCATCGGAGAGGACGGCGACGAAGCCGGGAGCTGGAGTGCCGTCGGTGCGCGGTGCCTCCGTTTCGGCGGTGGCACCGGTAGTCCCGGGCGCTTCCGTTGCCTCCGGAGCTTCGGTCGCGCCCGGCGCTTCGGTGAGTGACGGGGCTGTTGAGGACCCTCCAGGCGAGGCTGGCGCAGTGGTCTCGACGACGCCGCCACTGCATGCAGCGGCAATCAGCCCGAGCGATACGACAAGAGAGCGGACACGCATACCGGGCAATGTACCTGAGAGAGGGCCCAACAGGAACACATTGGGAAGGTTGTTCCTCAAATGTTCATGCGTGGAAGAGGAGTGAGGAGCGAGCGACCGGGCCTGGCGGCCCGCCAGGAGTGGAGTGTGCCACTGGATACGGGCTACCGGCTACTGGGTCTGGCTGCTGAACTCCACGGCCTGGGCCAACACAGCCTCCGCAGCGCCACCATCGATCGCCAATTCAGCGAGCGCGATTCCTTCGGCAAACCCATCCGCCAAACCGGCAACAACAATGGCCGGGGCTGCGTTGATCACGACGATGTCCCGATGAGGACCCTTCTCCCCGGCCAGGATCGCTCGTGTGATCCGCTCGTTCTCCGCCGCATCGCCTCCTTGGATTTCGGAAAGATTCGCCGGAGGCACCCCGAAGTCGGACGGCCGGAACTGAGCGGTCGTGATTTCACCATCATGGATACGATGGACGGTCGACATGCCCGCCGTCGACAACTCGTCGAGGCCATCATGACCGTGCACTACAAACGCATACTCGGCGCCCCGAGCCTGCAGAACTCCTGCCATCCGCTCGGCCATCAACGCATCAGACACACCGATGGCGGCACGCTTTGTGTTGGCCGGATTGCACAGCGGTCCGAGGAAGTTGAACACGGTACGAATACCAAGCTGGCGCCTCACTGGGCCCGCAAAGCGCATCGCAGGGTGATACGCCGGCGCGAAGAAGAACCCAAAGCCGACTGCCTTGATCATCGCGACTGTCGCCTCGGGAGTTAGGTCGAGCCGAACTCCCAGATGTTCCAGAAGGTCGGCGCTGCCTGTACTCGATGACGCCGCTCTGTTGCCGTGCTTTGCTATCCGCACGCCGGCGCCGGCCGCAACGAGGGAGGCCGTTGTCGAGATGTTGAAGGTACCGGCGCGGTCGCCTCCGGTTCCGACGAGATCAACCACATCGTCTCCGGCGTCAACAGTGACTGCGGCGTCATACATGGCGTCTACCAAGCCCACCATCTCGCCGACAGTCTCACCTTTGGTACGGAGGCCCACGATCAACGCGGCGATTTGGGATTCAGTGGCGCGGCCCTCCATGACCTCGTTCATGGCGGCGTGGGCGAGCTCTTGGCCCAAATCATGTCCCTCAATCAGGGAGCTGAGGGTGTCCGGCCAGTTGAATTCAGACATGGCGGCAGACGTTACTACCGCGCACGCCAGCGGGAATGGCCCAGCGGCCCGTTCCATGAGAGCTGCTGCGCAGCTCCAGGGAAGATCGCCCGCCTTCCCTCACTCCTCACCCCTCAGTCGGGCAAGGGTGGGGCACCACCACGAATTGCTAGCGACTAACAATCGGCAGGTCGGTGTTCTGCCCCATTGCAGCTGCGGCGTTGTTCAGCTCTGCAATCAGTGGAACGGCGGAGTCGAGCGCGGTATCGGCGGAATCGATGCGCACCTCTCCGTCACCCGTGGCGAGGAGAAGAACGAAGTCGACGCCGTCCACGCATGCCCAACACTGCCCTTCCGGCAACCCGGCGATTACCAGGTCGATGTCGGCTGCATCGATCGCAGCAATAACAGCTTGTGGCACGCTGGGATCGACCTGCGAAGTGGCCTCCGGGCTGAGAGCAGCCAGCCCTGAGAGCGGCAGCTCAATCAACGGCTGTCGATAGATCGTGACGGTTCCGTCACTCCACAACAGCCGAGTCAGGCAGTTGGGCCCCATCATGGCGCAGCCACCGACCTCAGACACTGCGTAGATAGGGACTGGCTCAGCAGGCGCCAAGGTCGGCTCGGCGGCGCGACTACACGCCGCGGTCACCAAAGCCACGGCCACCAAGGCAAAGAGTGCATAGAACGACTTCATCATGCGACTCAGACGTCGCGGCCGGTCGGTCGGGTTCCCGCTTGAGAACTACGAGGCGAGTCGGCGCGCTAATCGCCGCCGCTGCTTCTCAGTCGTGGCTCCCCAGACTCCGAAACGGATGTCTGCTTCCAGGGCGTACTCGAGACAGTCAACTTGCACCGGGCACGCCGAGCAGATCGACAGCGCTGTCCTCTCGTCTGTCTTGTTCTCGGGGAAGAAGAGATCGGGCTCCTTGTCCCGACACGCCGAGAAGACGACCCATGGCCGTTCCTCGGTAATCGGAACCGGAAGCATGTCGGTTCGTTCGAACTGTGGCCTCGTATTTGTGATCATGTATGACATTCCTGGCACCTCCGTGAGGTGTCGCGGCTGGTCGCCCCATCGCTCTTATGACGTTTCGTAGGCGAAATCGGTTCCCGAATTCCGCAGATCCGACCGACAAGACCTGCCGACGAGCAGCTCGGCGACCCAAATGCGACGTGCAGCCCCCGCTGGACGGACACCTCCGAGCCGGCGCTACAATTGAAGTTTCTGGACGTAGTTGAGTCTTGGAGGACGCAGGTTCTCAGAGGACGCAAGGAGGCAACCCCTGCTCTACTTCGCGTACACGGCGCGTATCGCACCCGACCAAATGGCCGAGGTTGCGCCCCGCGCCGAATTCCAATTCATTGCGCATCTTCCGCAGTGGGGCCTGGACTTTCCAATGAGCAATCGCACCTGGAAAGGCGGCCTTCCCACGGTGAAGCCGGAGGAAGGATCGACTGTGTGGGGTGCCGTTTTTTCCGTTCCGGACGAGGAATTCGACAGTCTTGATCAGGTTGAAACCGGCGAGAAGCGCACTGCGGCCACGGTCGAGGCCATGGACCGGACCGGCAAACGCCACCAGGTGACCGTACATCTGCACGAGGGCAAGCGACGCAACGGTTCGTATGCCCCATCGCCCGAGTACCTGAAGCTGATGTTGTCCGGGTCGCGGCATTGGAGCCTCCCGGCCGGCTGGATAGCCGGGCTAGAAGAACACCTGCGCGACGGCGACTGATCGCCACCGTCTATCCCACTTCCACGCCTTGTCGGTTTCGGGTACCGTTCTCAAGCGCGAGTTCGGTAGACGGTCGCAGCGCCTCCGTTACGGCTGAGTCGTTGAGGAAAGTCCGGACTCCACAGGGCACGATGCTGGCTAACGGCCAGGCGGGGCAACCCGACGGAAAGTGCAGCAGAAAGCAAACCGCCGATGGGCGCCTCCGGGCGTCACAGGTAAGGGTGAAACGGTGGTGTAAGAGACCACCAGCGTTGCAGGGAACTGCGGCGGCTAGGTAAACCCCATCGGGAGCAAGGCCAAGCGTGGACAGAGCTGACCCGCTCGTTACGTCCCAGGTGGGCCGCATAGATAGATGACCGTCCACGACAGAATCCGGCTTAACGCCGAACTCGCGCACACCAGGACAGAAGTCAGAAACCAGAAGACAGAAGTCAGAAGTCAGACTTCAGAAGTGCGACACCCGGCTCGTCGTGTTCTTCGACATCTGACTTCTGACGTCTGATGTCTCGGCGCCAATTGAAATGACCAACACAGTGGCGTGGCCCGTGAAACTACCGGGCCCAGGCCGAGGCTCTCAGCCCCAGTCGGACATTTCTACGTATGCGCCCGAGGAGACGGTACCGACTTCGCCGCGGGCGAAATACGTGGCCACCATGGCGCCCCCCTCCAGGCCGCCCTCCATATGGCTGGCTGTTACCCGGAGATAGACGGGATGACCGGACGGGTGCATGTAACGAATATCAACCGGGCCGGGGTCGCCGGCGAGCAGCTTGTTCCATGCGTTGAGATCGTTGGGATGAATCAGTTCGTCAACAGGCGTCGTGATCGTTTCGTTGATCGATCGGCCTATTCCGAGAGCAACCGCGGGCTCCACAAAGAGCACCGAGCCACCGACGTCAACTACGGCGACCCCCAGCGGGGCACTGGAACTTGGCGGAGCCGATGTCGAACCTTCCTCCGGAAGGTCGGCCGGAGCCGACGTGGTCTCTGGCTGGTTGACCGGCCACGGCGTGATGCCGGGAGTCTCGGCAACCTTTTGCCGTTCGTGGTCTTTGCGTCCCATGGCGAAGGCCACGGACCGCTCGAGGTCGTCGGGGCTGACAGCACCCTTGACCAGATAATCCTGGGCTCCGGATGTGATGGCGTTGCGCGCCACCTCGGCGTTCTCATGTGAAGAAAGAACGACAATGGGGACCAGCGGGTCGGCGGCGCGTACACCGTCGAGGCTGTCCAGGCCATCGGCATCTGGCAGAACGAGGTCGAGCAATACGCAGTCGGGGGGTTTCCGATCGATCTCGGCAATGGCCTCTTCAAGGCTACGGGCGTGTCGAACCTCTGCTACCTCGTTGGGCGGCCATATGTCGGCAAGCATTGACTTGACGAGGCGCAGGTGGAGTGGATTGTCTTCGACCAACAGCAGATCCGGCATGGACCGGTACCGGCGGGCTGAGTCCTCCGTCATGATATCTCCCCAGATAGCGGCACTTTTAACCGCCTAACTGATGTTTCGGCGCAGCAGCGACGATCCTTGACCCTAACTATTGGGCTCCAAAACGAGGTGTTATTGCAAGATAAGGGCTCAGTAGTCAGTAATCAATCAGGATTTGAGACCCAATACTCGATACGTGACACGAAGAACGGGCCGCCCGGTTGGCGACCCATTCTCCGAGAACGACTTCTCTAGCTATTCGCCTTCGTGGACCGCTCGGTACAGCACCCAGCCAACCGCGGCACCCACCAGGGGTGCGGTCAGCCAGACAATGGTGTCGCTCCAGTTGTTGCCGACAAGCGCTGAGCCCAGGCTGCGAGTCGGGTTGACCGACGCTCCCGAGACGGTGGCGGCCGCCAGGTGAATCATCACCAGTGTCAACGGAATGATCACCAGGGCGCCTCGCCCGTACTCATCGCTCTTTGTGACCCGCAAGATCACCGCCACAAACACGGCGGTGAGGACGATTTCAACCAAATAGGCGCCGCCCACGCTGATGCCGTCACCGACCACGGTTGCCGTTGCGCCGACGTCGTCCTGACCCCAGACGGCAAGTAGCGCCAGCCCGGCAACCACCGAGCCCACAGCCTGTGCCCCGACATACGAGATCAGTGTTGTCGAATCGATTCTCTTGTCGAGGAAGGCACCCAGGCTGACGGCAGGGTTGTAATGGCCACCAGATACCTCACCAAATGCGTAAAGGCCGGCGAGCAGCGCAAGGCCGAAGCCAAATGAGAGAGCAACCACATTGCCTCCCGACGCCAGAATCGCCATGGCGCCTCCGAACAGCAACACAAAGGCCCCGAGCGCCTCTGCCAACAATGCCTTGGTATTGGACATCAGTATTTTCCACTCCTTGTTTGTCCAAGCTTGATGCTTTGACCCACGGCAGGGCCCTTAGGTTTCGTTCTATTTCCGCTCGGCGCGGTCTATTCTCCTGCCGACTCACTCCATCAAACCATCAAGGAGCCCAGTGACTCAATTCGCCTATTTCTGCGGGCACGAGCAATTCCAGCCAGAAGAGCTCGTGGAACACGCCCGACTTGCCGAACAGGCGGGATTCGACTGGCTGGTGGTCTCTGAACACTTCCACCCATGGGTCGACGACGTCTCGGCATCGGGATATGCGTTTGCAACCATTGCCGCAATGGCTGGAGTCACCGAGCGAGTGCAGATTGCCACGGGCGTTACCACCCCCCTCTTCCGCTATCACCCCGGCGTGATCGCCCAGGCCTCGGCGACGCTCGATCGGCTCAGTAGGGGTCGATTCAATCTGGGCGTCGGCACCGGGGAGAACCTCAATGAAGGTCCCCTCGGCCTCGAATTCCCGGCGTATGCCGAGCGGGCCGCCCGAATGCGTGAAGCCTTGGTCATCATGCGACGGCTGCTCGACGGGGAGAAGCTCACCTACGAAGGTGAGTACTACAGCACCGATCGGGCCAAGTTGTACAGCCCGCCGACGCGCTACGTCCCGATTTGGATGGCAGCCGGCGGACCCAAGTCCTCTGCGCTGGCCGCGGAACTGGCCGACGGTATCATCGCCAGCGTCAAGGTGCCCGAAGAGACACGGGAACGAGTGATCGATCCCGCTCACGTGGCTGCCGAGGCGTCGGGTCGACCCGATCCACGGATCCTCGCTTCCCGATGGTCGGTGTACGCCCAAGACCAGGCCGAGGCATGGGAAGCACTCGGCGCGTGGCGAGGACTCCGCGCCCCGGGACGCCTCCAGGCAGTCGATCCTGCCGAACTGCGTGAACGCGCCGACGAAATGGACCGGGGGGACATCCTGTCTCGGTACAGCATCGTGAGCGGTCCCGAGGACTACATCGCAACGTATCGGCCCCTAGTCGAATTCGGAGCTGAGGTCGTCGCCATCCAAACAACCTCGATCAACCAGGAATCTACGATTGCAATGCTGGGTGCCGAAGTTCTACCTGAATTGAGAGCGGTCGCGGACAACCGGTAGCGACCAATCCGCTACTCGTCGAGCGAACTCTCCATGAGGCGAATCTCGGATGCGAGCCCAAGGTTCTCGGGATCGTTGAGAGCGGCAGCTTGAAGCGCCGGTAGAACATCAGAGCGATAGACATCGCGAATGGTGTCTGCGTCCGGGCCGTCGGTGGCTTCCTCGAGAAGGGCTCGAATCTGCGAGACGAGGGCGGGCCCCACAGTGCCGACCATGTCAACCTGCCACAGCCCTCCAGGCGCCCGGCGAGCAACGATCGAAGCCGCCCCCTTGCCGGTGACGGCCACTGCGGCATAGGTCTCACCCAGTTGGGTGAAACCGTCCACGCTGATCTCAGCGAGGCTGGCTCCGTAGCGATCGCGGAGCGCCTGGGCGAAGCTGCCGAGGTATCGCTGAGCCGACTCCTCGGTCGCCCCGCGTCGCAATAGGGTTGCTGCCTCAGGTAGCGACATTGCATTCTCGGCAGCAAGAACCACCAACATCGAAGCCTCGTAGGTCAGTTCCAGCGATCCCGCAGTGTCGTTGGACTCCAGAGCATCAAACCATGACCGAACACTGCCGGTTGGGAACTGGGACTGTTCGGTTGTGTCGGCGTCGTCACCGCCACAACCGGCGGCCACGAGAACCATGATGAGTACGAATGAAAGACGGCGCACTCGGCGAATCTAGCCACCCGCAGGAGTATTGCGTGCCCCTACACTCGGCGAGGTGGCTGGGACTACCAGAGGGTTGATCGTCGGAGCCGTTGCCGGAGTCGTCAGCGGGCTGTTTGGCGTCGGCGGCGGTGTAATCGTCGTGCCGGGACTCGTACTGTGGATGGGCCTCGATCAGAGGAGAGCCGCCGCGACCTCGCTGGCGACCATCGCCGCCTCAGCTGGAGCCGCCCTCGTTCTGTTCGGCCGCGCTTCGTCGGTGGACTGGGGAGCGGCGGCCTATCTCTTGATCGGTTCCGCCGTTGGAGCCACCCTGGGTGCTCGTTATCTCGACCGCATCCCCGGTAACTGGCTGGCATGGGGCTTCGCGGCGCTGATGCTCATCGCCGCCGGCCGACTGGTCATCGCGTGATCACGGTTGTTGCTTTGATCATCGTCGGGCTGTTCGCCGGAGCCCTGGCAAGTTCGCTTGGAATCGGAGGAGGCGTGGTATTCGTGCCGGTCCTCGTCGTGGGCCTGGCACTCGATCAAGCCGTAGCTCAGGGAACCTCGCTCGCTGTCATCGTTCCCACAGCCGTCATCGGGACGTACGGCCATGTTCGCTACAGCCGTGTCGATTGGAGCGTCGCCATGCCGGTTGCCGCTGGAGGCATTGTTGGTGCTGCCATCGGCGCCCAGGTCGCCCTGGCGGCCGATCCGCTCTTGCTCCGCCGACTCTTTGCGGGCCTCCTTGTGGTGCTCGCCGCACGATTGATCCGGCGCCAGAGAGCTGCTCCGGCTTCCGCAGAGGACCTCAGGTACCAATCGGAACGTTGATTTGGCCGGTCTCCCGGAAAAGCCTGCGAGACGTGCCTTGTCCTAGGCCGGCTCGCCGCGCCATCACCGCCAGGTAGGTGAAGCCGACAGCCTCGCCGAGCCAAACCCACGGGTCCTGCAGCACCGCGGCCACGTAGTCACCTGCAGAGGAAGCTCCGTCAGGCGTGAAGGAACCACCTAGAACTGGCCACCACAGAGTCTCCGGGTTCGCCCACATTGTGTCGAGAAAGAGGTGGATCAGAATCCCGATCGCGATGGGCATCCACTTCTTGCGGGGCCGGCCGCGCCGAGTTGCTAGGACAATCCACATCATCGCAATCCCTGCAAAGAGGAGGCTATGGCTGATCAGCCGAACCGACTCGAGTCTCGAGAAGCCGGCTAGGCCCAAAGGAGTGTCGATCAGATCGGGTAGAACGGCCCCCAGAATGAGGAACCTCAGGTCCATCCGTTCATCGCGAAATGAGTACCGAGTGATCGCGATGGTGGCCGCTACGTGCCAGAAGAACACTGTTCACACGACGAGAATCCGCCGACAATGGATGCAACGAGGCGGATCTTCGCGCCGCACTTCGATTTCCTCGGCCTCGGTGATGCGCAAGTGACAGCCTCCACAGACTCCGTCTGCCAGACGGCCGACGCCGACGCCGCCCTTCGCCTTGCGGAGGTCCTCGTAGAGTTCGACCAAGTCCTCGTCGATTAGGGGGACGACGCTTGCCTTACGTTCTTCCTTGCCGGCAAGCCTGCCGTCGATACCCTTCCACGCTTCTGTGATTGCGGTCTCGAGATTGTGCTTGGCCGCCGTCAGCTCGTCGACGTCGGCAACCATTGCTTCGACTTCGGAGTCCTGGGTCTCACCTCGCTCCATGAGCTCGAGAACCTCCTCCTCCATCTCGCCCTTCTTGCGGGTCAGCATCTCGACTTCACGGCGCAGATAGTCAGCATCGCGCGCACTGAGCCCACCGGCATAGAGACGCATCTGCTCCTGGGAGAGTTTTTCCTCAGCGATTTCGAGCTCACCATTGGTCTTGTCAATCGCAAGGGTGGTCTCGCGCAGTCCACCGCGAGCTTCCTCCAGCTGCTGGCCGGCTGCGGTCAACCTCTGATGAGTCTCCTTGAACGACGCCAGCTCCGGCAACGACTCGCGCTCGTGCAGCAATCGGTCGATCTCGAGATCCACCGATTGGAGATCTAGGAGGTCAGCAAGGCTCTTCAGCTCTTCCATCATGCCCTCCCCCACGGATTTGGGTCTATGTGCGTCAGGTCGATCGTGTTTGTGAACATCTTGGAGACGAGAGAGTACAGCCTCGCCATGCCCGGCCGTTCAGTCGCGGAATGGCCGGCGTCGATGACGGCCAAACCATGTTCCATGGCCTCGTTACCTCGATGGTGAGAAACGTCGCCCGTTACAAACACGTCGGCACCCGTGGCCGCGGCTGCGGAGGTGAAATCGGAACCCGAACCGGGCACGACCGCAACACGGCGGATCAACCGACCGAAGTCGCCGGCTACTCGAACGCTTGCCGGCAGGGTGGTTCCGACCAGGTCGCTGAAGGCCGCCAGGCTCATGTCACCCGGTAGGTCACCGACCCGACCGATGAAACCGGAGTTGGCTCGAGCGGTGTGGATATCGAAGGCGGGCTCTTGATACGGGTGGATGGCAGCCAACGCGGTGACCACGTTGTCAACCCGTCCCGCCGGAGTGTTCATCTCGATGCGAACCTCAGGCTCCTGTGACAACTCTCCGGGCGTGCCAACCACCGGATCCGCGCCCGCGCCCGGACGGAAGCTCCCGACACCCTCGACGGTGAAGGAGCACTCGGAGTAGTCCCCTATCTGGCCGGCACCGGCCCTGGACATTGCACTGGTGATCGATTCGACGGCGCTCTGGGGTGCATAGGTAACAATCTTGGCCGAATCTGCAGGCCAGTTCGCCCCGAACCCCTTCACGTCTTCGAGATCAAGGGCATCCGCCAAGGCGTCCGCGCACCCGCCGGCGACCACGTCGTATGCAGTGTGGACCACGAACAGGCTCACTCCCGCCGCGGCGAGTCGGTAGGCCCTCCCAGAAGCCGAGTCACCGGCCACAAAGGTGCGCCCGGGCCGAAAGAGCAGTGGGTGGTAAGCCACGAGGATGTCGATCTGGTCGGCTACAGCTGCATCAACAACCTCGACCGAGACCTCGTGGCAGACGGCGATCGATTCGACTTCGCCGGAGGGGTCCCCCACCTGGAGCCCGACCGCGTCCCAGGACGCGGCCTTCGACAGCGGAATCGCCTCTCGCAGGCGGACGATGACTTCGGCAACACTCGGCGGCATGGCGACTGATGCTATACGGCCCGAGTGGTCGATGAATCCGACTGCACCGACCGTGACATTTCAACGACGCCGGCCTCCGTCGACTTGGGCAAAAAGCCACAGCTCTCGAGGAGTCGACCGGCGGCAGCGTTCTCCTCTAGGTACGACGCTGACATGGTTTGATAGCCGACCGTGGCGGCGATTGCGGCGAGCCGGATGAGCAGTACGCGGGCAATGCCGCGCTTGCGGTACTCCGGCTTGACGACGACAGCACACTCGACATCGGTGGTACTGCGGGCCACGTAGCGGGCGATCGCCATGCCCTCGGAGCCCTCTCCTGCTTCGGTCATGACCGCTAGTGCGACATGCGACTCATAGTCGAGCTGGGTGAAGTAGCGCAGCCGTTCGTCGGTGAGGGCAAAGGTCGGGTTGAAGAAGCGCATGTAGAGGGTGTCCTCGTCGGCCTCGGCGAACTCGGCCGCCAATACCGAAGCATCGTCGGGCACCACGGGACGTAGCCAAACGACATCGCCTCCGGGCAGGACGATTTCCTGCTCGAGGTGGGACGGGTAATTGGCCGGCAAACGGCGTGGATGTTGGCTGACTACTGCGATGAGCGCCTCCTGATTAACAATTGTATGCGAAATGCAAACTATTGCAAGCGTTGAGCAACGGGGGTCGCAACTCACCTAGTCACCCAAATAGTCACCTCAAACCTGCAATCCAGGTAAACCCGGCGGCCCCCGCCAACGAGTAACCGGGTGGGAGTAGGCATGCAGCACAGAACGACGAACTCAAGGATGGATCAACCATGAAGCACAGAGGGGCCTTCACCGTGTTCTCCGCAGCGTTTGCTGTGGTTCTGCTCGGTGGGCTGGCGTTGGCACAGGTAGGTGCACTCAGCCCAGGCACATCTAGCACCGAAGAAACACCGGTCGACACGGTCGCTGCCGTGGCTGCAGCCGAAGCGTCACAAGCAGTCGCAGCGACCACGGTCGCTGACGACTCTGGCGACAAAGGTGCCGGTGACGGCGAATCGAAGCCTGAGAGCACTGAACCGGAGGGCTCGGGAGATGATGACACCAAGGAAGACCCCGACAGCGGCGCCGGTGATGGAGACGACGGCGAGAAGGGTGATGACGGTGACGACGATGGCGAGGGTGGCGATGATGAGAAGGGCGACGACCCCGACACCACTCCCCCGCGCATAGAGATCCTTCATCCCGAAGACGGCCAGGTATTCCACGAGAAGACCATCACCTTCGAAGGCAAGACGGAGCCGGGAGCCAAGGTGACCGCCGGCCGTTACGAAGCCGATGTCAACGACGACGGCGTGTGGCGAATCAAGCTGGTGTTGTCCGAAGGACGAAACCTCGCCCGATTCACCGCCACCGATGCCGCAGGCAACTCGGCCGAGGCCACGGTGACCGTCGTGTATGAGCCCAAAAAGGAAGAGCCACCCCGAGTGGAGTTCTCCGCACATCAGAAGTACGGGTCGAGTTCGGCCAATCCTCCCTATGACGTGTTTTACGGGACCGCTACCCCTGGCGCCAAGATCTGGGTCGGATCGGAGTACGGCGACGCCAGCACAACCGCCAACTCGCACGGCAACTGGGAAGTCAAGGTGAAGTTCCCCGAGGCTCCGGTCAAAAAGGCAATCCGCGTTGTGGTCGAGTCCAACGACGGCGGCCGCAAGGTGTTCGAATTTGTCAACAAGGGCAACGACGAGGGCCGCCACGAGTTCACAGCAAATCAGACCTACGGATCTTGCGGCGAAGAGATCCCTTATGACGTCTTCTACGGCCGGGCCGATGCCGGCGAGCGCATCTGGGTCGAGTCTCCCTACGGCAGCGGCGTCACCGAAGCCAACGCTGACGGGCATTGGGAAATCAAGGTGAAGTTCCCTGAGGCTCCCCCCGGCAAGGTCTTCGAGGTGGTCGTCGAAGCCAAGCACGGCGGGCGCAAGGTGTTCACCTTCGTCAACACAGGCGGCGAGCACTAGCAGTCGGCGCATAGCCAGCACGTTCCCGTGCTACAACACCCCCGGGTCCCTCCACTCGGGGGTGTTGCTGTTCATACTCTGTTGAGGAACGATTGTCGGGCAAGTGTGGTTGAACCTGGCACAAGGGTCTGATTCCACGCGCAGTCCGCGTTACGTAACACGAAGCCCACCTCACCCTTAATGTGCGGGCAGACAGGGAGCGCCAATCATGTTTCTACGCAACAAGTCCGGTTCGGCTTTGCCGGGTCGGGACACTCCGATGGATGTGCCGACTCGTCACTACGTCAATGGCAACCGCATCACGCCCCCCTTCCCGGATGGCATGGAGACTGCCGTGGTTGGGATGGGTTGCTTCTGGGGGGCCGAGCGGCTCTTCTGGCAGCTCGATGGTGTCTACGCCACCTCCGTCGGATACGCCGGCGGTCTCACCGCCAACCCGACGTACGAAGAAACCTGCTCAGGACGAACCGGCCACGCCGAAGTTGTCATGATCGTCTTCGATCCTGAGAAGGTCTCCTATGAGGAGATCCTTGGCGTGTTCTGGGAGGAGCACGATCCGACTCAGGGCATGCGCCAGGGCAACGATCGCGGCAGCCAGTACCGCTCCGCCATCTACTGGAACAGCGAATCCCAAGAGAAGTCGGCTCTGGCCACACGTGACGCGGTCCAAGAGGAGCTCACTGCAATGGGATACGGCGCCATCACGACAGAGATCGATGAGGCCGGGCCCTACTACTGCGCCGAGGACTATCACCAGCAATACCTGGCCAAGAACCCGAACGGCTATTGCGGGATCTCTGGCACCGGGGTGAGCTGTCCAACCGGCATCACCGGATAGGCGGCGCTCCCAACAAATCAACCCGCGGCGTATCGGCCGTGATGCCTATCGGCCGCCGTGCGCGTAGAATTCGCCTATGGCACCCGAATCGCCCGCGGCGGATTTCACCGCAACGTTGCGAGCCTTGACGGCGGTCCAGGCTGAGCTGTCAGAGACCTCCGAAGAGGACCTCGATCGCCGTCATGAGCTGCGAGAACGTGAAGAGACACTCCGCGCCGCCCTCCGGTCGTTCAGCGCTCCCGGCACCGACGAAGACTCCATCGACCAGCTGAAACGGAGTATCGCTGAAGCCGAACGCAGGATCGAGAACCACTTTGGCAACCGGCTGTCACACACCTCGGGTGCCCAGACCGGCTACGGCGGTGGGCTCGACCCGAAGTACCTACATCAGATGAATCGCGCCATGGACAGCGCCAACGACTTGGCCGGAATGAAGGCCGAGCTCAGCCGTCTCAAGGACAAGCTGAAAACCCTCGAAAGCGGTTAGGCGCTGAGGATGTCGAGGCGCCCGACGCGCAGCATGGTGTTCGCGGCGGATACGATGACAGGGCATGGCTTCAGCAACATCTGATGATCGATTCGACGGGGCGCTTCGTGAACTGGCGGCAATCCAGTCCGAGATCGCCACAACGCCCGACGATCAGTTCGCCAAGAAGCAAGGGCTCAGGGAACAGGAGGCGGCGCTGCGCCTCGAGCTGAGAGAGTTCCGAGACTCATGGACTGATCATCTGTCGATCGATCAGCTGCGGCGCCGGATCGATGATGTGAAGCGGCGCCTCACTGATCATTACGGCAACCGGTTGTCCCACATCTCCGGAGGCCAGGCGGGTTTCGGCGGAGGGATCGACCCGACCATCCTCCATCGAATGCACCGAGCCATGGACCGCTTGGGAGACCTCGACGGTCTGCAAGCCGAGCTGGTTCGTCTCGAGGATCGGCTGGCCAAACTCGAAGGCAACTAGCCCGCAGCAAGGCGCGAAGGTTCCCCCCCATCGTGAGCGATTAGCTGGTGAGGCTTTCCGCCAATTCGATCACACGGTTGCACCCTGTGGTGATGCTTTCGTCGGCCGCAGTCAGGCTGATCCGCACGTGGCCGGCCCCAGATCGACCGAACGATTCGCCCGGCATCGTGGCGACCAGCTTGTCCTCCAAGAGCCGTGAGGCGAACTCGTCGCCGCTGAGGCCTGTGGAGCGGACATCGACCATCACGAAGATCCCGCCCTGTGGCATATGGCAGGTCACTGCATCGGACTTGGCAATAAGCTCGGTCGCCAGTCGGGCGCGCCGGGCGTAGTCGGCGATCATGTGGTCCAGGTCATCAAAATGATGGGTTAGTGCATACGCCGTAGCGTCCTGCAAGAACGGTTGAGCGCCGAACATCATCGCCTCGGAAACGGCCACCAGATGGTCGAGCAATTCGGGCGAACCGACCGCCCAGCCGCATCGCCACCCAGTCATTGCATGCGATTTGGACACGCTGCAAATCACTGCAATGCGGTCGGAGAACTCCTCCATATCGAAGGGGGAAACGAACTCGCCCTCGTAAACGTGCTGCTCGTACGCCTCGTCGGAAATGAGCCACAGGTCGTGGCGACGGCAAAACTCCGCCACCTCGCGGACCCGGTCCCGGCTGAGGACGGCCCCAGTCGGGTTGTGTGGGTTGTTGAGAATCAGCACCCGGGACTGGGGCGTAAGTGCCTTCTCCAAGGCATCGATCTCGAGGTGAAATCGGTTCTCCGGCCGCAGCGGCACCGGGATCATCTCGGCTCGGGAAGCCCTGATAATCCCTTCGTAGGCGGCGTAGAAGGGATCCGGGACCAAAATATGATCGCCGGCCTCGAGCAGCGTTTGGCACAGTGCGTACAACGCCGTGTGCGACCCGGGAAAGAAAGTCACCTGGTCGGTACCTACCACACGCCCAGATCGCTTCGTGTAGCGGTCGGCGATGACTTCCAGCAGCGCCGGCTCACCACGTCCAATGGCGTACTTGGTGCGGCCGGTCCGGAGACTCTCGACGGCCGTATCGACAATTCCAGCGGGAGTGCCCAGCTGCGGCTCACCGATCGAGAGCATGACGACATCCTCGCCTGCCCACAGCTTTTGGACGGCGCGATGATGAATTGCCCAGCGGCCGGTGCCGAGACCCATGAGCTGCTCGGTGAGCGTCGAGAAATCCATGACCGCAGGCTACTCCGCTCCCGAAACTCATCTACTCTGATCCTCGCCTTGGGGGGATTGCCGATGATCCGGTATTCTGCTGGTGAGAAGGAGATAACACGTGACTGACGTTGATACAACCCAACCGGCCAAAGACGACGACCCCCAGTACAAGGCCGACGGGCGTTTGCACAAAGAGTTCTACGAGGGTGAACTGAGCCGTCTTCAGAATGAGCTCGCCAAGCTGCAGCGCTGGATACGCCAGGAGAACCTAAAGGTTGTTGTTGTGTTCGAGGGCCGTGATGCCGCCGGCAAAGGCGGGGTCATCAAGCGGATCACGGAGAGGCTGAGCCCCCGGGTCTGTCGGGTTGAGGCATTGGGTACTCCAACCGAACGCGAAAAAACGCAGTGGTACTTCCAGCGCTATGTCCCCTATCTGCCGGCGGCCGGCGAGATGGTGATGTTCGATCGCAGCTGGTACAACCGGGCCGGAGTCGAGCGGGTCATGGGGTTCTGTACCGAAGAGGAGTACCAGGAATTCCTCCGTTCGTGCCCCGAGTTCGAACGGATGCTCGTCCGCTCCGGGATAATCCTGATCAAGTACTGGTTCTCGGTGAGCGACGATGAGCAGGAGCGACGCTTCCAAGCTCGCATCCACGATCCCAAGCGCCGTTGGAAGCTGAGCGACATGGATCTCGAATCGCGACGCCGCTGGGTGGAGTACTCAAAGGCCAAAGACGATATGTTCGCCCACACCGACATCAAGCAGGCACCGTGGTTCGTGGTCGATGCCGATGACAAGAAGAAGGCGCGGCTCAACACGATCAGCCATCTCCTGTCATCGATCCCTTACGAGGAGGTCGAGGTGCCGCCGATCTCGTTACCACCTCGCGATGATGCCTTTGCCTATGTGAGGCCGCCGCTGGCGGATCAGACCTTCGTCCCTGAGGCTTATTAGTCGGTCGGGCCGATTCTCAGCACGAAAGGGGGCATTCGGCCCCTTCTCTTGGCGGCAAGCCTCCGTACTATTTGGGTAGGAGGTGCACGATGCTGCGACGCGGAACCCAAGTTACCCATATGACAAAGAGGGTCGGGCAACGATCCCAAACCGGCAAGATCGTCGATATCCGAGATAACTCGTACGAAATCCGGTGGGAGGACGGCCACACAAGTATCTCTACACCCGAGGGGATTGTCGCCGTCAAGAAGCCCAAAACCGACTGAGGACGCCAATAGGGTCATCCGGCACCCCGAAAGATGAAGGACGATGCAATCCAAGATCGCGCTTGCCGCGTTGCTGCTGTTGAGCCTGGTAGCCACTGGGTGCGGCGACGGACTCGACTTGAATAACACGGACGTCGCCGGGAGCGGAACGATCACAACCGAAACTCGTGACCTATCCGGCTTCGACCAGGTCACGCTGGCCGGAGAGGGCAATGTCATCCTCACGGAGGGATCGGGCCCTCTCTTCACGATCGAAACCGACGACAACTTGCTGGCTCACATCGAGACAACGGTTGCCAACGGCGTCCTCACGATTGCCACCGAGTCGGGGATCGACATCGATCCAACCGAATCGGTCAAATACGTGATATCAATGCCGGACATCACCGGATTGACGCTATCTGGCGCAGGGAACTTCCAGTTGACCACCAGCTCCGGTGAGTCGTTGACACTCACGTTGTCCGGTGCCGGCGATATCACCATCGATAGCGTCACCGCAGACCAGTTGGATGTCGAGCTCAGCGGCGTCGGCACGATCACGCTCGGAGGTGAGGTCGGCACCCAAGACGTGACGCTGTCGGGCGCGGGTAGTTACCAAGCCGCCGACCTGCGCAGCACCACTGCCAACGTCACCACTTCGGGCGCCGGCAACGCCACCGTCTGGGTGACGGGCGAACTCGATGCAACCGTCAGCGGGGTCGGCAGTATCGACTACTACGGCTCGCCGCGGCTCACCGACAAGGTCACAGGCCTTGGCAAGATCACCAGCCGGGGCGACAGATAGTCGTCCGCCTAGTCGGGTGCTGTGTTCTGTACAAGCACTTGGTGCAACCCCTTGGAGTGGTCGACTTTGGGGACGAAGCCGAGCACGGTGCGTGCTCGGGAAGTGTCGTATTCGGGACCTCCGAGCCACATCGAGCCGTGCAAGGTGGATGGAGCGTAGGACCGCCAGGGCGGTCGAACATTTGGGTTACGGATCGCCCAAACCAACCAGCGACCGCTCAGCGCGCTTTGTAGCACCCACTTCGGTATGGCGAAGCGACGCTCCGTGCCTTCTCCACCCAATTCGCTGAGCGAGGTCTGGCCCGGTCCCGCAATGTTGAACACGCCGGGGCCGTCGGCTGGAACCGCCGCGGCAAGTTCGAGGGCATCAATCACATCGTCGACGTGCACGAGGCTGAACCGGGCCGAGCCGCGGGCGGCCGGCACATACCGCCCCGCCACAGCCCGCAGAAGCCGTCCGGTGTAGCCGGTGCGGTCGTTTGAGCCGTAGACCTGGCAGGGACGAAGGATCACGGTCTCCATCCGGCCGCGCCCGGCATCGCGAACGGCGGTCTCAGCCGCGGCCTTGCTCTGTCCGTAGCGCTCGACACCGCCGAGTGGGGCCGACTCGTCGATTGGACCGACCAGCGGAGCCCGGTACGCCGAGGCCGAACTCACAAAGATCACACGCCTCACCTTGTTGCTGAGGCACGCCTCCATGAGGCGGTGTGTGCCGTCCACGTTGGTCTCCCACAGGTCGCCCGATCCGCCGATGGTCACGGCGGCGAGGTGGTAAACCGTTTCGACCCCCGAGGTCGCTTCAACCAGTGCTGCTTTGTTTTTGAGGTCACCGATGATGCAATCGACACCTCTGGTGGCCAGTGAATCATCGTGGCGTCGGACGAGGGCGCGGATCGGCGCTCCCCCCGCAGCCAGACGGGTGATCAGGTGGCTACCAACGAACCCGGTCGCCCCGGTGACAAGTATCGCCATGGATTCAGCCGGAGGCCTTCCTGGCATTCTTGATGGCGTGCACCACTGCCTGCGGGTAGGTCGCCACGAGCTTGACGTTGTAGGTGAAGTCCTTCGCCGAGGTCAGCGTTCTGCGGGCAAAGATCCGGAGTCTCTTGCGCAGGTATTCCTTGTAGATCCGCTGCACATCATCAGGGTTGAAGTCGTCGGTCCTCACTTGGTTGTACTGCGTGCGCAATTCACCGACGTACAGGCCCTCTTTGACGATCTGCTTGTACACGTCTGTGCCGGGAATCGGTATCAAGGGCTGCAGGAATGGGGTCACACCGAATCGGCGGTAGCGATCCAGCGCGTACTCAACGGTCGTTTGCATCTCGTCCAGCGTCTCGCCGGGGAAGCCGATGATGTAGAAGGCATGTAGCCGGAGACCCTCGTCGTTGCAGAAACGCATCAGGTCGTCGACGGCGTCGAGATCGAGACGCTTGCGGACGATCTCGTCGAGCACCCTCTGCACTGCAGATTCGACGGCAACTGTAAGGAACTGACATCCCGACTGCCTGGCCCGCCGAACGCGCTCTCGAGTCCATGTGTCCCCGCGTACGCCGTTCGGTGTGTCCCACTGCAAGCCCGGTTCGAGCCCAACGAGGAAGTCGATGATGCTGTCGTAGCGCTCGGGCACATGCGTGAAGTTGTCATCCTCGAAGTGGATGAAGTCGACGCCGTATTCGTCGACCAGATGCCGAATGTGTTTGGCAACGTAGTCCACCGAGTGAGCACGGAACTTATAGCCCATGGTCGTCTGGATCGAGCAGAACACGCACCGATGCGGACAGCCACGGCTGGTGATCATGCTGATCGGCTTCTCGCCCCACTCGCGGTATCGCGGAGAGAAACCCTTGCGGACCAACTCAAAATACGCGTCCATCTCAATGAGGTCGTATGCAGGCAGCGGCAACTCGTCGAGCGGCGCAATGAACGAAATCGGCACTCGTGGGTTCGAGCGCAGCAACGCCAAGTCATCGGGGTGTCCGACGACACCCTCGATCTCGACAGGCATCCCCGCCGACAGAGCCTCGACGAGAGCGGCGAAACGTTTCTCCCCCTCCCCCATAACAGCCCAGTCGATCGACTCACGCTCGATTGCTTCGAGCGGATAGACAGAGACGTGCGGGCCGCCGATGACGACGGTGGCTTCAGGACACGCGGCTCGGGCAATGTCGGCCATACGATAGGCCTGCCCAACCTGCGCCGAGAACATGTTGGAGATACCGATGATGTCGGGATTTGCCACCTGCAGGCGGTCCCGGATTTGGGCATCGGTGTCGCCAAAGATGTGATCGCCGTTGCCGTCAACCCACCGACCGGCCGAGACACGAGCGTCGTACGCCTCGAGACTGACCTCCGGTTGCGCCTCGCGTAGGTAGGCGGCAACCAGCAGTAGACCCAACGGAGGACCAACCATCGGCCGGGCCTTGACCCCGTCGAAACTGACGAGCTGATTCGGGTGGCAGAGCAGGACCTTCACTGGCCGACCTCGGTGTGGTGCCCCGACGGCTCGGCTCCCAACACTCCGCCTAACGCCGTCCACAGCCTGTCTTGATATTCAGACAGAGTGAAGTGCTCCAGGTATCGCGAGTATTGGCGACGTGCCGTTGCTTGGCGCCAGGCCTCGTCCTCGAGCATTCGCTGCAGCAGTGTTGCGAGCCTATCGACATCTCCGCTTGGCACGACACAATCGGTGTCGCCGTCCAGCATCTCCCGCAGACCGCCGCTGTCGTAGCCGACCACGGGCTTGCCGGCCGACATCGCTTCGAGCGCAACCGTGGGGAACGAATCGAGCAGCAGGCTTGGAACGACAACGACATCCAGTCCCTGATAGACGGCGCCGACATCGGTCACGGGGCCCTCGACACTCACCATGTCGCCCAGCTCGAGTTCGGTAACCAATCGCTTCACTTCGATCAGCTCGGAGGTGTCGCCGCCATAGGTTCCGCCGACGAGCCGCACCCGAAAGCTGGCCGCGTTGTCCCGGAGGATCGCGGCGGCTCGCACCACTTCCACATGGCCCTTGGTCTTGTTGAAGCGGCCGATCACTCCGACAACCGGAGGGTCGCCGGTCGCGGCGAACTGCGGCTCGGGCACCACCGGGGGTATCCCGTTCCACACGACGCGCAAGTTGTCTCGGCGGAATGGCAAGTGATGGCGAGCGGCTTCCGAGACGCAGACGGCGATGTCGGCACCGTAGGCAATGAGCCGCGAATACACCCGGTTGACCACTCTGGGCCGGTCGATCATGTCGTGAATGTGCCATATGTGTCGGCGGCGACGACTCAGCAGTCGAAGCACGGCGCCTTGGACGACGCCAAGGGAGTTGGCGTACACAACATCGACCTCGCGGCGCCGCACATGACGCCACAGACGGAAGGTCGACGCCACGAGGCCGGCAAAGTATCTGGCAGCGGCCAGCGGCCGAGCTGTGTTGCGGCGCACGATCGGGTAGCTGGAAACGTCACAGCGAACGCCGAGGTCTCGTATGGCATCAACCAGCGGCCCCGGAACCGGCAGCAGCACCTCGACCTCGTGGTGGGCCGCCAGAGTTTCCACGGTCATCAGCAGAACCTTGTCACCGCCGTTGTTGTGCAGCTCTGCCTCGGAGTTCAGAAAGAGAATTCGCATCGCCTCACCTGCGCAGACTGCGCACCGGCTGATCCGCCGCGAACGACACGGCGTCGCCGCGAGCAAGGCGCGCCCCACGGCCCAGTCGCCGCTTGAGGCCGGCCACTCCCTGATTGCGGGTCAGCTGGACGAGGAAACGGAACTGGCGGGCCACCCATCGGGGATTGCGCAACTTGGCGCGGAGCCAGCGGCTGTGCGCCGACGCCTGGAAGTCCTCGATGAACGCACGGGGGAAGTCGTCGTAGTCGATCACCGAGGTATTGGCACCGTCGAATTGATCCCAGGACGAGAAGTTGAGGCGTCCCTCTTGCTCGAGCTCCTGGTAGAGCGTGGTCCCGGGGATAGGTGTGGCAATGCTGAACTGGATGGAGTCGATGTCTAGCTGGCAGGAGTAGTCAAAGGTCTTGTTCATCGTCTCTCGAGTCTCCCCGCTCAAGCCGAAAACGACCGTTGCGTGGGTCTTGATGCCACGTTGCCGAGCGCGGCCGACAATTCCTTCGAGGCGCTCGAGCCGCAGCGGTTTCTTGGTCGCCGAGAGGACGCGGGTATCAGCACTGTCGAGGCCAAACTTGATGCCGATGCACCCGGCGTCGGCCATTGTGTCCAGGAGCTTCTCACTGAGGCCCATGGCATCGGCCATTGCCGACCACGCGACGGGCCGCCCCCGTCGCACCAGCTCCTCACAGAGGGCCTCCACATGTTTGGGACGAGCCGAGAAGTTGTCGTCGTCGAAGTAGATCTCCTCGGCGCCCCAGTCGCTGACCAGCATCTCCATCTCGTCAACGACGCGCTCGGGCGAGAAGAACCGTTGCTGGCCGCTCTCATAGAGCACCTGCACCCACGCGCAGAAGTTGCAGCGATACGGGCATCCCCGGCTGGTGTGCATGTGGAACGCCGGCTGCTTCTGGCAGAACCCGTCGAAGTAGAGGCTCATGTCGTTGTCGAAGTAGGCCGGGAACATGTGACGCGCCGGAGGCGGCAGCTCATCAAGTGTCGAGATAGGCACGTTGGGACCGGTGGTCACCACCTCTTCCCCATCGCGATAGCTAATGCCAGGGACATCATTGATGAGCCGCAGCCCGGTGAGTGCTCTGACCAGATCGCGAACGGCCACGTCATATTCGCCGTGGACGATGAAGTCGACATCAGCATTGTCTCGCATGAGTTCATCAGACGACGCACTGGCGTGCACCCCGACTAGTGCGACGGCCATGGGCCGGCTGCGGCGCAGTCGGGCGACCAGTGCCAAGACGTCATCGATGACGGCAGTGTTGGGTTCGAGAACGAGCAGATCCGGAGCGCTCTCAGCTACCCGCCCTTCGAATTCGGTTGCGGTGAGGTTGAGCGGCACCGCATCAATAACCCGGACATCGACACCATCCTGCTCGAGCAGCGCCGCGGTGTAGGCCAGGAAGAAGGGGAACATGGCGTACCGAGGACGCTCGTCGGGCCGTTTGGCAAGAGACCATGGGAAGCGCATCCCGGAGCCAAGCATGTACCGCTCCATGTCGCCGGTCAGTGGACGGCGGAATGCCGGGTTCGCAATGAGCACTCTCACGATCGCGCTCCCGCTCTCTTGGATCGCAGCAGATCGGATGCGAACGTCCAGGCACCTCCGACATACCGCGACCGGGTGTGCGGCTCGAAGATGATTCGGTGCATCCACTCGAAGCCCAATCGTGAAACGAGCTTGGGTGCTCTGCGTTTCGTGCCGGAGTACAGCTTGATTGTTCCCGCGCCAATGTGAAAGGACAATGCGCTACGACATACCCGGTGGGCGGCGAGCAGCAGTTGTTCGGACTTTGGCGATCCGGCACCGACGAGCACCACGTCGACTTCGCGGTGTTTGGTGAAGAACGCCTCGTAGTCGGCTGCATCGGAGAAGCCGTCCATCGTGTCGATGACGCGCAGCTCTTTCGACTTCTTGTTCAACTGGTCGGCCGCGGCGACAACTTCAGTGCTGGTGGCGCCGACGAGCACGGCATCGACCGATCGACCCAACCCACCGACAAGGTCGTCGAACAGATCAGTAGCGACGACTCGTGACAGCCTGGTCCGGTCCAGCAACTTCGCCGCAAAGGTCACGCCGATGCCATCGACACAGACGAAGTCACAACTCTCGAGAAACTCTGCGACGTCAGCGTGCGCACCGGCACCGTTGTAGACATGAGGGTTGATGAAGCCGACGAGCAGCTTTGGCCGCTCTGTCTGACCCAACCAGTCGCGCAAGATCGCGCGACCTACCTGGCGGGAGCCTGTCGTGAACTCGAGGCGACCGAAGCGCACTCGCTCGGGACCCGGCGTTGCCGCCACTGCCCCCGCCGGTGTCACAGAGGCATCCATCGATCAAACGGCCCCAGGCACGAGATCTGTCGCCCGACGGTTCACATAGTGGCCATGAACCTTGTCCAGAGACTGCTGAAGACCCAGCCGGGGCGACCAACCGGTGTGATCGGCAACCTTCCCAACATCGGGGATCTTGTCGAAAGCCTCGATGTACGACGGTCCATACAGCTCGGTCGGATCGACCAACGATATGGCGGATTCCGAATCGGTGATGGTGCGAATCGTCTCGGCCAGGTCCTGGATGGTCGTGACGTTGTCCCGGTTTCCCACGTTGTACACATGGCCGGTTTGGCCACGCTCATGGACGGCCGTTATGCCATCAACGATGTCGCTGACATGGCAGAACGATCTGCGTTGTGTGCCGTCACCAAAGACCGTCAATGGCCGACCGGTCAGTGCGGCCTCGAAGAATCGTGGCACGACAAAACCGATTCTGGCGCTCTGCCACTCGCCCATGGCGTTGAACGGTCTCGCAATGCGGACGTCGAGGTCTCGGGCGGTGGCCCGATTCAGCAGCACGTGTTCGGCGGTCAGCTTGCCAAGAGCGTATTCCATTCGGGCTCCGCGTCGACAGGGCACGATCTGGGGAGCGCCCTCGTCGTGAGAACCATCGCGGCCGTAGACCTCCGATGAAGAGACATAGAGGAGACGTGATCCACCCGCCTCGGCTAGTTCCGCCGCCCTCTCGGCCAAGCCGATGATGTCGCCGGCGATCATGCCGCTGTATTTCAGGATTCCGACTGATCCGACGGGGCTGGCCAGGTGATAGATCTCGTCGAAGGAGCGACCGGTGCCCACATTGCGCATATCGTCAATGATGATCTCGGCGTGATCCTCGAGGTCCGAGTAGTCCAGCCTGGTCGAAGACAAGTTGTCGACGATCGTGAGACGTGACACATCAGGAGATTCCAGCAAGCTGTGGCAGAGGTGATACCCGATGAACCCCAAGCCGCCCGTCACCAGCACTCGCGCCGTCATTGCGCTTCCTCCTCCAGCACAGCTCGTCTCGAGCCGTGGCACCCATAAGGCAGGGAACCACGGACAGTAGTCGGGCGCCAGGGCATTTTGCCTCTGGGGAGGCAAGATGCACCTACGGGAGTGTCGAGCGGATCAGGCGCTTCACACCGAAGCCTTCGGCGTAGGGTCGCCCCATCTGAGCCCCACGCAGACGGGCCAGCGCCTCAATAATCTCAGCGGAGCGGTGCGCTCGCACCTGCGAGTCATAGAGGCGATAGGTCGCAAGTTTGGCGGCGATGTCTATCTCGCGAAACAGAGTCGGCTCGATGGCGGGGGCCACGGGCCACATCAGGGTGTGCGGCTGCTCGTAGACCAAGACTCGAGGTGCCAGCCAGTTCTCATCGTGGGGCCGGGTGGCCACCATGGCAGCGTCGAAGACCGCCCGATGATCCTGGTTGTAGGAGGCCGGCTGCGGTATCAGCACCGCCTCCGGCCGGTAATCGTTCAGCCATCGCTCGATCGGCTCGATCAACTCGGCCATCCGATATTGATTGACTTCGTTGTCCAGGAGATCCCAGCCGAAGCCAAGTTCGTCGGATGCTCGCTGCATCTCCGCGACTCGCTCCTCGCCGGAAACCGAAGGACGATCCTCGACGCCGCAATAGAGAACCCGAGTCCGCGGACCAAGGTACGAGAAACAACCCAGAACTTCGTCATCGATGTGTGGACTGATTACGAGTGTCGCGGCAGATTGTTCCATGAGCCCCCACGGTTCCGACCCAAATGATACCGGGACCGAGCGACTCGACTGCCACCGGGGACGAACGAAGGGATAGACTTGACCCGTCAGAGGACAGAACGGAGCGTGACGGCGCATGGGACGATCGTCGTGACCGGTGCGCACGGCAAGTATGCATCGAGCCGCGCCCTCGTGAATCGGTTCCATGACAAAACTGCCACGATCGCCATCATCGGCATGGGCTATGTCGGCGTGCCCCTGGCACACGCTCTGGTCAAAGCCGGTTTTCATACGATCGGAATTGATAGCGACGAGTCCCGGATCGCCGACCTCGAGGTCGGGCAGCCATACATCGGCCACCTCGACGAACTCACTTTCAAGTATCTCGCCGCTGCCAGGGCATTCGAGCCAACCACCCGAGCAGAGGATCTTGCTCGAGCCGACGCCATCATTGTGTGCGTTCCCACTCCGCTCAATGAGCAACGGTTCCCTGACTTGTCCCAAGTTGTGGCCGCGGCCACAGCCATTGCCCGCCACGGAAAGCCCGGTCAACTCGTCGTCCTGGAATCCACGACATACCCCGGGACTACTCGCGAGGTTGTGGTCCCAGTCCTCACAGGCCACAGCTCCGATGGGACGGATGGCGCTCCACAGAGCCCCCTAGTCGCATACTCCCCTGAACGTATCAACCCCGGTGGAGCAAAAGACTTCACCACTGTGGCGAAGCTGGTTTCCGGCATCGACGACGAGTCCACTCGGGTGGCGGTCGCTCTCTATGAGGAGGTGTTTGCCGAGGTCCACGCAGTCAGCACCGTAGAAACAGCCGAGGCGGCCAAACTCCTCGAGAACACCTTCCGCGCGGTAAACATCGCCTTGGTGAACGAACTGAAGATGTCGTTGGGCCACCTGGGCATCGACATCTGGGAGGTGATCGATGCAGCGGCGAGCAAACCATTCGGCTTCATGCCGTTCTACCCGGGACCCGGGGTTGGAGGTCACTGCATCCCGGTCGACCCGGCATATCTCGCTTGGAAGTGTCGCATGGGCGGCGCACCCTTGGCATTGACTGAGACCGCGATTCGAGTCAACGGCTCGGTACCCACATACGTTGTTGATCGACTGGCCACTGAGCTGGAAAACGCCGGCCAGGCTCTGACGGACGCTCGGGTCCTGGTCATCGGAGCCAGCTACAAACCCAATATCAGCGATGTCAGGGAGTCTCCGGCGTTTGGCCTGCTGGAGGACCTGGCTCGTCGGGGGGCTGCAATTGGCTATCACGATCCATATGTCCCAAGCCTCGAGACGACGGAAGGGATACTGCACAGCATTGCCTTCGAGTCGGAACAGCTGGATCGGTTCGATGCGGCCATCATCTGCACCGACCACCAAACCATCGACTTCTCTGTTCTCGCCGAGTCGTCCATCCTCATCATGGACACCCGCCACGCCATGGCCGCTCGCGGCCACAGCGGCGGCAATATCGTGACGGCATAGGTTGGTTCCGCTTCGCCACAAGCGGTTCCCTCCGAGGTGGAACAACATATGCGTCCCGACGCGTCGAGCTGCTGCACTGGCCGCCATCGCCACCTATGCGCCGTGCGCCACCAGGGCAGTCTGGGGGCAACGGATGGCTTGGTCCCTGGTCACGGTTGGCGGCTCCCGGTTGCTACCCGGCCGCACTCGGATGTGGCATCCGCCGCTGGCTGAAGATGCCTGGGGCAACCTCCTCGAAGAAGTGGGCGAAGCAGCCGGTGAATTCGACATCCATACGGTCTATCAGCGACCGGACAAACGGCAGGGCTTGGCGATGGTCCTAGTCGCAGGGGACCGATCTGTTGGATTCGTCAAGGCCAGATCCGACGACCATTCAGGGATTGATCGAGAGGAGGCGGCCTTGGGCCTGGCGGAACGATCGGCGGTGCGGTCGTTTGTCGCTCCGCGTTTGCTGGGCTCGGGTACGGTCGCCGGGTGGCGCTACATCGTCTTGAGCCCGATGCCGCCACGAATGCATCGTATGCCCAAAGATGCGCCGTCGCAGGCCGTCCACGAAGACATCAGGACAGCACTCAGCGAGTTGCCGTCGCCGGCGGATCCGCCGACTGGGTGGGAGCCGTCCCATGGCGACTTCGCCCCGTGGAATCTCCGCCAGATAGGTGACGCCACGCCGTGGTTGGTGGATTGGGAAAGTGTCGGATGGGCGCCTCCCGGCGCCGACCAAGTGTTCTACGGCGCGGCAGCAGCCGCTGTCGGGCGCTCTGTTGCCAGAACGCCTTCGGACAACGCCGAGGCAGTGTCCTTCTGGAGCCAGGAGGTCGAGCGGCGCAACCGTGCCAAGTTGGCGTCTGGGCTCGACCTCGATCGTTTTGACCGCCGATTGCTCGCCGCTCTCCGACCGGTCGGGGAACGATTGTGACGGTCCCGGCCATCGCGATCACGGGTTCCGCACCACGCGGGAGCACCATCCTCACCAAGCGGGAGGCGCGCTTGTACTCGCAGTAGTTATGCAGCGCGGCCTGGTTCTCAGCTCCTCAACCCAAGGAGACACCCTTGGATTCGATATCTGTCGGGATTGTTGACGAGAGCGAAACCTTTGCAAGCTGGGCAACCGCCGTCTTCCAGGACGATCAGGTCATCGCGGCGAATCCAACGGTGATCGACCTGCTCGCGAACTACGACGTTGGCAGCAACTCGAACCGACTTCTGGCGCCGACACCGGGCTTCATCCTTGCCCACGGAGGCGCTCCGTTGTGGGGTCAGCCGGACATCACGGATTCGATTGCGGCAACAAGTTTCTTGACCGACAGCATGCCGTAGTCAAAGACGAATTGCTCACCGTCCTTCATAGTCACCACGGCCCGTTTCATCATCCCCTTCTTGGCTGCCTCGACTCGAACGATCTCGGCTGTGGGCAGATCAACTGTTGCCTCATCGTCGTTTGAGTAGCGATAGACGCTGTGGCCGCCGGCCGCGGCGAAGGTACCAACGTCGAGGAAGATGGCTTTGACGATCGTCTTGTTGCTTGATTCATACAACGACACGAAGAGCAGCTTCTCGTCTGTGACGGTGAGCTTGCCCGTATACCTCCCGCCCTCTGTAGGGAGATAGTTGATGGTCCACTCGCCCAGTTCTTGCACCTTGGACTGCCTTTCTGCCGACGATTCTCCGACCATACTCTGTCGACGCGAACTGTCGCAGCGAGCGACCTGACGACGAGGGCTGTCACCGGGGAAGGCTGCGTCTGTTTGGGCGAAAGAGCAAACTCCGAGCCCACGTGACTTACGCTGAAGGCGTCTCACTCCGAATCGACATCGACGGAGAACTCACGCCGGTCCAAGCGGGCTCCATTCTCCCGACGACAACAGCGCGACACCCGGTAGCCAGGGTGGCAGAGCCGAAATCTGGCTTGAATTCGACGTGCCGTAGTCACGAGCTTCCAGAGTGTCACCAGCGGCGGTCATTTAGCCAACACAAGAGAGATTGTTGCCGCCGATTATGAAGAGGAACCGTGGGCAGCGTCCGCTAGCAGGTCGATGCTCTCGCGCCTGGGTGTGTTACTGATGCCAAGCAGTTCGATGCCCAGCAACTTGCCCTCGGCATCGAAGTCGAGCACGACGGACCCACACCTGTAGTCCCGGCCGAGTCAGGCCGACCACGGCGGGGGGAAGTTGACTCAACAGGCGAAGTGCGCACCTTCGGATGCAAAACCGGACGATTGGAGAGCAGGCGACCTAGGTGCAGTACACGTTCAGGCCAGCCTGGCCTGGGATTGTCGATTTCTGTATGGTTCCAGCTCGTGAGATGAGAGTGCTTGGGGTTGGCGTGAGACGTATCTTTCCTGCGGTGGTTTTGGTTAGTTCGCTTTTCCTGGTGATTCCTGCGGCTGTGGCTACCGGCGGGAGCCACCAATGCGATTTCGACGGCGATGGCTTCGACGATGCGGCTATCGGGGTGAGTCGTGAGGATGTTGGAGCCGCGCTTCAAGCGGGAGCGGTCAACGTCATCTACGGGTTGGCGGAGAAGCTGGCGTCCACCGGTAATCAGCTATGGACCCAGGATTCGGCCGGTGTGGCTGGTGCCGCGGAAGACGGCGACCTCTTCGGCCTCAGTATTGAATGCGGTGACTTCAACGGCGACGGTTATGCCGATCTGGTTGTCGGTTCGCCCGGCGAAGCTGTCGGGACAACAGAGCAGGCCGGAGCGTTGCATCTGCTGTTCGGGTCGGCCAGCGGACTGGTTTCCGGCGCGAGCCAGTTCTTGCATCGGGACGTGGCGGGCGTTGCCGGCCGGGCACGGTTCGGCGACCGGTGGGCATGGGCGTTGGCAGCGGGGGATTTCAACGGCGACGGCCGAGACGACCTCGCTGTGGGAGCTTACGGCGATGACGTCGGCGGCATCTCCAACGCCGGCAGCGTGCAGGTGTTCCACGGCTCTGGCGGAGGATTGTCAACCAGCGACGACAAGATCTGGCACAGAGGCACATCGGGGGTCAAGGGCGACCTCAGGCAATCGGCACTCTTCGGTCGAAGCCTGGCGACAGGAGACTTCGACGGCAACGGCTACGACGATCTAGCAATCGGCGCTAGAGACGACACAGTGGACGGCCTGTATGCCGCTGGATCAGTCAGTGTCCTCTACGGAGCCTCGACCGGGCTCCAAAAGGCCGGTGACGATCTACTCCACCGCAATACAGCCGGCATTGGCGGCTCACCCCAGGTGAGTGATCGCTTCGGTCATGCCCTGGCCGCCGGCGACTTCAACGCCGACGGATATGACGAGCTGGCCATCGGAGTGCCTTTCGATGACTTCGGCGGTGCAGTGGACTCCGGATCGGTGCATGTGCTTCGGGGTGGCCCCGATGGACTCAAGACGGGTGGCGACAAGATATGGCATCGCGACACCGACGGCATTCGAGGTACTGCACGCGACGATGACGGCTTTGGCTGGTCGCTTGCCACCGGTCGCTTCGACGACGGAGGCCACTACGACCTCGCTATCGGCACGTACCTGGATGACGTGGGAGGGGTCGCCGACACCGGTTCAGTGCACGTGATCTACGGCTCTGGCTCCGGACTCGCTGGGACCGGAGACCAGATCTGGCACCAGGACCGCAAGGGCATCAAGGGCACCAATGATGCCGGCGATCTCATGGGCTGGTCGGTCGCCACGGGCGATTTCGACGGCAACGGCAACGACGACCTTCTGATCAGCGTCGGCCGCGAAGACGTTGGAGCTATCAGCGGTGCGGGGAGGGTCTCGGTGATCTATGGCAAAGCAGACAGGTTGAGGGCTGGCGGCGATCAAAGCTGGAGCCAGAACAGCCCGGGTATCGGAGGCATCGCAGAGGTCGGCGACGGTTTCGGCGAGAACGTCAACGGCTCCGCCAACTAGAAACCGACCGCCTGGATCGGCGTTGACCAGCTGAGCGGATCTCGCCTCTGCGGCGCGGCCCGCAGAGTGCTATCTCGGTGAGGTGGGACTCAAGACGCAACTCGCCTTTAGCCACTGCTGCGCCGTAGTCACGAACCTCCTCATCAAACTGATGTTCGATCCTCAGACGGACAGAAGTCGCAATCGGCGAATCCCGGGCCAGGCGTGAAACAACGGAGCCGTTGCATAGCAACGACTCCCAAGGAACGCCGCAGGCGTTCCCGTGGGCGTTGACGGATTCGAACCGCCGACTTCTTCCTTGTAAGGGAAGCGCTCTAACCAGGCTGAGCTAAACGCCCTCGTGGGTGATCCCGGGCGGGATGATACCCACTCCGCATCGGGACTTGGCCCCTTCCCGATATCGGCAGCTCAATTGAAAACCTCATAGACGCCGAGGAGTAGGAATAGCCATCCGGCCACAGTGCCCCCGACCACCTTGTACACAGCGGCGGTGTTACCGGGCTCGCCGTATCCGTGGTGCCAGGCGCTCCATGCCATCGTGAGCAGCGCCGCTCCGATCACGGCCAGCACGACTGCAATTGCGACCGGGATATCACCCATGTCATCTCCTTCTCCAGATGAGGACGCTACCGCAAGGCCGCGGCGCCGTGCCATCCACATACCGTGATGGACCCAGCCGGCTTGCGCCATAGACTGCCCGCCATGCAACGCCGCACCGCTCTCGCTCTGGTCTTCTTTGCAAGTGCTGCGATCCTCGTTCTCGAGATCATGGCGGGACGGATGCTGGCGCCGTATCTCGGCGTCACATTGGAGACGTTTACCGGCATCATCGGCACGGTCCTGGCGGGAATATCGCTCGGCGCCTGGATCGGGGGCCGGCTGGCCGACCGCCACGATCCCGGGTCATTGCTGGGCCCACTCCTGATCGCCGGAGGGGTCCTGACTCTCCTCTCCCCAACCCTGATTCGGTGGGCTGGACCGTCGCTACGAGCTGCCGGCCCAGCCGAGACAGTCTTGGGCTCGGCGATTGGGTTCTTCCTGCCGGCCCTCGTGCTTTCTGCCGTCTCCCCCACGGTCGTCAAGATGCAGCTTCAGGACCTGGGCCAGACAGGCGAGGTCGTCGGCGGCTTCTCGGCCGTGTCCTCGGCCGGAGCCATCTTCGGAACGTTCGTCACCGGGTTTGTCCTGATCGCGGCGGCTCCGAGCCGCACTGTGATCTTTGTCGTTGGGGCCGCGTTGCTGCTGGCGGGTGGTGCCACCTGGATGAAGTTTGGAGGCAAATCCGCTGGTCAAGCGATGTTGAGTGTGGTCGCCTTCGGTGTGGCCGGCACCGGAATCATGGCGATCACCCCAACCCAGTGTGAAGTGGAGACCGCATACTTCTGTGCTCGTGTTGTGGTCGACGAAGATCGGCCGTCCGGTCGAGCGCTCTGGCTCGACACGCTGCGCCACAGCTATGTCGACCTCGAAGACCCGACCCACCTGGAGTTCCGCTACGCCAAGCTCGTGGCCGATGTCATCGACACGTTGCCCGCCGGACCATTGCGAACGCTCTACGTTGGCGGCGGCGGATTCACCTTCCCCGGGTACATCAGCGCGGTGCGCCCCGGGAGCACCCACCACGTACTCGAGCTCGATGGCTCACTGGTCGGCATTGCCGAGCGCGACCTCGGGCTCGTGCTGTCCGATGACCTCGTGGTCGATGTTGGAGATGCCCGCATCGGCATTTACGACGCCCCTGAGGGCTCGTTCGATTTCGTTCTGGGAGACGCATTCGGCGGGCCCAGTGTGCCGTGGCATCTCACCACCGAGGAGTTCCTCTCAGCCGTTGCCGATCGGCTCACCGACGAGGGTCTCTACGCCATGAACCTGATCGACTATCCCCCACACAACTTTGCCAGGGCCGAGCTGGCCACGATCGCCGCGGTATTCCCGCACGTTCTGGCGATTGCTCCTGCTTCGTACCTCGATGACCGAGCCGGGGGCAACTTCGTCCTGGTTGGATCGAAGGTACCCATCGACTTCCAGGCCGTCATCGACAACACGAACAAGCGTGGCAGCACCGAAACCACGATCGCCGACGACGTTGCGCGAGCCTGGGCAGGCGACGCCTCAGTTCTACGCGACGACTTCGCCCCAGTCGATCAACTGATCGGTCGCCTCTAGCCCAGCATTGGAGCTGCGGGGAACACGCAGTGTTCCTTCCAGCTCCCAAGGAACGCCGCAGACGTTCCCGCCCTACGTCTCCGGCGTCTTGCCGATCGTGGGCAACTCATCGGGAAGCAGCGGGTTGGGCCGGTTGCGGTGATACTTCGCCAGCTTCTCGGCGTCACACACGGAGCAGAGGTCGATGGGACGAGTGCCCACCATCGATAGCTGGGTGCCCCGACTCTTTTCGACGATCGCCAGCGGCACGGTTTGCAGGTCGTCTCCGCCACAGACCTCACACTTGGCATTCAAGTCGCGTGGCCACCGGTGTCCACAGGTTCCGCATGTCAGGTTTATGATGTTGCCAGCACGCGACCCGGCCAGGTCGTCGGACTCATCGCACTGCGGGCAGACAATCTTCATCAGGCAATTGTGGCAGCTCGCTTGGCCGAATCTGTCCCCGGGCCGGAATCGAGGCGCCCCGAAGGCCCCCTCAGATGCGATCTATGGCCGTACCGAGCGAATGGCGGCCCACGAGGCCTTGCCAAGCGTGAACGGCATCCCACCCTGAACAACGGCGGCTCCTGCGGCCACAGTCGTATCGACGAGTTCGAGGGTGACGACCATCACGGCTGCCACCTCGGTGTCGCGCAGCTCGACCGAGACCAAACGAGGAGCTGGTGTCTCGCCGAGCAGCTCAGCGACCGCCGCCACAATCGTCGGATTGATCGAGCCGGCCGCTCCGATCACCTTGGCTTCGGCCACTACGCCCGCAGTGTCCATGGCGCGAACGGTGACACCGCCGGCGCTCTCCTCGATGGCGATCATCTCGAGACTTGACTGGGTCGTCAGATCGATCGAAACCAGGTGCGCAGGCGCCGGTTCCGAGCCGGCAACCGAAATGAGCGAGTCGAGGCCCCTTCCCAGACCAGAGCGCTTCACCGGTGACGGATTGGGCGCAGAGGCCAATGGACTTACCGTCGCCCGGTCCGGCGTCACATCTGTCGCGTTGGTCGCGGGCGGGGCGTCCGCTGACTCGGCGGATTGCCGTTGCCGGGAAGGATGCTCGCCGCCAGTTGCCCTCGCTCGAGACACAATCGCCCGTACCTCAGCATCGAGTTCGGCGGGATCGCGGCTGTCATCGGTCCAAATCCGAACGGACGGTGCACCCGAATCCATTTCGGCGACTTCGGCGCCGACGACTCCAGGTATGCCAAGCACAGCTGCCTGGAGATCTTCAAGGGTGGCCAAGTTCGTCTGTTCCTCGGGTGTCAGCGACGGGACCGCACTCTATACCACCAACCACGGTGCGCGATCGTGCGCTCAGGGCGTGTGGTGAAGCCCATCTGGAGCGATGGCGGCTATATCGGCATCGCTGGTGGCCGGCAGCCACAGGGTGAATTCGGCGCCCGGTTGATATCGAGCCGTTCCCGGGCCATGGCCCCGTTGAGGGCGATATCGACCGCATACCTCTCACGGCGGAGCCCGACCGCAATAGCCTGGGCCAGATCTCTTTCATCCTCAATAACCAGAATGCGCATGTGCCTCAAGACGCTAGAACCCCAGGAGTGAATCCACTTGGAGAGCGCATGCCGGCCGTCGGGCGCCGGACCACTACCGTTGCCGCCGATGAAACGTCTTCTCCTGGCCGCCGTCGTAGTGGGCCTCGCTGCTGCCGCCTGCGGCATGCTCAATGCAGACACCACACATCCCGTTACCGGCCCAACAACGGCTGCGCCGTCTTCGAGCATCCTCGACGTACCCGACGGCGAAACCGCCCAGGTCACCAATGTCTTCGATGGTGACTCATTCGAAGCCGAGGTTGACGGCCGTGACGTTGAAGTCCGCATGCTCGGCATCAACGCCCCTGAAGGCTACGAGTGCCATGGCAATGTGGCCCGGGCCCGACTGCGGGAGTTGATCGACTCCGAGGATGTCACGCTGGTTGCCGATGGCGAGGACGCCGACGATCGCTTCGGGCGGTTGTTGCGCTCGGTCTACACAGAAAGCGAGTTCGTCAACGCCACGATGGTCGCCGAAGGGCACGCCTTGGTGCTTCAGAGCGGCGATCCTCAGGAGCGAAGTCTCATCGAGCTGGCGGATCGGGCATTCGATAATCGACTCGGCATGTGGTCGCCTGATGCTTGCGATGACCCAGCCGAGTACGCGGTAACCGTCGCCGACATCGAATATGACCCGGCCGGCCGTGACTGGGAAAACAAGGCCGACGAGTGGGTGACCATCCGCAACAATGGTGAGGAGCCAATCGAGCTCAGCGACTGGATACTGCGGGACGAGTCCTCATCCCACCGTTACGAATTCCCGGCCGGTGAAGTCCTCGATGCTGGCGGTGAGCTTCGCATCCGCACCGGCTGTGGCAACGACGGTGGCGATGATCGCTTCTGGTGCGCCGACGACGCGGTGTGGTCTAACGGAGGCGACACGGTCATCTTGCAGACAGCCTCAGGGACAGTCGTAGCCCGCGTCCGCTACGACGGCGATTACTAGAGGACACGTATTGGGCGGATCAGCGGACAGGTAGCGGTTGACGGCCGCGAGGGTGTCTCCTCCCCCGTTGCACGCCGCTTTGGGCGGGCAACAGTTGGGGGGAGATACGCGTCTTGCCTGGCCCCACCACCAATCCGGTGACCCTCCAAGTATCAGTGCGAATCCACAGGCACTTGATGCGT
>JAAELU010000358.1 GCA_024226255.1 bacterium | reverse complement strand
GGTTCCCGACGACGAGGATCGATTGCTCAAGGATGTCGCCGAGGAGAAGATCAAGCCCCACCGGGAACGCATCGGCGCGACCCAGGCGCTCAAGCGGGAACGCGATCAGGATGCGGTCGCCAAGGCGCTGAGCGAGCTGCGCACGGTCGCCGAGGATGAGCTGGCTAACCTGATCTACCCGATGGTCGCCGCGTATGAGGCCGGCGTTACGACTGGTGAGATGGCTGGTGTGCTGCGCGAGGTCTACGGCATGCCCTATGACCCATTCAACATGGTTACACCGCCCGGCACCCAGGCGGCGGCGTGAGGAGATGCCAACGATGAGCAGCAAGGTTCTGATCGCCATTCTCGGGCTCGACCAGCACGAGGTCGGCGCCATGGCGGTGGCTAGTGCGCTGCGCGATGCGGGCATGGAGGTGGTCTATACCGGCCGCTTCAACCTGCCGTCGGCAATTCTCCAATCGGCGGTGCAGGAGGATGTCGATTTGGTCGCGCTCTCCGCCCACTCCTGGGAATATCTCGAATATATCGACGAGGTGCTCGCCTTGTTGAAGGACGACGGGCTCGATAGTCCGGTTGTGGTCGGCGGCTCGGTGATTACGCCGGACGACGAAAAGGTGCTTCTGGGCAAGGGAGTCGCCGGCGCGTTTGGGTATTCCTGGTCGATGGG
>JAAELU010000357.1 GCA_024226255.1 bacterium | reverse complement strand
TTCGCATGCGAACCCAAAGACGGCGGCGTCGAGGCTTCCATCCCACTCGCCTGGAGCGACGTTCCGGCCGAGGCCGGCTCGCTCGCGATCACAATGCACCACTTCCCCAATCCGGACGACACAACGAATGCCAACTCGTACCTCGCACTGTGGGATATCGACCCATCGGTGAGCGGAATCGCCCACGGTGCTGCCAGTGACGGCCAATGGTTCCAAGGCTCGAACAAAGACGGAACGGCAATCTCCTACACATCACCATGTTCCCCCAACGGCAACGGCACCCACCAGTACACCATCACCCTCTACGCCCTAAGCGACACGCCACCCACACTCCCCAAGCAGAGCAGCATCGCCATCGATTGGGCGGCGCTCGTCGAATCACTCGAATCGGTAACCATCATCGACTCGGCAACCCTCACATTCAGCGCCTAACAAAGACCGTTGGCAACCGACGGTCGGCTCTCGAGACCCTCAGCCACTTCCCGAGGACTGAATGGCCCTACGCGGGTACGTACCTCCGGCTGCGCACTTCCGTTCTCGGTTGTCCCGGCTCAGGATCTGACTGCCTGATCGACCATGTCACCTGGTCAAGTCGTCGACTTCATCGGCTCGTTCCTCGGTCGGTGAATTGTCGCCGCCCGCCTCCGGCCGGAACCACCCTCTGACGAGCTCGGCTCGGATCGTCTTGTATCGCGGGTCCTCGGGCCCCCTCTTCTTGGGATCGTGGAAGTAGTCGGTATGACCGATAGCAATCGGCAAAGGCTCGGTACTCTGCACAGCGTCCAACGTTGCCACGGCCGGGTCCATCTGAAGGATGTCCATCTTCACTCTGATGCAGAGCGAATCATCCCCGACCTCGATGCATTGCGTG
>JAAELU010000356.1 GCA_024226255.1 bacterium | reverse complement strand
TGTAGTAGCGCAGTGCCTCCGCCGTGTGGCCACTCAAGCCATAGGTGGGAGCGAACACCACCGCGCCGGCATTGGCGAGCCGCGATGCGAGCCCGGCAACCGTTGCCTTCGAGTTATTTGCGGCGGGGTCAGCGTGGTAGAGCACGACCACGGGATGAGGCCCGCCGGTCGCCGGTGCATACACATCAACGATGTGGTTCATCCACTCTGCGGGCGCATCCGTGAGATCGAGATATGGCATGTCTCGCACAATCTCGATTTTGGGGCCGTCATCGGTTTCCGTCTGATCCGATGATGTTGTCGTGGTTGACGTTGGGGATGCAGCGTCGTCGGAACCACCGCAAGCATTGCTCGCCGTGAGCAGGATTGTGACCGATGCGAGCAAACGAATGGCGGCATTGTGGGACACCATGGCAAGCCTCCTGGGCAGATTCTCCGTCGACTCAGTGTCGTCCTCGCATGCTGCAGGACTGCTGCACGAGCCCAGCCAGGACCCTGTGTCATCCCTCCACCCTGGCTGACCTTCAGAGCCCACTCGTCTTTGTCGATTTCACGACTCTCGGACGCGGTTGCTCTGGCAAGAGAGAGAGCGAATCGAACACTCCCGATCCGAACCCCGGTGACCCGCGGACCGCGAGTGCGTACGCAGCTGTCGGCTCGAGCGGCTCGCCCGCCACGATCTCGATCTCAAGGTCCTCGCCCATCGCATCGCGTGCGATTCTGCGGTACGGCTCGAGCCGTCGCCGCACTAGCGGCCATAGTGGAGCGGACGCGAGGCCGGCACTCCAGAGACGATCGGATCTCAATGCATCGCCGTTCTCGGCGGCGAGTGCGGCCAGCCCCTGTAGGGCGACTCCTAGCTGGAGGAGATTCCCGGTATCGGTAGCGAGTCCAGCGGCGCGCAGGAGGGGCAACTCCGCCTCGTCGGGGCGTCCAGTCGCAAGGAGCCCGATGCCGAGCAAGACGAGGTTTATCTGCTCCCATGCGGTGTTGCTCGCTTTGCGCGCGTGGTCGACACCGAGTTGCGCAACCTCGGCGATTGCTTCGTCGTCGCCGATGCACCAAGCGAGCATTGCGCGAACCATGCATAGGTGAGCGAGTTGGTCGTCATCGGCGCCATCGACCAATCGAGATGCGACAAGATCGAGGCGCTGACGTACACCCTCGGGTTCATCCGCGAAGACATTCGCCTGCGAGAGACACAGGAGTGCGGAGTTGCGGTCGAAGTCGGAGATGCCATCGGTGTCGAGCGCTTGCTTGTACAACGGGATTGCGGCATCAATCGCGCCAAGGCTGAGCAACAGCGTGTGCCCGCGGAGCCACAACACGGCACCGAGAAGCCCTGATTCGCCGGATTCGCGAGCCAGATTCTCGGCGAGGTCGAGGGAGCGAAAGGCCCGTTCGCCCTCGTCATGGAGCATCAGCGACAATGCGAGGCGGTAAGCGGTCCAGCCGCGTAGAGCTGCATCGCCACCATCGGAACCGTCGAGCAGTTCATCCAGGAGACCAATGCAACCGGTGAGATCTCCGCTCGCGTACCAAGCGAGTCCGAGCGCCGGACCGAACTCGATCGCTACTGTCGGCGGGTCATGCTGCAACGACCATGCCACCGCGGCCCTGAGGTTGACGTCTTCGACTCGAAGGCGTTGCAGGGTTTCTGTTGTCTGGAGTGTCAGTTCGCGCGCCAGTGACCTGTAGTGCGCTGAATGCCTCCGTTGAGTTTCCAACGCCGGGGTGTGGCCGAGTCGAGCTGCGGCGAACTCCCGGACCGCGACCAACAGCCGGAACCGCCGCCCTGAGTCCGGCATCTCGTCATTGGCCCTGACCGTTTCGACCATCGAGGCACCGACCAACCGGCCGAGATGTTCGATGGTGAGTTGGTGGCCTTGGCCCGCGACGGCTGTGGCCGCGTCGACATCGAAGCTCGCGGGAAACACCGAGAGCTGGCAGAGGAGTTCCTTCTCACCGGATGCCAGCAGTTCGTAGCTCCACGCCAGGGCTTCGACCAGGCTGTCGTAGCGGGGGTCGATGACCTCTTGGCCGGCCACCTCAACGAGTCGATCGCCGACCCGCTCAAGCAGCTCGTTCGGATCGAGAAAAGCGGTTCGGGCGGCGACGAGCTCGATCGCCAGTGGGAGCCCCTCGACGCGACGGCAGATCTCAGCGGCTGACCCCAGATCTGTGCCGCTGGCGACTACTCCTGCCACAAGTGCACGATCGGCAAAGAGTCGCATCGATTCGACACCGAGCAGCTCCTCGTCATCAGCCGACACCGGGGGTACGGCCATCGGACCAAGCCTGAACTGCTTCTCGCCAGGCACGCCAAGTCGTTCTCTCGACGTCGCCAGCACCCGCACCGATTCACCGGCTTGCAGGACACGGTGGATGAGTTGCGCGGTCGAGGGGAGCAGGTGTTCGCAGTTGTCGATGACAAGCAGGATCGATCGGGTACGGGCGAACTCCACAATCGCGTCATCCAATGCGACACTGCCCGGGTCGATGCCGCGAACAGCAGCCGCGATCTGGGTTGGCACCGCCGTCGGCTCCCTCACCGCGGCCAGATCGACCCACCACGTGCCGTTGGAATACACATCGACGAGTTCACCGGCGGCTTCCAGCGCGAGCCGGGTCTTGCCGACACCGGCCGGACCAACGATGGTGACCAAGCGGTGGTCCTTGAGCGCTTCAACGACCCCAGCGACTTCGTCCTCGCGGCCGACGAACGAGCTGTTCGATACTGGCAGGTTGCTCGGCGGAGGCGGCGGTACCAGATCGAGTTGCGGGTCCTGGCGCAAGATCTGGTGCTCGATCCGCGTCACGCCCGCGGACGGCTCGAGTCCGAGCTCGTCGCCGAGAATGCTTCGGAGCCGTTCGAACGCCCGGAGCGCGTCAGCCTGGCGACCGCCTCGGTAGAGAGCCACCATGAGATGGCCCCAGAGCGACTCGCGGAGCGGATCGGCCGCAACGGCTGCCTCGATCTCGCCAATGAGGTCGCCATGATGACCGAGCGCCAGCTCAGCAGTGATGCGCAGCTCGGCGACCTGCCGCCGTTGCTCGTCGAGATGAACCAGCTCGCCACGTCGCACATCACCGTCAGCAAGATCGGCGAGCGGATCGCCGCGCCACAAATTGAGCGCTCGGGTAGCAAGATCGCCGGCCAGTTCCGGCCGTCCATCCGAGAGCTCGCTCTGCGACTGAGCCACCAAGTCCTCAAAGACCAGAGCATCGACGTCGTCGCGTCCAATATCGAGGCACAGGCCGGCCGGACCGCCCTGGATGACATCGGCCCCGACCATCCCCCGCAGTCGCGAGACATGAGTGCCGAGCGTGCGAGCCGCCGTGGCGGGGGGATCGTCACCCCAAAGAGCGTCGATCAGGGCGCCCGGGCCGACGACATGACCCGCCCGAAGCGCAAGGACACACAACACCACCCGCTCTTTGGCGGTATCGATCGACAGCAAGGCGCCGTCGACAGTGCACTCGACTGGGCCGAGGACCCGAACCTTCACGCCCAAAGCCTACGTACAGAGCGCAGGGTGGTGCCAGGGTCCAGGGTCCCGCCCTGCAGCAGTCCTGCAGCACCCGTAGCCGATACTGCGTCATATGGAGAGCTTGCCTGAGGAGGGCTGACATGGTGCCTCACAACGCCCCTACTCGTCTGGTTGCGTTGGTTGCAATCCTGCTCATCGCGACCAGTGGCTGTGCTGGCAACGACACGACCCAAACCACAACCGCGCCCGATGTGTCGACGACCCCTTCAGCCCTGCCGTCGGATACCGCCGGGTCCGCCGAGAATTGGACCGCAGAGGCCGCCAATCCGCCTTTTGGGGCTACGTCGGGCGAGACCAATGTCCTCGTCCAGGACGTCGTGCCATGGGACGGTGGCTTCCTTGCCATCGGCACGGAGTCACAGCCTGTGCCGCTTCCTTCAGACCTCCCACCCGAGATCGTGGAGCTCTTCTCAGAGGAAGTGAGGGAGCTGTTCCCCGAAGGCCTGCCATCACAGGACGAGGCGATCGAAATCCTTCAAGACGCTGGGCTCTTCGATGAAGTCATGGCGGTATTGTCCGACCATCCCGAGGCCTCCGACGCGCTATCGACGGGTCCACTTCCACGCCTGCTGGTCGCGGCGTGGTCAGCTGATGGGCTCGACTGGGAACGGGCGGCACTTCACCAGCCAACTGACATTGCCGGAGTCTCGAGCTATTCCACCCGAGGTGATCGGCTCACGGTCGTCGGCCCGATCGGCCGGCTTGACGGAATCGTGCCGATCACGCTCGAAGTAGCCACAACGACGGACCTCGTCAACTGGGAAACGACCGAGTTCATCGTCACACAGGACTCCACTGGCAACCCGGTCGACATCACGTCATATGCCCACCCCTGGGAAGTCGCAGCCAACGACACCGGCTGGATCGTGCAGGTGGCTGTCGACCCACCCAGCTTCCCGACCACAGTCCAGACGTGGACCGGAACGTGGTCGGGCGCGCCGACACTCGGCAGCGTCGACGACCACCCCAGTCAGATCATCGCCACCTCGGCTGGTTTCGTCGAGGTCGATGATGAGATCTCCTTCTCACCCGACGGCATCGACTGGAATCCCGTACGGCCTCCCGACGAGGACTTCCGCGTCGACGGCATGGCCCCACTCAATGAGGGAGCCGTGATGATCGGGGGGTCGCCGGGACGAGACACGGCGGTGTACGTCGTCGACGCGACCGCAAGCGATTGGCACCGGGTCGAGCTGTCGGCAGATGTCGGCGAGCTCGTCTACCTGATGCCCAGCATGAGTCCCGCATTCTTCAAGTACGGCACCGATGGACTCGACTCGTGGATCATCGCAACTCCCGATGGGGAGCGGTGGGTGGTCGAGCCGTACGAACGGACCATAGAGTCCGCCTTCCCGATGCTGGCAGCCACGAATGGCGAGTACGTCCTCACCGGCGAGATCCCAGCTCCTTTCAGCGAAGGAGTCGCCGTTTGGCAACGATGGAACTTGCTGGACTGAGCGGAACGGCCAATGCCGACACTGGCGATACCCGAGGCGGGGACCGTCAGGAACCAACGAAGAAGGCTCAGCACCACCAGACAGCGACCAGCGAGTGCAACACACATGCCGGAACCAGCAGAAGAAGGCGGACAGCACAGCCCCTGTGGTGCCCCTAGACACTCCGCTGTCTTGTTGTGGTCGGCCAGATTGTCAGAGAATGCCCCCTGACCTGGCATTACATCGTCGGGACGGCGGGATTTGAACCCACGACCCCCTGCTCCCAAAGCAGGTGCGCTACCGAGCTGCGCCACGTCCCGTACAGGTCATGAGCGTAGCGGTCCGATCGTCGACGGCTGCGCGGTATTCCAGATGCGTTTCAGCGGCGAATTGAGCGGGCGACTATCGGGGGATGTCGCGCCAGGGCTGGTTCTTGTCGTAGCCAGGCTCCCGGGGCAGGCCCAACGACCTTTCGCCGATGTTGTTTCGCAACACCTCGCTGGTGCCACCCCCGATGGAGATGGCGAACCGAATCATGAGCTCGTGATGAGACCAGCGGGCGGGCTCAGACTCGTTGACGAGGCCGGCGGGACCCGAGAGCTCCATTGCGAGATTGCCCGACAACACCTTGTTCTGAGTGGCCATCAGCTTCAAGAGTCCGGGGTCCATCGGCGGCATCTCACCACGACGGATCGCCTGTTGAACCTGCTCACCCATCCAGGTGGTCACCCGGTCTCGAATCAGGAACTGAACGAGATTCTGACGCACGATCGGGTCGGTGAGTCGATCATGACGGCGGGCCAGTTCGATCAGGTTGTCGGCACAGGGCACCTTCACCCCGCCGATGAATGCTGCTTCGTTGGCCAGCACGGTTCGGGTGATGGCCCATCCTTGGTTGAGCTCACCGATCATGTTGGCCATCGGGATGCGGACCTCGGAGAGGAACACCTCGTTGAAATGAGCTGAGCGGTTCATCTGCACGAGCGGCCGGACTTCGATTCCTGGCGACGACATGTCGACCAGGACAAAGGTGATTCCCCGGTGCTTGGGGGCATCAGGGTCGGTGCGAACGAGCAAGAAGCCCCAATCGCAGTACTGAGCAGCACTGTTCCAGACCTTCTGACCGGTGACCACGAACTCGTCGCCGTCGATCTCCGCCCGCGTTGCCAACGATGCGAGGTCGGATCCGGCACCCGGCTCACTGAACAGCTGGCAGAAGGTGAGCTCGGCGGAAAGCAGTTTGGGGAGGTACTCCCGCTTCTGATCCTCGCTCGCGTGGCGCAGCAAGGCAGGACCGAGCATCGCGGTGGTGGCTCCCGGGAAGCCGGTGAGTTCGGAATAGTCACGCGAGATCTCACGTTCGATCCGCGCCATCCAACCTTCTCCGCCACCGCCGCCGTATTCCTCAGGCCAGGCGATCCCCATGAAACCGGCGTCAAAGAGCCGGGTCTGCCACTCACGATTGGAGTTGAAGAACTGCCTGGCGGAGTCGCCTTCGGTATGTGAGGCGATAGCCCAAGGGTTGCCGGGGCCATTCAACGTGGCGTTGGCGTCGTACCAGGCTCTCACCTCGGCCCGGTATGCATCCTGCTCTGCTGGTTCGCTCAGGTCGACAGAGGTCACTCCTGGTTGTCCTTTCCGCGTCGAATGGGGGAAGAGAAAAGCCCGGGTCGCATCGAACGGGCTGGCGTCACGGCGCGGTCATCGTAGCGATGGTCACCAGATCGTCGGCAAACCAGGTGGCCCGCCCCGTATTCGGCCGAGAGTTCGGCCAGAGCAGGTCCAGCTCGCCCCTCGGCTTTGTCCACCGCTTGCTACAGCTACGACCCCTGCGAATTGGGACATGAGCGAGTGGAGGGCAAGATGGTGCCATGACTGAGGCATACATCATCGACGCCGTCCGCACTCCCACTGGGAAGCGGGGTGGCTCGCTCTCGACCACTCACCCTGCCGACTTGGGCGCGGCGAGCATCTCCGCGCTGATCGAACGTTCGGGTGTCGACCCGGGCGCGGTCGACGATGTCATCTTCGGCAACGTCGACTCTGTAGGTGGCCAGGCCGGCGATATCGCTCGCAGCTGCTGGCTCGCGGCCGGTCTTCCACAGCACGTTCCCGGTGTCACCATCGACCGCCAATGCGGCTCGGGGCAGCAGGCAGTTTCCTTCGCTGCAATGGGTGTGATGGCCGGCGTGCAAGACCTGGTCGTAGCCGGCGGTGTTCAGCAGATGTCGCAGATCCCCATCGGTGCATCGATGGTCGCCGGCGCCGAATTCGGCTTCGATGATCCGTTCAGCGGCTCCGAAGGCTGGGTCGATCGCTACGGCACCCAGGAAGTCTCCCAGTTCCGCGGCGCCGAACTCATCGCCGAGAAGTGGGACATAAGCCGCTCATCAATGGAAGAGTTCGCCTTCGCAAGCCACGAGAGAGCGATCCGAGCTATCGACGAAGGCCGGTTCGAAGCCGAAATCGCCCCGGTCGGCGACTTCACGATGGATGAAGGAGCGCGGCGTGGTGGCTCGCTGGAGAAGATGCAACAACTGGCACCCCTCACCGAGGGAGGTCGGCTCACCGCCGCCGTCGCAAGCCAGATCTCCGACGCATCGGCAGCCCTGCTCATCGCGTCGGAGCAGGCTGTGAAGGATCACGGCCTCAGCCCCCGGGCCCGCATCCATCACATGAGTGTGCGCGGCGACGATCCGATCTACATGCTCACAGGCCCGATCCCCGCCACCAGCCACGCCATGGAAAAGTCGGGGATGACCATCGATGACATCGATCTCTTCGAATGCAACGAGGCGTTCGCCTGCGTTCCCCTCGCGTGGATGAGCGAGCACAACATCCCACACGAGAAGGTCAACGTGAACGGCGGCGCGATCGCGTTGGGTCATCCCCTCGGCGCAACCGGGGCCAAGCTCATGACCACCCTGCTCCACGAACTCGAACGCACCGGTGGCCGCTACGGACTCCAGACCATGTGCGAAGGCGGCGGCCAGGCCAACGTCACCATCATCGAGCGTCTCTGATGGCCCAGCTGGCGACGGGCAAGGTTGTGCTCGTCACCGGCGGTGCCAGCGGAATCGGTCGAGCAGCCGCTGAGCTGTTCTCAACC
>JAAELU010000355.1 GCA_024226255.1 bacterium | reverse complement strand
AGTCCGGGGTGACATTCGAGTGATTTCTCATCCGAGTCACTCTGGGCGAGCGGTTGTAAGACACGGGGTCCCAGCGGTTCTTGCAAAGGGCTCTGTGTCTACGTACGGCATTTCCCAACCGACAGTCCAGACCGTGACGAGAAGAACATCATCCACTACCGATCCAGCGCGCGGCGCAGATCCTTGGGCCGGTTGTCGATGATTCGTTTGGTCTTGAGGTCATAACGCGGCAGGCTGTCGGGCGGGGTCACCTTGGTCTCCAGGCGCACGTGCAGCGCTTGATGGATACGCTCTTGCACCGCCTTGGCGAGGGCGTCCCACTCGGCCTCGGGCACTGTCTTGGTCGGCTCGAACTCGACGGTCATGCGGTCGTTCTCGTCGACCCGGTCGAGCACGAGTTGGTAGAACGGGCTGACGCCCTCGGTCTCGCCGAGCAGGTTTTCGACCGCCGTCGGATAGACGTTGGTGCCGCGTACCGTGACCATGTAATCGGTGCGCCCCAGCACCACGCCCTCGAGCTTGGCCCAGGTGCATCCGCACGAGCAATTTTCGACCCGGCGGACCAGATCATGGCTGCGGTAGTTCAACAGTGGCTGGGCCGAATAGGTGTAGGAGGTGATGATGTTCTCGCCGATCTCGCCATCGGCGCATTCCT
>JAAELU010000354.1 GCA_024226255.1 bacterium | reverse complement strand
CGGCCGCGAGGGTGTCTCCTCCCCCGTTGCACGCCGCTTTGGGCGGGCAACAGTTGGGGGGAGATACGCGTCTTGCCTGGCCCCACCACCAATCCGGTGACCCTCCAAGTATCAGTGCGAATCCACAGGCACTTGATGCGTATTACCCCTAGAAACGCAGATCGGGCCGGCCCTGAGGCCGACCCGATCGATCGTCTTTGGCTTGTACCTTCTAGCCGGCACTGCGTGACGTGAGCACGGAACCGGCCTTGACGACATCCCAACGGACCACCTTGCCCAGAGTCTCGTCGCTGAGCTCGATGGCGAAGGTGAAGAACGCTCCCGGAGCATGATCGTACGCATACGCAGTGAAGGGCACCGACATCACGGTGTTGCCGGCAGCGTCGACACCAACGAGTGTGTGATCGCCCGGCTTGGGCAACGCCAAACCGGTGCTCACAGCTTCGATCGACTTGATCTCGTTGGTGGCTGTTCCGGCAAGACGCTTGCCTTGTGGCGCGATCTCGTAGCTCGCAGTTGCCTCGACATCAGCCTGCACAGTGCCGGTGAAGCGGGTCACGGTACCGGTGCCGGCCGCAGCCAGCCCCTCGGCGAAGATGTCGTAGCCGCCACTCGAGCGGTAATCGAGAACCTTGCCGTAGGAGAAGTCACTCACCCACTCGGGGCTGCAATAGGTCATCAGATCGACATAAACGGTCGGGTCGTATGTTGATCCGTCGGCAATGTCATATCCCCAGTTGCCGATCCATCCGCCGGTATACGGGAAGGCAGGGTCAGGGCTGGCTTCCTGACCGCTGCACTCGTTATGCCGCAGGGTCAGATTGTGGCCGGTCTCATGAGCGATCGTTTCCTCATTCGGGAAAGACACTGCAGCAGGCCAACCAAGGAAGCCGATGCCACCAATGCCGGTGTTCGACGCCCATGCCTGCGGAACGATGGCGTGGTACATGCGATTGATGTTCTCGCTCTGTTGCAGTGTCAGTATCTCCCCGAGCAGCGTTTGCCAGTCCCACGACCCAACGCAAGTCTGGCAGACGTAGGGGGCCCGGACATTGATATCCCAGTTGGCCACGGGATGTACCCGCATTGTCTTGTCAAACAGCGCTTCGGCCTGGCTCTGGCTCAAGCTCATACCGTCAACGGGAACAACGGTGATCTTCAGCTTGGGCACGTCACGGGTATCGATGTTCTGCCAGCCCGATGATGGATACCGGTTGTTGGTCTCCTTGGTCTCGAGCACCTTGTCGTGGCGATCGACGACCACGTACATCGTGGCGCCCGGCTTCAGCAGCGTCTCATCGAACTCATAGTTGAACGTCGTCGACAGGTCGGAGTCGAGTGCTACCTGGGGCAACGTTGCCGGGCCGGTCATCAAGGACTTCCCGACAACTCCGTCGATCTTCCAGTAGAGGTGGACTGTTGGCGATGGAATGTTCGGCTGGTTGCCTGTGATGTAGGCACGGACGATCCCAGGGCGCATTTCGACCGTGCCAACCCGGTTGTTCGCGTTTTGGGCTGAATCAGCAGCCGGGACGGCCTGATTGATCAGGAAACGCTTGAACTTGTAGTCGTATGCCAGTTGCTCACAAGCGTGTTCCGTGTTGCCGGCGCACATATCATTGCCGGATCCACCAAAGATCTCGTCGGGGTTGGGGCCACCGATCAGCGTATCGGCACCGCCTCCACCCTTCATGATGTCGGCGCCGCCTTCGCCGCTCATCCTGTCCTTGCCGGCTTCGCCGTACATGCGATCGTTGCCGTTGCCACCGGCCATGTTGTCAGCCTTGTCGCCGCCCCACATCCGGTCATTGCCGCCACCGCCGAACATGGTGTCCTCACCGGGTCCGCCGAACATACGGTCAGGGTCACTGCCTCCGCGAATCTCGTCGTCGCCGGAACCTCCGCACAAGACGTCCTCCCCGGCTAGGCCGGTAATGATGTCATTGCCACCGAGGCCGGCAATGACGTCACGATCGGAGGTGCCGTCAAGGATGTCATCTCCTGAGGTTCCGATGATCGTCGCGGTCTGTCCGTCACAACTGACGGCAGCGGCTGATGAAGGGCTCGGGATCGCTATCAGAAGGGCAGAAAACACAAGTGCGACGGTGCTCAAACCGACCGCCCCCCGGCTCCCCCTGGTACGAGTCAACGTCACTGCAACTACCTCCGCCAATCTCTCGCTCACACAACCATGCCAGATCGCTTCAAACATTGTCGGCAGAAATCGTGAAATTCCCAAGCGCCTTCTCGTTTCTTGCAGCCGTGTTGTACCTGCTCAGGGTCAACCTACGGCTGGCGCGGTACCTGGCATGCCGCCGAGCTCACCGTGCCGGCGTCGCTGGTGAACACCTCAGGATCGTTGATCCGCTCGCCCTCTTCCGCCGTCGAGAGGAAGCGGATGATGCCCCGGTACACGGCTTCGGCATAGGCCTGACGGAAGGCGTCAGTGCGCAGCAGCTCCTCCTCGGCCGGCTCGGAGATGTAGGCCCCTTCGACAATCACGGCCGGCATGTCGGCCCTCCGCAGGATGCCGTAGTAGTCGGTGTCCGTCTCAGGGTCGATGCGGGAGCGGGCGCCGAGAATCAACCCACCCTTCCAGTCGATATCAAAGCTCTCGAAGCTCCGCAATAACTCCTGGTGGATCAGCGAGGCAAGCCGGTCGGAGTCATCAACTGACCACGCGTAGAAGACCTCGCTACCCGGACCGACGGGGTCTGCTGTAGGCACAGTGTTGTTGTGAATCGAGACAAGAACGTCGGCACCCGCAGAGTTGGCGATGTGGCTTCGATACGCAAGGCCCAACTCATAGTCGCCCTGATTGGGCCCGTCGGGATCTCTTGTCAACCAGACGGCGTCGACTGCCGGCACCGTATCGCCGGGAGCGATGAGACCCGACTCCCAATTGACGTCGTGGGACGCGGTCAGCAGGGTGCGTAACCGCAGACTGATCGCAAGATTGGCCTCCTTTTCCGCCAACCCGCTCGGTCCGACTCCGCCCCAATCGCGGTCACCATGACCGGGATCGACGACAATGGTGGCCTTGGACAGGTCGACAGTGCCGGGACTGCCGGCGCCACGAGACCGCGGGACCAAATCAACGTCGCTCTCGCGCACCCACATCGGCTCATTACAGGTGGTCATTACCTCGAGCCACCTACCGTCCCGATCGTCGAATCCCAGCAGGATCCCCTCATGAATCGTGTACTCGGGGTCGCCACCAGGCTGGGCGAATACCGGAGTGCCACCCGCAGGAACAAGTGCTAGGCCGATCCGTACTTCTGGAGGTTCAACCGTTGTAGTTGTCGTACTCGCCGAGACCACGGCGACCGTCGTGGTCGTCACGATGGCCGCAACGGTGGCATCGACCCCACGCGCAGCTCCCTGCCCCACGACTGTCTCCGCGGCACACGCAGAAATAACCAGCAATAGGGCAGTCAGGAGTACGGCAATTCGAACAGGCATGCGGCCCGCATTATGGATGACGCGGCGGCATATGAAGATCACCTCACGTTGGATTCGGATCGACGAGCGTCAACAGTCGGATGGCGTCACAGTTTGCGAGCGATCGACTTCATCTCCATGAAGAGCCTCAGGTAGTCGGGACCACCCGCCTTGGCATTCGATCCAGACATGTTGAATCCGCCGAAGGGCTGAATCCCCACCAACGCACCCGTGATTTTGCGATTCACATAGAGGTTCCCGACGTGGAAGTCTCGCTTGGCTCGCTCGATCCGATCCTCGCTCGAGGTGTGCAGTCCCCCGGTCAGCCCGAACTCGGTGCCATTGGCAATGGCCAGCGAGTCATCAAAATCGGCCGCCTTGATGACGGACAGAACCGGGCCGAAGATCTCGTGCTGCGCCAAACGGGAGTTGGGAGCGACATCCGCAAAAATCGTCGGCTCGATGTAGTAGCCGCCATCGATGTCGACGGCATTGCCTCCGGCGACCAAGGCCGCCTCAGTCTTGCCACTCTCGATCTCCTCCAAGATGGTGCGATGCTGGGCCGCCGAGATCACCGGGCCGACTGCATGGTTGTGCACCGGGTCGCCCATGCTCAGCTGAGCCGTTATGTCGAGAATCCGATCCATCACCTCCTCGTACACGGCATCGACAACGATCAACCGTGAGCAGGCAGAGCACTTCTGACCCTGGAATCCGTAGGCGCTGCGGACGGCATCCGCCGCGGCCGCGTCGAGATCAGCCGTCTCATCGATGATGAGTGCATCCTTGCCACCCATCTCCATGTAGGCCCGCTTGAGCCACTTCTGATTTGGATGCACCACAGCTGAGCGGCCCGCAATCCGCAGTCCTACTTCCTTGGAACCGGTGAAGTTGACGAATCGGGTCCGCGGATTGTCGACCAGCGTGTCACCGATCGTGCCACCGGATCCCGGCAAAAAATTGATCACGCCTGGAGGCAGGCCGGCGGCGGCAACTGCATCCGTGAACATGGCACCAATCATCGGGGTGTTCGAAGCCGGTTTGAGAACGACGGTGTTGCCGGCGGCCACAGGGCCCACAGCCATGCCGGCAAGGATTGCAAGCGGGAAATTCCAGGGTGGAATGACAACGCCGGCGCCGATGGGTTGGAGGAAGGACTCGTTGATCTCGCCGGGAAACGTCCCGACCTCGACCGGTTCATCCATAGCCAAGGCTTGGTGGGCGTAGTAGCGACAGAAGTCGATGGCCTCAGCAGTGTCTGCCTCAGACTCGGCATAGTTCTTGCCGGCCTCGACCGTCATCCAAGCGGAGAACTCATGGATCCGGTTCTCCATCTCATCGCCAATTCGGTGCACGATGGCAGCCCGCTCGGCGGCCGGGGTCCCCGCCCAATCGGGAAAGGCCGCCCAGGCTGCATCGAGCGCGTCATCAGCATCGTGCGCCGAGGCCGATCCCGCCACAGCTACCACAGTCGAGGGCCGGGCCGGATTGACGCTTTCGATCGTTGCCGCTGTGTCGCGAGCCTCGCCGCCGATCACGACAGGCGCATTTCCGGGAAGAATGCTGGTGACTGATTGAAGCGCAGATTCGTAACTAGACCGGGGTTCTTCGAGCGTGAAATCGGAGTATGGGACTGGGGAATATGGCTTCACGGACGCGATCCTCCTCTGATTCAGGTCTGGCCGTGCCAGGCTACGCCAAAAGTAATCCGGGGGCCATCAAGGAAACGGTTGAAGAATTCCGGCCAACCCACCGATATGCGTCTTGTGAACCAAAGTGTCCTGGTCATTGAAGACTCGGCGAGCGTACGCCGCCTCATTGAGGTGTGCCTGCGGGTGCTCGAGGTCCAGCTCTCCGCCGCCGAAGACGGCATCAAGGGGCTGGCACTAGCCCGCGAGCTCCGTCCCGACGCCATTGTCCTTGACATCGGGCTTCCCGGGATGGACGGGTGGGAAGTGCTGCGCCATCTGCGGGCTGATCAGTCGACGGCCGACATCAAGGTTCTGATCCTGACGGCACACGCTCAGCCGGAGGTTGCCGAACAGGCCGTTGCCGGCGGCGCTGACGACTTCATGACGAAGCCATTCCGACCGACCGAGCTGCGCGAGCGCATCGAGAAGCTGCTCGCCGGCTGACACCGGCGCTGAACAACCTCCATTACGCTCCCGGTGTGGAGAGACTCCTGATCATTGCCAATCCGGCCGCGTCCGGATTCACCGGAGCTTCGCTTCGTGCAGTGACTCATGTGTTGCGTCGACGCTTCGAAGTCGACACCGAATGGCCCACCAGCGCCGAAGGTTCTAAGACCGCGGCGGCCGCAGCGGCCGCCGCCGGATACGACGTGGTCGCTGCAATGGGAGGCGACGGTGTTGCCCACCAGGTGGCCAACGGGTTGGTCCATACCAAGACGTCGCTGGCCGTGATCCCGGCAGGGACCACAAACGTCTTGGCACGGATCGTCGGTCTTCCCAGCAAGCCGGCGAAGGCGGCAACAGTCTTGCTCGAAGCGGAACGGCAAACCGTGCCGTTGGCACACGTGACCGACGGCGACACGGCCCACTATGCGCTTTTTGCTCTCGGTGTCGGCTTCGATGCCGACATGGTGAGGGAGTCGGAGCGCCGTCCGCACGCCAAGGGGAAGATCGGCGCACTCCACTACGTGCGCAGCGCGGTTTCGGTCGCAATCCGCGACTACCGCACCAAGCCGGCCAACTTGAAGGCCGTTTGTGACGGGGAGAGCATCGCCGCGGTCAGCGTGATGGTCCAGATCCACACGCCCTACACCTTCTTTGGACCGATGGCACTGAGCCTCACAGATGACACCAGTGACGGGCCGGCTGCGTTCGCGGTGACGCGGCTACCCGTGCGGCGGGCGGCGTCGATCTTCTCTCGGGCCGCAACTCGCCGCAACGTCAGCGCTGCTCGCGGAGTGAAGATCTGGCACAACTTCGAAAAGCTCATCGTTGAGGCCGACCCGGCGACTCACATTCAGGCCGACGGGGATCTCATCGGCGCCGGCGAATACTTCGAGATAACCCCTGCTCCCGGCGCATTGACCATGATGCTTCCGGCCGCGGGCCAGGACCGTCCCGGTCGAGAAGCCTCGCGGCGCCGATTGTCTCAGTTGGTCAGGTGGCGAGCCCGCAGCTGATGAGTGGCAACCACGGCGCTCGCCAGGGTTGCCGCAAACGAGGCCCGCCGCCACAACAATTGGTGAAGCGGCTCCCCAAGGGCGGCTTCGAGGCGGTTGGCGATCTCGGCTGCCACGTTGCCCTCGTCAGCCAGACCCGAAGAGACGGCCTGCTCAATCCGGTCGGATGGGAAGTCTTGGCGGAGGCGGTTACCGAGAGTTGGACCCACCTCGACTGCTAGCGCGGCGACAAAGTCCTCTAGGCGGCACAAGGCATCATCGCGAGCTGCTGCTCCGCTGTCTTTGGCCAGCTCCTCAGCGGACAGGTCTCGGGCATGGTGCCATCGCAGCTCGAAGTCAACGAAACCGCCGTTCCACACCTCAGCCGAGGCGCCCAGCTCGGTGAGGATGGCGCCGATGTCGTTGATCGCCTTTCCAATGGCTACCCGCTTGACGTCTACCTGCTCTGAAAGAAACTCGAGGAGTTGGTCAATTCCTTTGGCCTCACCCTGGTCGGGGTTGGCGGCAACAGCGAAGACCAGCGGCTGCTTGAAACCATCGTGGCGCAGTGACGCCACCAGATCCTCGCGCACTACCTCGACGTCCGGGACCGACAGCCGGTCGATCTTGTTGAGCGCGAATAGGAACTGCTCCTCGAAGGCGGCGAGCGGGCTCAGGAAGTCCTCGTGAAGAATCTCGTCGTGGTACTTCTCTGGATCGACGACCCATAGAACGGCATCGACGTGAGGCAGCAGGCTCTCGACCATTTGCCGATGCCAGTCGGCGACGGAATCGATATCGGGGAGATCAACAAAAGCAATCGTTGTCAGGACGTCCTGGAGAACCCGTTGCGAGATTTCCAGGTCATCGAGCAGCCGCTCGACACCCTCAGAGTGATCGACCGGAATCCAAGCCAACGGAGTCTGGGTGTGGGGCCGCAGCACCGAGACGCCGGCGACATCCTCGCCGGCGACTGCATTCAGGAGGCTCGACTTCCCGCTGCCCGTGCCACCCGCCAACGCCACGACAAGGACGTCCCCGAAATGCCCCTTGCGATTGCGCAGGCTGTCTGTCCGCCGCTGCGCCTCGGTGATTACGTCACGGGGCGAGTGTCCTGTGCTGCGGGAAATCGCCAGCTCAACCGTGTCGATTAGTTCGAGAACACCTCGGTTCACGACTTCGACTCCGGATCGGCTGCGGCAGCAAGGTCGAGTTCACGATCAGGATTGGCCTCGATACGTCGATAGAGCTGCTCACCACCGAGCTCGATGACGGTTGAACCCTCTCCGATCTCCACGGTTATCGACTGGTCCATCGAATCTTCCACAACCTCGACATCATCGTCCTCATCGGTCCAGGCGCTGGGGATCTGAGCAGCCAGGCCATCGAGGCGAGCGTCGACACCATCGGCATGACCAACGATCGAGTGGTACAAGTCATCGCTGACATCGGCTCCAAGGAATCGTGTGAACCGTTCGGCATCGTGGGCCAGGCCATTACGCAGCGCCTCACTCAACTCTGCCCGAGCAGTGGCCACGAGCTGCTCCCCTTCGTCAACGAACTTCCGCCGAACCTTGCGGGGCAGGTCTTGGCCACTCATGGCAGTTCTCCAGAGCACCTCTACGGCGCGGGGCCCACTCCGCCATCTCAAGCGCCCCGGCTTGGCGTGAGTCCTCGCCAGGGGCTCTAGGCCTGACTTCCAGGACTCCAAAGCCAACACGGCGGCACTGGTCGTGTCATGACCGTGACGCCACAGTTCGGGCCCTTGGACCTCGACGAGGTTCGCGGTTTCCGGCAGCTTGCTCCAAACGGAGGCTGCCTCGTGGGCCGCAGCGCCGGCACGACGAGCCACGATCCCAGCCAGACCGGAGCAGGCCCTGGTCCAGTCGCGCAGGTGAGCTGGGTCTGTCAGTTCCCCGCCGCGCAGTTGGATATCGAGCACGCCTGCCTCCAGCTCGTAGGCATTGGCCACAGTATCCATCAAGGTCATTACCACCGGTTGCTCGGCGGCCATGGGCCTCGTGAGCGAACGAGCCCGCTCTGCAACCATGCGGGCAGTGGCGTAGACCGTCTCATCAACCAAACCGCTGCGATAGGCCGGATCGGCGACCTCAGCGAGCTCTTTGCGGACGGCGCTGACATCGTCGGCGTGTAGCGCGCCATTTTGCGGATCGATCAAGCCCTCTGTGATCCCGAACAGCAAGCTGGCGTCCGCGGCCGCCAGCAGCTCGCGGTCGTGCAGCCTCCGGGCAAAGTCGCTCAGGATGACGTCTTGCAGCTCGAGGTCAGCCGGAAGTCGGTTCACGACAAAGAGGATGGGGATCCCGCGACGGCGGGTGCGCCGCAGGAAGCTCCAAGCACGTCCGTCGGCATATCGGGTCGGAGTGGTGATGAAGATGCATAGATCCGATACCGCCACAGCTTGTACAGCAGACACGTCGTCATTCTCTTCCAGCGGCGGGGTGTCGATCATGGTGAGGTGAGCGGTTAGGTCGCTGTCGACGAGAACAGAACTCACCTGCTCACCGAGGTGGTGGGCGACCCGGTCGGAAAACTCGGCCCAATGCTCCTCGCTTTGCGAAGCTCCTCCGAAGACAAGCGGGAATCTCGTAGTCGGACGGACGACCCCTGTAGCCGCCACCATCTCCTGCGCCACTGAGTTGATCAGCGTCGACTTCCCGACGCCCCCGGGTCCGACGACGGCGACCACGATGGGCGCGTCGGGGGCGCCGATTCGTGGCTCGAGGTAGCCATCGAAGGAGAGCAGGATCTCGTCGCGCTCCGCAGCAAAATCGTCGGCTTGCCGCCCCGGCAGCTGCATGTGGGCTTCGCGCAGCAGGTTCGTCAGTCTTGTGAGATCGCTGCCGATTGCTGCGAGATCTCGAGGGTCCAATGGCATGCCCTGATTACAGCACACGCGGCCACTCCCCGTGTTCACCCCGCGAAATCAGCTGGTGGAAATTCCCGCGAAGAGGCTCGTTTCGGTCGGCTCGACCGGCACCCGCGAGGCGAGGAGCTCGAGATCCTCGTATGGATACGTAGCCAAAACCAGATCGTCCGGGATCTGAAACCATGATCCATCGGGATCGACCTGAGTGCGGTGGGCCCGCAGCGCGTCCCTGCCCCGGCCAAGAGTTGCCGACACCTCGATCGCTGTGAGTCTCTTGCCGGCGTCGCCATCGGCATCGATACCGTCGATCCACTCTCCGTACGGCGACTCCTCGCCCCGGTTGATCATGGCGTTGTGGAGTGCGGTCAACCGTCTCACGGTGAACACAGGCGCGTACAGTTTCGAGACAGCCCATGCCTCACCAGCGTCTCGGAAGAGCGAACCGTCCGCGGCGGCGGCGAACAACTCCAATCCATGGCGATGCACGGCTAGATGGTCCGGATGCGGGTAGCGCTCGTGAGCGTCGTATCCGAGGATTACGTGCGGCCGTTCGCGGCGGACAATCTGCACGAGGCGTCCGAGAACTTCCTCGTCATTCGCGTTCGTGAACGCGTCGTCCCGGGCGTTGTCTTCGCTGCCAGGCATACCAGAATCTCGGTACCCAAGCATGATCACCTCGTCGTAGCCGATGATGGCGGCGGCTTCGTCTAGCTCGCGGCGTCGTACCGCGGCTAGGTCCGCCACGATCTCCGGGCGATCCATGGCCGGATTGAGAATGTCACCAGCCTCACCACCGGTAGCGGTGACCAGAACCGCGCGCACCCCCGCATCGACGTACTTGGCGACCGTGGCGGCTCCCTTGGAGCTCTCGTCATCGGGGTGGGCGTGGAATGAAAGAAGTCGGAACATGCGGGCGGCAGTATGCCACCACCAGAACCCTCGTCAGGCGCTGAGTACGCGACGCGCGGCCTTGCCCTCCGCGCACTCGTCGCTCAAGGGGCAGTATTGGCATCCGGGACCGCCGACCCGAGGTACCGATGCCTCATCGACAAAACCGAGCCGTAACACATCAATCATCTCTACGACTTGGTTGGCGGTCTCCGTGAGCGTGGCGATCGCAGGGACTTGTTCATAACGTTCGCCCGACGACACCGAAGCCGCTTCAACGATCGCCGGGGGCTCTCCATGGTGCAGCAACCACAGCAGTGCATAGAACGCGAGCTGTTCCTGCACTCCGCCGAGGGCGCCGGTCTTCCAGTCGACCAGACGCACGCCTCCGCCATCGTCGAACACGGCGTCGATGCGACCGCGCAGCGTGATGTCCGGACTCACAGGAACATCCAACTCCGTCTCGACACTGCGGCAACCTGTTGTCGAGATGGTCTGGAAGCGCTCGTACAGGGTCCCAACTTCGGCGATCACACCACGCAGCTCGCTCGGCCGAAGCTGCAGGGCAACGAGCTTCGGATTCATTGCCTGCCCAATCTCCTGACGGCATGCCGCGGTGAACTGGTCCGACTCGATGGCGCCGTCGGTCAGGTGCCGGGCGAAGATCCGATGGGCCAACATCCCCGAGAAAGCTGCCCGACTTTCGGGGCCGTACCTTCCCTGTAGCTGGGCAAGCGCCTGCCCCGGGCACCGCAGATAGGTCGTGAAGAGGCTGGCCGAGATGCTGAGGCGTTCGCCCCGTTCGATAGCTGGGAACTCGATCACTGAACAATCGTACGGATTATTCGAACTCTGTGGTGGAATTGACTACGTCCGGTAGCAACTAAACTCATAGATCGCCGATCTCGGGGCCAGGACCCCTTCGGCTAGCCCCCTTCCAATATCCAGACTGATTTCTGTGTGAAACGCCTCAAAAGCTTGTCCCGCAATGCCTTAGTCGCCGTGGCCGGCGGCGGATTGCTCGCGCTCCTGCTCCTTCCGATCGTGGTCTTTGCCATCGACGAGCTTCGAGCCAACGGTGAAGTCGCCCGCAATGTCACTGCGGCCGGAGTTGATCTTGGTGGCCTTGGGAGCGACGACGCCCTGGAGGCGCTGCAAGCGTACGAGACAGAGCTTGGTTCAACTCCGGTGGACTTTCGCGTCGCCGACTCAGTATTCGAGGTGTTCCCCAGTGACCTTGGGCTCGATATTGACGAGGAGTCGATCCTCGATGCTGCCATGGAGCAGAGACGTGAGAGCGGGTTCCTGTCGCGGTTTGGGGACTGGTTTGGATCGTTCGGCGACCAGATAGATCTTGCGGTTCCGGTCACCTTCGACTCCGATCGCCTCGATGACCTGTTCGCCGGTTGGGAACAAGAGGCGATCAACAATCCGGCCTACGAAGGTGGACTAATCATCTCAGAAGGTCGAGTCCTCCCTGACTATCCACGCGCTGGTGAGGGCATCGATCGGCCGGCGGCGCAGGCGGCCGCCCTGGCAGCTATCCAAACATTGGACCATCGCCCAACAACCCTCATCACCAGGAACCTGGAACCGCTCATCACCCAAGGCGACATTGATGATGCTGTCGAGCGAGCCACGCGCATCATCGACAGTCCCATCGTGCTTCAAGCCAACGACCCCGAATTCGAGGTGGAAATCTCTCCGGAAGTCTTGGCTCGAGCCCTTGTCACAGAAGTACACGCCATAGAGTCCGCCCGCATCGACCTGTCCTTCTCACAGACGCCTATCTCCCGCGTACTCCAGCCACTCCGCGAGACCATCGAGCAACCGCCACGCAACGCTGAGTTTCTTATCGACGAAGAGGACAATGTCACCGTCGCCCCATCTCGTCCCCAGACATTGCTCGACATTGACGCAGTCGTGGATCGGGTGTTCGACGTCGCCGACCGCGGTGGTTCCACCGGAACGTTTCCCTTTGCATTCGGTGTCGACGCCGAGTTCACCACCGAGATGGCTGAAGCGATGGGAGAGATCACCAGGGTTTCCTCGTACACCACCGAGCACCCCGCAGGCGAGCCTCGCGTTATCAACATCCAGACCATGGCCAAGGCCGTCGACGGCGCCATCGTCATGCCGGGCGAGGAGTTCGACCTCAACGGCCACGTCGGCGAGCGAACCGAGGCCAAGGGATACGTGCCGGCCCCCATGATCCTGCGTGGCGAGGTAGTCGACAGCGTGGGCGGTGGCGTCTCTCAATTCGCGACCACGATCTACAACACGATGTTCTTCGGTTGCTACCAGGACATCACGCACAAGCCTCATAGTTTCTGGTTCTCGCGCTATCCCGAGGGTCGCGAGGCCACCGTGTCGTGGGGCGGGCCCGAGCTGGTCTTCAAGAATGACACGGAATCCATTCTCATCATCAAGACGGCATTCACTTCCAGGTCGATCACCGTCAAGATGTTCGGCAATACCGGGGGCCGCGAGTGCACCGCTGGTATCGGAGATCGATATCGATATGTTGACCCACCGGTGGAGTATGAGGCAGACGAGACGCTGCCTCCGGGCACCGAGGTCGAGGAAAGCGCCGGGACTCGCGGGTGGACGATCGACGTATTCCGCTTTGTGATCTACCAAGACGGCACTGATGAAACCCAGGCGTGGTCCCACCGGTACGTGCCACGTCCGAAGAAGATAAGGGCCCATCCCTGCGATCTCGAAGGTGCCGCCAATCCTTGTCTCATCAAGGTCCCCGACGTCACCGGCCTGAAAGCGGGCAAGGCCAAGTCCACCATCGCGACCTGGACCTTTGTAGCCGCCACCGAGACGGTCACCGTCGAGGATGAGGCCCTCGACGGCAAGGTGGTCTCACAAACGCCGGCCGCCGGCAAGCCTCACGCCAGAGGTGCGACGGTCACCATCCAGATCGGCGAGTTTGTCGACGATGGAGGCGGCGGCGGTGGCGGCAACCAGGGCGACCAGGGCGACCAGTTCGGTTTGCAATAGGACGTCGATCTTCTCGTTCTTGCGTACCTGAGAGCTGCCGTTATCGGCCCTGAGCTACGCCAGAACAAGACGATCAATAGAAGAGGAAGAAGTCCTCGATCGTCCTGCTGGCACTGCCGACCACGTGGTCATCCCAACCGTGCGGGCGTCTGACAACCACCTGGTTGGAAGCGACAAACACGTGATCGATGCCGGCGACCTGCTCGAAGAGCCGCGTTGCCAGATTCCCTGGAATACTCGTGGCCGCGGTCCCTGGAGCGGAGTCGAATGAGTCTCCGTCCTGACCGGTGATGGTGCGGTCAGTGTCGAACATCGCGATGTCGTCGACGACGGTCGACGTGACTTCGATTGATTGTCCCATGGGTCCTCCTTGCGGGCCAGACTCTAGACGCTGGGAACGGGCCTGGCGGCCCGTTCCTTAGGAGAACTTGCTGGCGCAAGCCTCCACGGGAACGGGAACAAGCCTGACGGCCCGTTCCTTTCGAGGACTTGCTGGCGCAAGCCTCCACCGGAACGGGAACAAGGGCCGACCTGGACGCT
>JAAELU010000353.1 GCA_024226255.1 bacterium | reverse complement strand
GTACCCGAATCGATCACATCCCAGGTCGCCATCAGCAGCAGTGCGGCAAGGAGGATGAACACGCCATAGGCGCGGGCTTCCTTTGACAGCAGAACGAGGAGCGGAGCGAGGGCCACCGCCAACGCCGACCCCACGCCTACGGCGGGGCTGATCCTGCGCCCCATCCGTCCGGCCAGCCACACGACGGCGACGCCGAGGATGGCCGAGAAGACCCTGCCGACGAAGTCGCCGAAACCGGTCACAATGAGTCCCCGGAAGATCAGGTGAAACAGGGGTGGGAAGCCGTCGCCGACTCCGACGATCTCTCCAGCGGGAAGACGGACGATGGTCAGCTCCCAGAGTTCGTCCATTGAGTAGCTCTGATAGCCGAGATCGACAAATCTTGTGATCGTGCCGAGGACGACGGCGAGCGCCAACCCACTCTTCGCCTCAAGTCTGTCCGCCATTGCACCGACCACGCTCGCCCCCGGTTAGCAGTCTGTCCCATGACTGCTGTCTATCCAATTCTCGCCCCTGCGATCTTGTCCTTGCGGGATTTGCAGCGGCTCCAGACAAAGTACCGCACTCACAGTGGGCGGTTAGCCACAATCTGTGCTCGGT
>JAAELU010000352.1 GCA_024226255.1 bacterium | reverse complement strand
GGCTCGCAGTCGCTTGGCGCCAGGGCGCAACGTTCGCTTTGTCTACTACCTTCGCTTCCCCCCTCGCCCCCGTTCCTCGGGCACTCCCCCCGAATGTCTGCCTCCCAAAACTGCTCGGGACGTTTGGCTTTCGGCATGGCGACAGGGCGTGATGGAGAATGGCCTCACCCAAACCCCCCTCGGAGTCAGACGGGGGGAGAGACCGGGAACGCCTGCGGCGTTCCTTGGCCGCCGCTCTCCGTTTCGTTTGACGGGCTCTGACAGACGGGCGACGACGCACCCTGTGATCGCACAGTCACCACGCGAGCACACGTTTTGTCGGGTCCCCAATACTTGATTCGTGATACGTAATACCTAATACGCTGTACGTTCTTCTCCGATACATCCTCGGATACTGAAATAGCTCCGCTATGCTCCCTTTTCTAGGAGGTCACCGCTTTGGGCAGTCTTGGATGGCCAGAATTATTAGTGATCGTCGCAGTCATTGTGCTGCTGTTCGGAGCTCGCAAGCTTCCGGACTTGGCGCGCTCGATGGGCGCCGCCTCTAAAGAGGTCAAGAAGGGACTCGAAGAGGGCGCCGCCGAAGACACCGACGAAACTTCAAACCAAGCGGGAACCACCTTCCACCCCCCGTCGTTAAGTCCCTAGGAGTTGGGGAGTAATGGCTGAAGATCGCGTCCCTACATGGGAAGACGTAGCAAGACGATATGGGCGGAAGATTTATTCGTTCGCGTATCGCCTCACGGGGAATCCAGACGACGCGTCTGATCTTGTCCAAGAGGTGTTACTGCGAGTACGCAAGGGATTGGCCAACTACACCCCCGGCTCGTTCGAGGGTTGGTTGTGGCGAATCACTCGAAACGCGTTCCTCGATGACGTGCGCAAGAAGAAGCGCCGTCCCACAACGGTACTCCCAGACGACGACAGAGCCGTCGTGGGGGCTTCCCCCTCGCCTGATGAGGTTTTGGCGTCCGTCCGCCTCTCCGACGACGTCCAAGCCGCCTTGCTCAAAGTCCCCATGGAATTCCGTGAGTGTGTTGTTCTCTGCGATGTCGTGGGGCTCAGCTACGAGGAGATCTCGAACACGATCGATGCGCCGGTGGGCACAGTCCGCAGCCGCATCCATCGCGGTCGGAAACAGTTACGAGGACTCCTGACATGGCCGATGTGAACAAGACCGAGTCGATGGAGCAAGCCGCCTTCACCGGTGTTGAGAGCGTCTGTGACATTGGTGAGTTGATGTCGGCGTACCTCGATGGCGAGTTGCGTGATGGTGAGCTCGAGCAAGTCGTGGCCCACCTCACCGACTGCCTCGAATGCATCGCAGAGTTCCACGAGCTCAAGGAAGCCCGGACCGCGGTCCGCATGTTGCCGATGCTCCAGGTTCCCGATCGTGTCATGCCTGCGGCTCACTATGGGCCCGAGTTGTCTGCCTTCCTCGATGGTGAACTGACCGCCGACGAGCAGGTGATGATCGTTGCTCACCTGCAGACATGTACCGACTGTCTGCTTGAGTTACAGGATCTAGACGCCGCTCGCACTGCGGTGCGGTCAATGCCCGGCGTCGAGCCGCCGATCCCCTTGATGCCTCGGATACCGGTTCGATCTCAACGGACCTCACTGAAGCGCTTGGCCATTGCCGCGGCCGGATTCATCGGCGCCGCCGCCATCGCCATCAACATGGCATCGAGCGGCCCCGAGGCAACACCTGTTGACCTCGACGAATTCGCCGACCGCCACACCGTACGGGTCTCGGTAGAAGACGGACTCACTGGGGTGCCAATCTTCATGCACGGGAGCACACCATGAGGCGAGTACGTTTTGCTGCCGCCCTGAGCGCTGTGTTGGTAGTGGCTTCGGTCGCTCCCGCGCTGGCGGACGAGTTCGGCGAACTGGTGGAATCGGCTTCAGAGGCAGATTTTGCAGGACGCCAGATAGTGGCCACCTTCCTGGACGGCGAGACGGCGTTTGAGATCATCGACGTCGAACATGCAGGCAGCATGATGATGACAGGCAGCCAGGGGCACGAGTCGATGATCGGTTCCGGCAAGCTGTCCGGTGGAGACGGTGGGGCGATTGCGGTTTCGTCTTGGAACTCATCGCAGATGTCCGATCGGTACGAAGTTGGTTCATCGAGCCCGGTGAAGCGCCTCGACCGAGAAGCCACCGCAATCGAGATTCACGAAGACGGCATGGTCCGGATGCGCCTTGTCTTCGATGAAGTCACCGGTGCTCCGCTTGTGACCGAAGTGTTCGACGGAGGCGGCAATCTCTTCAGGCTGTCATCAATGCTGGAGATAGACAAGATCCCGGGCCGTCTCTATTCGGCTCGGGGCCACTACGCGGACGAGTTCGAGGTCCTAGTGCCGACGAGCCGCCATTCACTGCCAGCGGAAGCTGCCGGATACAACTTGGCCGATGCCTACACAGGCCCCACTGACAGCGTGCAGGGTTTCTACTCGGATGGACTCTTCTCGTTCTCGCTGTTCCTGGTTGAGGGTTCGGCTGACTCGCAACGATTCTCGGATGCAGACACTGTCGAAGTCGACGGCCTGAAGTACCGGCGTTTGGTCAACCCAGGCGAGATCTGGGTCACATGGCGCGCCAATGGTGACACCTATGTGCTGGTAGGCGATCTGCCCCCCGACCATCTCGAAGAGGTCCTCGACCAACTTCCCAAACCCGGACGCAGGAACCTCCTAGGTCGCCTCTGGAGCGGACTGTTCGGATAGCCGTATCACGTATCAAGTAACCCGCATCAAGTACGTGATACGTGATGCTTGATACGTCTTCGATCTACTAGTACTTCCCGATCTCGCGGCGGGCTACCACCATATTGTGCACTTCGTCGGGGCCGTCGGCGATGCGCAGGGTCCGGGCTCCGGCCCACATGCGGGCTAGGGGGACGTCGTCGCTGACGCCCATGCCCCCGTGGGTTTGGATCGCCTTGTCGAGCACCCATAGTGCAGTGTTCGGAGCGACGACTTTGATCGCAGAAATCTCGGTGCGGGCGGCACGATTGCCGACGGTGTCGATGAGCCAAGCGGTCTTGAGGACCAGCAGGCGGGTCTGTTCGATACGCCAGCGAGCTTCAGCGATCCAGTCGCGAACGACACCCTGGTCGGCGACGGGGCCACCAAATGCCGTGCGGGACTTGGCGCGCTGCACCATCAGGTCGAAGGCGCGTTCAGCCATGCCGATGGCGCGCATGCAGTGATGGATTCGGCCGGGGCCCAGTCGGGCCTGGGCAATCATGTACCCGTCGCCCTCGTTGGCAATGAGGTTGCTCGCCGGCACGCGCACGTTCTCGAAACGAACCTCGGGGTGGCCGCCCCGATCGTGGTAGCCGAATACCGGGAGGTCGCGGACGACCGTAACGCCCGGCGCATCCATTGGTACCAGAATCATGCTGTAGCGGCCCTTGGGGTCGGCCTCAGGGTTGGTGACGCCCATCAGGATGCAGATCGAGGCTGCCGTGCCGCCACTGCTCCACCACTTGGTGCCATTGATGACGTACTCGTCGCCTTCGCGACGGATTTCCGTCTCGAGATTCCTGGGGTCCGAGCTGGCGACGGCCGGTTCGGTCATCCCGAAACACGAGCGGATGTCACCCTCGAGTAGCGGAACCAGCCACTGTTGCTGCTGCTCGGGTGTACCGAAGTTCGACAGCACCTCCATATTCCCGGTGTCGGGCGCCGCGCAATTGGTTGCTTCCGGCGCCAGCCACACCGAGCGGCCCATGATCTCGGCCAACGGTGCGTAGTCGGAGTTGGACAGGCCGGCGCCCCATTCCTCCTCCGGCATGAAGAGGTTCCATAACCCGGCGTCGCGCGCCTTGACCTTCAGGTCGGCCAGCACCAATGTCAGCGCGGTTGCGTCGCCGCCTGCTTCGAGTTCGGCGAAATGACTGTCCTCGGCCGGGTAGACGTGGTCGTCCATGAACGACAGCAATGTCGTGCGTAGTGCCTCACAGCGTTCCGAGTAGGCGAAGTCGATGATGGCCTCCTGTCGTGTGCCATCGCCACGCTACACCCAATCCTTCGACCCTCCGCATGTGGTCGGCTCTAGCCGGCGAGTGCTTTGGTGTATTCGTCGAATTCGCGGTGGATACCGAGCGACTCGGTGTGAATGATGTCAGTGATGACACCTTCCGCGTCGAGAATGAACGTGTAACGGTTGGCGGCACCAACTGTGTCGTTGAACGCACCGTATGCCTTGGCGGTCTCGCCGTGCGGCCAGTAGTCGCTGAGCACGCTGAAACCGAAGTGATTGTCCTCTGCCCACTTCTTGTTGGTGGGAATGGCGTGCACGGTGATGGCGACCACGTTGGCATCGAGATCGCCCAGCGCTGCCAGGTTGTCGCGGATCATGCAGAGTTCGCCCTCACAGATGCCGGTGAAGGGGAACGGAATGAACACAATCAGTGCCTTGCGGCCGGCGAGGTCGCTGAGTTTTACCGCTTCACGATCTTGATTGAACAGCTCGAAGTCGGGAGCGGCATCGCCTACGGCCAGTGTCATTGTGCGTGGTCTCCTTGATCAGGTGGGGCGGCAGGATACCTTGATCCGTGGTCGTCAGAGCAGGACGCGGGCGGCCCACCCAACGGGGTCGGTCAGCTCCGCAACGGTTGGGAGATTGGCATCAGACTGCCACAGCGAGTCGAGTGCTTCATCGCCCCACCGCCGCGCAATCTCAACGCAGAATTCGGTGCCGTCGCGCGACCGATAGCGTTGTAGGTCAAGTCCGGCGATCTGCTGGAGAAACTCGGTGCCCTCATGGGCTTCGGCCCGGCGGCGGGCAGCCGACTCGGCGAGGCGGTCGATCTGGGGGAGTGTGTCGGCAGCGGCTCTGGCAACGACGTAGTCGCCGTATCCCTCGGTGATCGCAACCATTGCCTGCAGCTGCTCGAGGCGCTCAGGATCGGACTTCATGCCCAACAGGTTGGCGACTCCGTCGGGACCGGCGAGCATGCCTTCGAGCTGCGACGGGTCTTGCATGGCACCCATCATCTCGGTCATGTCGGTTGGGTTGAATTCGAGTCCGGCGAAGTAGCTCTCGATTGCCTTGAGGAAGGCGGCCCGGTACCAGTCGCGGTCGAGAATGGCGTGGTGGACGACCTCTCGGAGCACAGCCCACATGCGGACCTGGTGGGCCTCCAGGTTGTGCTCGACAGCGAATGCTTCGACATTGGGAACGATCAGATAGCGATCGTCGTGATCGAGCGCCGGGAGCCCTGCATCGAACTGGCCGAGTGCACGCTGTGACATGAAACCCACCATCGAACCTGCCTGCATCCCAAGCAAAGCCGGACCCATGGCGGCCAGTGGCGATCCGCCCATGTCGCCGGACAGCTTCATTGCCAGGGGCTCGACAAGGTAGCGGAAGCTTTGTGTGTTCTCCTTGGCCCACGTCGTACGATCCACCGGGTGCAGTGGGGCCGCCGATGGCACCCTCAGCCCCGGAGAGTCGGCGACGAGCAGCTCTGCGGCAAGCGTTAGCTCGGTGTACTCCTCGGCCACCCCCGGCTCAATCGGCTCAGGCGATCCGGCCACCGACTTGATGACTTCTGCCGCCAGTTTCCAGTTCACGGGCCCCGGTGTCTGCAGGAGCTCGAATAGGCGGTCAAAGATGCTGTCTTCCACGAGCGAAGTGTACGGCGCTACGAGGTGTATTGGCCCGCCAGGGTCTCAGACGCCCTCAGGGCGCTGGCCGAGGATTACTTCGAAGTCCACGATCTTGCCGCCACGGTCGACTTCGAGCATGATCGACTCGCCGACATGAGAACCCCGGATACCGTTGATCAGATCGTTGATCGTGCGCACCTCGTTACCGTTCCAGGTGAGGATCACGTCGTCCACCTGGAGGCCGGCATCGGCCGCGGCCGAAACGCCGTCGGCAAATCCCACAACCACGGCGCCGGCGGGTACTGCGGCGCCATCATCCTGAATTGTGAAGCTGGTTGCGAGTGAGACGCCCAAAAACGCGTGAGCGACATCTCCGGTCTCGATGATCTGGCCGACAATGCGATTGACCACTTCGACGGGCGTGGCGAAACCGATGCCTTCAGCGCCGGATTCGCTGACCCCGATTGCGGTAGTGATCCCGATCAACTTGCCCTCAGCGTTGACGAGGGCTCCACCGCTCGAGCCATTGGTGATCGGCGCGTCGGTCTGCAACATTCCGAAGAGAGGCGTTGTGTCTCCGGTGTTCACCTCACGGTCGAACGCGGAAACAACCCCAACGGTCAGCGAGGCGCCACCTTCGAGTCCAAGGGGATTGCCAACTGCAATGGCCCGATCACCGATCTGGAGGTCGGCTGTGGCCCCGAACTCGATGGGTGTCAACCCTTCGGCCTGAACACGAAGCACAGCCAGGTCGGTCAGTTCGTCGCTGCCGACGATCTCGGCCTCGTAGATCCGACCATCCTGAAAGATCACACGACTGGTAGTGGCGCCCTCGATGACGTGGTGGTTTGTCAGGATGATGCCGTCAGCGCTGAACACGACGCCGGAACCAGAGCCAAAACCCTGGAAATCCGTCGTGGCATTGCCGGTTCCGACCTCGATGGTCACGATTGAAGGAACCACTTTGCGCCCTACTGCGGTGGCGATTCCAGTGGCGTCGCCACCGGAGATGACCTCGCGAACCACGACGGTTTGGGCCGGTGCAGTGGCGGCAACCGTGGCCGCGGTGGTGGGAGGTGGCTCGGGGTCGCCGAAGGCGCCGGCTGCAAAGAGGCCGCCGCCGACGAGGAGAGCGCCAAACAAGCCACTTCCGAAGGCGAGTAGTGCCAGGGGCCAGCGGCTGCGTCGCTCCGGTTCCACAAGTGGCCGCGAAGCCGGGTAGTAGTGGGTTCGCTCCGGCGGAGCTACCGGGGCGGCCGACTGGCCAAGACCGGGACGGCTTGTGGAGAAACTCGGGGGGCTCGTGGCAATTGGTTCGATCGGGCGCACCTGTCGCTCCGCGGCTTGCGACGCGGGTTGGCTGGGCGGCGGTGCGGTCGTGGCAGGCGGAGCGATCTGCGATTGCTCATTGGGCTGTGCGGGTGCGGTGTGGTGAGGAGGCTGCGGTTCCCAGTCTGGTTCGATGTCCATCGACGGTGCTATCGAGTCGACCGGTTCAGGCGCCTGAAAGGGGTCGATTGGCGCCTTTGGAGCCGAGGGCTCTTGATCGTCGATAAAGTCACTCACGAGCATTCTTTCTAATCGGCGGACCGGCTGGGTAGAAGTTCTACGTAGCCAACCCGACAAAACTATGGATGGAATAAGGGGATTCTATGGCGAGCAGCGGGCAATCTGAACGAATGTCGGACGACTGGGTCGAGGTTACGTCCGAGGTTCTCGACGTCGCGGCCGCATCTGCATTTGCGCAAACTCCCGAATCTGGCGCCGTTGTCGTCTTTCTCGGCACCGTCAGAGACTATGCGCCGGGCAAGTCGGGAGTCACCCATCTCGAGTACGAGGCCTACGACGGCGTCGTCGAGCCAAAAATCGCAGAAGTCGTCTCCGATGCCCGAGAGCGGTGGCCCCTGCAGAAGGTTGCTGCCCTGCATCGGACCGGTGAGCTTGCCGTGGGCGAGATCAGTGTGATTGTGGCTGCGAGCTCGGCACATCGGAGCCCGGCCTTTGAGGGGGCGCGCTTCCTCATCGATGAGCTCAAGAAGCGTGCTCCCATTTGGAAGAAGGAGTATTGGCCGGGAGGCTCCGAGTGGGTGCGAGAGGATCTGGAGAGGGGAGAGAGCTCGTAGAGCTCGCCGCAGCTGCGTGAGATGTGAGGGCGCTCGCAGAGCTCGCTCCAGATGTGAGAAGGAACGCGCCCAGCCGCCGCCTGACGCGTCAGGGTCTTTCTCACATCTCACATCCCACATCTAGGTAGCCTCGCGCCATGGATGACCTGGTCTTCAAACCGGCGACAGAGCAAATGTCCCTACTCCGCGGCGGCGAAATCTCTGCGACCGAACTCCTCGATATCCACTTGGAGCGGATCGATGAGGTGAATCCCGCCATCAATGCGATCGTGACATTGGTACCAGAGCTGGCGAAGCGGGACGCGGCAGCCGCAGACCAGCGTCATTTCGCAGGTGAGATCGCCGGTGTCCTCGATGGCCTTCCGATCGCACACAAGGACCTCATGGACACCGCCGGAATCCGTACCACCAGCGGTTCACCGATCCACGCCGATCGAATTCCCGATGAGAATGCTTTGATCGTCGATCGCTTGCAGGGGGCGGGAGCGGTAACTGTGGGCAAGACGAACACCCCAGAGTTCGGAGCGGGTTCGCAGACCTTCAACGAGGTGTTCGGTGTCACCCACAATCCGTACGACCTCTCCAGGACGGTCGGTGGATCGAGCGGTGGGGCCGCGGCCGCTCTGGCCAGCGGCATGCTCCCGATCGCGGACGGTGGCGACATGGGAGGTTCGCTGCGCAATCCTGCATCGTTCTGCAATGTGGTTGGGTTCCGGGTGTCGCCGGGGCGGGTGCCGTCCTACCCCAAAGAGGCGGCCTGGTCGGTCCTGTCGGTCGAAGGTCCTTTGGGGCGCACCGTCGGCGACGTAGCCCTTCTGTTGCAAGCAATGGCGGGTCCCGATCCGCGTAGTCCCGTGAGTCTCCAGGATGATCCGGCAATGTTTGCCGAACCCCTCGAGGCCGACTTGGCTGAATTGAAAGTTGCCTGGTCGCCGACTCTCGGAGGTCTACCCGTAGCCCGGGAAGTGATCTCGGCGTTGGTCTCCGTGCCGGACACATTCGACGGCCTCGGCTGCCGTGTCGAGGAGGCAACCCCCGACCTGTCCGATGCGGCGGAGATCTTTCAGGTGCTGCGCGCTTGGCAATACGAGATCAGCCTCGGCGAAACCTATGACGAGCATCACGATCAGCTCAAAGACACGATTTGCTGGAACGTCGAGGAAGCCCGCCGCCGGCCACTGACCGATCATGCTCGAGCGACCCGAAAGCACGCCGCTTTGTTTCATCGGGTCAGGGAGTTCTTCGAGATCTACGACGTGCTCGCATGCCCCACAGTGCAGGTTGCACCATTCGATGTGGACATCGATTGGGTGCGCAGCATCGATGGTATCGACATGGAGACCTACATCGACTGGATGAGGTCATGTTGCGACGTGACCGTGATGGGATGTCCCGCCATTTCCGTGCCCGCTGGGTTCACCGCGCAAGGCCTCCCAGTCGGGCTCCAACTTGTCGGCCCGCCTCGAGACGACCTCGGCCTACTGCGAATCGCACACGGGTGGGAACAGGCGACCGAAGTGTGGAAGACAAGACCGAAGGTATGAGATGTGAGATGAAGTTGCCAGTTAATAGTTGCCAGTTACCAGCATGCGAATTGGTAACTGGCAACTATTAACTCTTAACTCTTCACTTCTGGCTTCTGACTTCTGGCTTCTATCTCAATGTCCAACAACCATCTCTGCTGCTTCACGGACCATGGGATTGCGGTCGTTCTTGGCTGCCCTGATGGCGGCTTC
>JAAELU010000351.1 GCA_024226255.1 bacterium | reverse complement strand
TTCAGTAGAGTTGTGCCCCCGTTGGTGATGATGAGGGTTGCCTCACCTTCCCGATGGATACGCCTAGCGCCGAGACGTGCCAATGAGCCAAACCCTTGATCCGACCACGAACACAGCCGGCGGCCGGTTCGTTCGTGTCGACGGCATCGATATGTATCGGATCAGCAACGTCGACACGACGCCCTTCTTCCTGATGACTGTTGTGAGCGACTCGGATCATTGGATGTATGTGTCGACCGGCGGCGGCCTTGCGGCAGGAAGGGTCGGACCGGAGCGTTCTCTCTTCCCGTACGAAACAGATGATCGGCTGTACCGAGCCGGTGGCATCACGGGCCCGTTCACACTGCTGCGGGTTGCCAGAGACGGCGCCGACATCGTGCTCTGGGAGCCATTGACCGGCAAGTCTGATGCCCAGCATCGCCGCAGGAACCTCTACAAGAGTCAAACCGGCGACACGGTGATGTTCGAAGAAACTCGCACTGACCTGGGGCTCACCTTCCGCTATCAATGGAGCACTTCGGCCGAGTTCGGGTTCG
>JAAELU010000350.1 GCA_024226255.1 bacterium | reverse complement strand
TCGCCGGGATGTCGACCACGGCGTTGGGGAGCACCTCGACGGTAACGCGGCCCTCGGCCGTCTCCACTTGGAGTACCAGTTCGGTGCGGCCCATCAACTCGCCGGTCACGGCGGCGTTGTCGTCGGCGCCGACCCGGACAGAGCTGGCAACCAGACGTTCCCCGTCCCATTCGCCGTCAGCGGCCACCACGTCTCCGGCGCGCTGCTCCCCAAGGATCTGGCCCTGGTTGCGGAGCTGGAGGAACGGCTCGGACAGGATTTCGTTCCCATCGCGGCCGTGCTGCTCCATGACGGCAACAGTGTCGTCGAAGACCCCGATGTCGCGCAGTGCTTTGACGAAGAACCTGGCGTACAGGAGATGCATGACCGCGTGTTCGGCCCCGCCGGTGTAGTTGTCGACCGGCAGCCAGTAGGCCGCCTCCTCGGGATCGAACGCAGCCGTGTCCAGGCGCGGCGACAGGTAGCGGAACCAATACCAGGACGAGCACATGAATGTGTCCAGGGTGTCGGTGATACGCCGTGCCGGATTCCCATCGGAGTCCACCGTCTTGTAAAACGGCTCGTGGTAGGTGAGGGGGCTGCGCCCTGTCGGGTTGAAGTCGACGTCCTCAGGCAGGAGAACCGGGAGCGCCTCGTCGGAGACAGTCTCCAGTGTGCCGTCGGCCTTCTGGATGATTGGGATCGGCGAACCCCAATACCGCTGTCGCGATATCAACCAGTCGCGGAGCCGGTAGTTGACCGACTCGGTGCCGGCGTCGTTGGCTTCCAGCCAATCGATGGCGGCGGCAACGCTGGGGTTGTTGCGCCCCTTGTCAATGTTGGTGGCAACCCCTGAGATGGGCCCCGAGTCGACCATCGTGCCCGGACCAACGTAGGACTCATCCATCGTGTCCGCCGTGAGCTTGGCCGAATCCGTCGGCTGGATCACAGGAATGATGTCCAGGCCAAACTGGCGGGCGAACTCGAAGTCGCGCTGGTCGTGGGCCGGAACCGCCATGATCGCTCCAGTGCCATAGGAGATCAGCACGTAGTCGGCGATCCAGACCGGCACCTGGGCGCCATCGACCGGGTTGGTGGCATAGCCGCCGGTGAATACGCCGGTCTTGACGTCTGGCTCTTCCATTCGCTCCAACTCGGTGCGGCGGGCTGAGGCGGCGACGTACTCGTCGACTTCGGATCGCTTGTCGTCGGTCGTCAGCTCCGCCACCAACCGGTGCTCGGGTGCGAGCACCATGAACGTCGCTCCCCACAGCGTGTCGGGGCGGGTCGTGAAGACCTCGATGTCGCCGGCGGGGGAGGAGAAGATGACGCGAGCCCCCTCACTACGGCCGATCCAGTTGGTCTGCATCGTCTTGATGGGCTCGGGCCAGTCGATGTCCTCGAAGTCCAGTAGCTCGTCTGCGTACTTGGTGATGGCGAAGAACCACTGTTCCATCATCCGTTGGACGACCGGCTGTCCGTTGCGCTCATCTTTGCCGTCGATGACCTGCTCATTGGCGAGCACCGTTTGCAACGATTCCGACCAGTTGACCAGGGCTTCGCCGCGGTAGGCGAGGCCGGCCTCGAAAAGTCTCTTGAACAGCCATTCGGTCCACTTGTAGTACTCGGGGTCGCAACTGGCGGTCTCGCGTTCCCAGTCGAACATCGTGCCCATGGTGCTGAGCTGGGTACGCATCCTCTTGATGTTGGCGTGCGTCCAGGGACCCGGCGGGATGTTGCGTTGCACCGCAGCGTTCTCGGCGGGCAGCCCAAACGCGTCGTATCCCATGGGGAACAGCACATTGAAGCCCTTCATGCGCATGTACCGGGCACGGGCGTCGGGCGGAGTCATGGCGTACCAATGACCCATGTGGAGATCCCCCGACGGATAGGGGAGCATCGTCACCGCGTAGTGCTTCGGCCGTGACCAATCGACCTTGGCTCGGTAGAGGCCTTGGTCTTCCCAAGCCTGCTGCCACTTCATTTCGATTGTCTTATGATCGTATGCCATCTTCTCTACCTGAATGCGGGCACGTAATGGTAGAAGGCTGCGAGCTCCGTTCGGTTGACCGGTTGAGTTCGCTCCTGGTTGCCACGGTTGGAACGCCGTGGCTCTAGCCTCGTGGCTGTGAAACGATCAATGGTCGCCAGTGATGGACTGGCCGCAACGGGCGTGGACCCGGAGTGGCTAACCAGTGTATTGCCGCGCGTCGACCCGTCACAGATTCAGGTCCGGGAGGCGCCGCGGTGGTTTTGGGTGCTGTGGGCCAAGGGAATCGTTGCCGTCGCCATGCCGTGGGGGATCTACATGACCCCCGCAATGATGGACCGGTACGAGACGGCATCCGATCCGAAGCGGCTCGGGCAGCTGCTCGTCCACGAGCTCACCCATATCGAGCAGTACCGCCGACTGGGTGGTT
>JAAELU010000349.1 GCA_024226255.1 bacterium | reverse complement strand
TGCTCTTGCAGATGTCTCGACCGGTGAAGCCGAAGTCCGCCACAAGTGCCTCGCCCGTCTCCGAATCACGAACGGCAGCGAGTCCGCAGGGCGGCGGCTCGATCTCACTGGGATGATTGACGGCGACACCCACGAGATCATGACGAAACGCCAACGCCCCCAGTTGTTCGCGATCCATGTCGAACAGGAAATCGGAGAGCATCAAGACCAGGACTCGTCGCTGCGCCATGTGGAGAATCGCGTCGAGAGCCGGCGCGGGATCGCTGCCCTTGTTACGCGGCTCCGCGGCCAGAAGATCGGACAACAGACGCAACGCGTGTTGCCGGCCTTTGCGAGGTTGGAGAATCTGCTCCACACGGTCGCTGCACAGGATCATGCCGACCCGGTCATGGTTGTGGATGGCGGAAAAAGTGAGCAGTGCCGACAACTCGTTTATCGTATCCCATTTGGTGCGGCCCGTTTCGCTGGGGCCCTGCGCCGTAATCCGACAGGAGGCCGAGGCGTCCACGACCAGCCAGACGGCCAGTTCGCGCTCCTCGATGTAGCGTTTGATATGCGGATGACCGGTGCGGGCAGTCACGTTCCAGTCGATCGAGCGGACTTCATCTCCGGGATGGTAGGAGCGGATCTCATCGAAATCCATCCCCCGGCCTTTGAAGACGCTCCGGTACTCGCCGGCCAGCAGGTGTTCGACGGGGTACCGGGTGCGCAGTTGGAGTTGGCGGAGGCGCCGGTCAATCGAATGCAGTGACATGAGGCTCTCTCACCGACCATTCATCGCACATCTTGTGGGTCAAATTGGTAGATTCTCTTTATCCGCCAGCCCAGCGCCGTTGATCGGCACACGCTCGACGATGCGATCGAGTAGGGAGTCGGAATTCAATCCTTCCGCCTCCGCTCGATAACTGATGGCAATCCTGTGGCGCACCACATCGTGCAACATAGCTTTCACATCGTCGGGCACCACGTAATCCCGTCGGCGCACCAG
>JAAELU010000348.1 GCA_024226255.1 bacterium | reverse complement strand
GTTGTCGCCTGCCGGTCTCGACCGGCATCGGGCTGTGGCGCAGCATGGCAGCGCGCTTGACTGGGGGTCAAGAGGTCGCCGGTTCAAATCCGGCCAGCCCGACCATGTGGATTGACTCAGCCGCTGGGCTTCGAGTCCTGTCCGTCCTCGAATCCCGCGGCGAGCACAGGTGTGTTTGATGCCGACACAGCCGGTGATGAAACGTGCCTAATGGCCCTAGATGTTCTCAAGTCCCCGTGATACCACGAAGGTAGATCACGTGTACCTGGGGAGGACTCATGAGAAAGCTCGTCTCGCTCATCGCTATGGCAGTGGCCGTAGCCTGCTTATCGTCCGTGCAGACGCCGTCGTTGTCTGCCGCCGAGCCGGATCCATCGGGCTCCGGGGAGGTTGCCTTCATCACTCGGAATGACAACAGGCTCCCGAAGCAGGACGTGGCCTTGGTGGACCTCCTTTTGGGTGAGGGCTACGACGTGGTTCTGGTCAACGACGATGACATAGACAGCAGCGCGGCGTTCGATTCGGCGACAATCGGGGTGATCTCGTCGTCGGTTGCTCACCGCAAGATTTCGTCCTGGCTGGCCACGACGGATCTGCCGTTGCTGAACTTCGAGGGTTTCGTTTCCGACGATCTGGGTCTTGCGACGCTGTCGTGCGAGGAGCCGCTAGCCAACGACGGCAACTCGAGATGGAAGTGGAACAAGATCTTGATGTATGAGGCCAACGCCGGCCATCCGCTTACAGCTGGCCTCACTGGTTACCAGAATGTGAAGGAGGCATCGTGGGTGCCTCGCTACTTCGGTGAACCCTGTGGAGACGCCATCGTCATCGCCACGACGACCGGCCGATGGGCGCGGGCCGTGCACTACGCCTATGAGGCAGGCACCGAGTTGGCAAACGGTGAGACCGCTCCAGCCCGCCGTGTGGCGTATTCCATGAAGTATCGGGGTCGCAAGGCGTTGAGCCCGGTGGGCAAGCAACTCATCGTCGCGGCGGTCGATTGGCTGGCTTCGGAGCCGGCGGCAACGGCATACCTCGACGACATCATCGACCTGCGGGGTGACTGGCAGTTCGATGTCTACCGCAAGTACAGCAAGATGTACCAGTACTTCAACTATCCCGCATGGGGGATTCCCGAAATCACATGGGAGAACCTCGTCTCTGCTCCACTTCCGACCGCGGCAGAGTTCGCTGCTTGGGAGACTGTTGTAGTACCGAGCCCGGACTACACCACCGGTGGCTTGATGCAGATGTTCCGACCCGGCAGCGGTGCTGTTGAGGATGATCGGACCCAGCTGAACGATTTCGACATGTTCCCGAAGTGGTCTGAAGCGTGGTTCGCCCGAACCATCGAGATCCCGGAAGGGTTCCTCGATGGGACGGATGATGTCACCCTCCTGCTCGGCATCATCGACGATCTCGACGTGGTCTACGTGAACGGGACCCCGGTCGGAGCGAGCGGCTTCAAGACCTCCACCGGTGTCGTTGCTCCACCCGAGAACGTCCCGGCGACCGGCGGTTTCGACGCCGACGGAGAGTTCAAGTTCGAGACGTCGTACTGGGAGGTTCCGCGGGAGTATGAGTTCGATGCGAGCTTGCTCCACGAGGGTACAAACGAGCTGGCGGTCCGCCTGTACAACAACAACTCCTTCGGTGGGTTCTACGACCGGACGATGGCGCTGGTAGCGACCCGTGACGCTGTCCGCTTCCTGAAGGACATGCCAACGGAGCAGCTACCGGTCAGCGCCGCTTATGAGGCGTTGGTCGGAGCGCAGGTGGCGGCGATTGAAGCGGAGGATGCGATCGCCTACGGAGCCACTCTCGACGAAGAATTCGTGGAGAACGAGCTGGACAAGGGCGAACAGATCGCGGCGATGCAGGAGATCTTCGACAAGTACGACGATCTGCAGGTCGCCGACGTCAACGGCGGGTTCTACTGGTACCGCGGGGCACCGGTGTATTCCGCCGAACGCGCCATCACTGGTATGGCAGACGGACAGCCGGCGATCGTCAAGTCGAACGATCAGCATTTGCAGTATTTCGTCAGCCATGGTGGTGTCGTCCGTGAACGTGGCAACTACAGCCACACCTACGCGGTCGACTACGTTTCGGAGCTCGGCGGGATGATGGGTGCGACGCTTCGCTACAGCATCTACCTGCCGCCGTCGTACTACAGCGAACCGGACCGTAGTTTCCCGGTGGTCTATCTGTTGCACGGGATCAACAGCACCGGTGACTCGTTCGTGAATGTCGATCAGATCGAACAGCGCATGAACGAGTGG
>JAAELU010000347.1 GCA_024226255.1 bacterium | reverse complement strand
TGATCTCCGCTTGGTGTCGTGTTCGGTCGACGTCGATCGTGATCGACCAGTCCGACGGTGGGAGGCGCTCCCGCAGCCGACGGGCTGGCCGAGATGAAGGAGCTGTTCATCATCGAGGCGGCCAAGTACAACGTGTTCCCGATCGACGACCGCACAGGAGAGCGGTTCAACGCGACGATCGCGGGACGGCCCGAGTTGCAGTCCGGCCGCCCGACACAAGGCTTCGGCCAAGGGATGTCACTCCGAACGGAGAACACCGTCCTCAACGTCAAGAACCGCAGCCATGTCATCTCGGCGCAACTGCGGATCCCCGATGGTGGCGCCAGCGGTGTGCTCATCGCCCAGGGCGGCCGTTTCTCGGGATGGGCTCTGTACGTCATCGGCGGGCGTCTCGGCTACTCGCACAACTGGTTCAGCAGCGAGATCTACGCCGTCAGCGCACCGAACCCCCTTCCGGGCGGCGACGTGTCGGTGCAGCACCAGTTCGACTTGGACGGAGGACATCCCGGGGCGGCTGGCACGGGAGCACTGCTCGGCAACGGTGAGGCCGTGGCCGAGGGCCGGATCGAGAAGACGGTGCCGTTCGTCTTCTTCGCCGACGAGACGATGGACATTGGCAGGGACACCGCATCGCCGGTCATAGACGACTACGGCCCGGGTGCTGAGAAGGTCTTCACCGGGTGATCGAATGGGTTCAAATCGACATCGAGGACAACGATGTCAGCCACACCGAGGAGCCGGAGCAGACGTACCGACGCATCATGGCCCGCCGGTGAGAAGAGAAGAGCCGGAGCCTTTCCGAGGGCGGATATTCTCACTCGGGGTCGCGCTCACGCCGTACAGGAAGACGTCGCGAACGAAGATGGCCACGGGCAAACACCACGATGGCACCAGCCTCCAAGTCCTCGGCAATGACGTCGAGGTTGGCGATCAGCAGGGCCGCCTGCTCCTCGGGTGTGAGAGGGTCCGACGAGCGGATCAAGATGAACGACGGCTTACTGAGCCGACGGAACGCTAGCAGGGTGTCGAAGTCGGTGTCGTGAGAGATGACCACCCGATCGTCCGCCCCGGCGCGGTCGAGGATCTCATCGTCCGAAGCATCACCCAGGCCGACATCTCGAACGACTACGGCCTCGTGGCCCTCCGCACAAAGCAACTCCGCCAGTCGAGGCGATACGTTCGCGTCGACGAGAAACCTCACGCCGTCCGCTTCAGCGGCAACTCACGCTCCTGAACCGCCTCGGCTGCGTACTCCAGGGCCGCAGGGATGTCCTCAGGCTCGAGATCCGGAAAGTCAGCGAGGATCTGCTCCGCTGTCCGCCCAGCCGCCAGCTGCCCGATCACCGTGGCAACCGGAATGCGAAGCCCCCGGATGCACGGGACGCCACGCATCTTGTTGGGATCGATGGTGATCCTCTCGAATTCCATGACCACCAGGATACGCCAACCGGAGCGCCAGCTTCGTCTACTTCACCATTACTCCCGGCATCTCCGACCCTGCCGCGGGTCCAATCGCCAGCGCTCTGTGGCTCCGGGGGTGAGGCTCGAACTCACGACCCACTGACTAACCGATATCCTGCGGTCAGTCACCTAGAGGGCACCAAGTACCTGCTGACCAGGGGTTTCACTCATAGCGAGTGATGCTTCGTGTGGTCATGCTCTCAGAGTGTCGGCCGTTCTGGCAGCGAGTGTGGCAGTGTCATTTGGATCGGTAGTCATCAACACCTGATCGGTTGGGGTCGAGGGCCGGCCATGGTGTTGGGTGCCCATCTCGGGATCAACACCCTCGAGCTGCCACCGCCCGCGATCCGAACGCTCAAGCGAATCTGACACCAGCTAGACAGACGATCAGGATCAAACAGGCACTCCTTGCCCGTCCGGAAATCTCCACGTCGGCCCCGACCCACCAGGTCGAATGCTGCCGGCCGTTTGCACTGGTGCACACAACCCGAGCTAGGACGCCGGTACTCGCGGCCCACGATCCGACGCGGGTGGACTACCCTCGATCGGGTGATGGCCATGGCACTGCGGGTACTCAGCTGGCTCGCCTCGTGGGTCGCCGTGACTGCAACTTTGGCTGTTCTGGCGTGCTCGACGGCACTCCGTCTCACTTTCGCGCTGGTCTGCTGACATACTCGTTGATCGCTGCCACCATTGTCGGTATCGCCTTTGCCGTGATCCGCATCCAGAGGCGGTTGGGCGACAAGCCAGCCGCCCTTTAGCGGTCACCTATCGCTCGCTGAATAATCTCGTCTCCGCCAGATCACTGGAGCCGCCCGCTGTCGCGACTCAGGACTCTCTGATGCGTTCCCATGGCGCGGCCCGATACGTGGGCCCAAAACTGTCAAAGCCTGGTGTGGTGCCGTCGCGGTAGTTCGCTGAGCGGCAATCGAACTCGCTGCCTTGCTGGTTCGCGTCTACGTGCTCAATAGTTCGGACCTTCGCCCCTACCAGTTCACCAGCTCTGGTATTGATGCTGGTTGGTACCGGTTCCCGAACACGAGCGAGGTGCCCTCATGAGAATCAAGATCTTGTCGGTAGTGATAGGTGGGTTGGCGCTGTTGGCGGCGACGGTGCCGGCGGCGTCGGCTACGCCACCGCTGCAGGTGTCGATAGAGGACGTTGTCGAGACTTCTGGACATGGTGATTTCGTCGCGTCAGGACCGGCCGTCGACGCTGGGGTCATGTGCAAGTCCGGGACGACAGCCGTGCTCTGGTTTCGACGGACCGATGCTTCCCCCGACCGGGCCATACTTCGCATCAAGAAGGTCGCCACATGTGACGATGGCTCGGGCACGATCAACGTCAACATGCGCGTATTCCTCGATCTGAACACTGGTGGAACGACCGCGAAGTGGCACTTCCATGGAGGCACCGGCGACTACACCAGACTGCGAGGGACCGGCAATTTGGTTGGTATCCCCGGCGAGAGCTTCCTCGATCTGTACTCGGGCCAAGTCCACTAGCCGGCCACGATGATCCGGGTAGCCTAGGAACAGAGAACCCGCAGTTGTTGCAACAGCTCTTCGGACTGGAGCGGCAGGAAACGTTCTGAACCACCGGAGACTGATCGGAGCAGCTACATGAGGAGAATCGGATGGAGTCTGCGGCCCAATCCTCGATGCGTCGGTCGACATCTACCAGCAGACAGGAGGACGTTGCCATGTTTCGCAAACTTGTCGTCGTCGTGCTGGCCTTCGCCTGCACAGTTGTTGCAGCGCCGGCCGCCGATGCCAGACAAGACCCAATGACCGGAGCTTGGAGTGGCACTGATGTGGACGGAAGCACACTGCATGTGACCATCGGCGGAGGTGAGCATCGTCTGGTCTTCCAGGACGATGGTGCAACGGTCTGCCTCACGGCCTTCGGCGAGTTCACGAAGGCAAGCGGTTCCGCGTTCGGGCAGATCTCAGGAAACCGCCTCGAGGCGACCATGGACCTATACTGTCACTTGTCGAGTGGCAAGACGCTCTGGATGTCCCATCTGCAGGTCGAGTACGAATACGACCCGGCATCGGACACGATGATCGACCAAACGGGACAGTGCTTCCACCGGCCGAGCTCCGCATCGGACTGTCCCTGATCAAGCCACCTTGCTGTCGAGCCACGCTCTTTGGCCATCGCGACGATTGAGCGCCAAGCCGGTCTTGCCGGCCGCCTTTGGAGATCTCTGACGTCGCGAAGTGCCCTGCTGTGCGCGATATCGCCGGGGCCAAGTGTCGCAGCCTTGCATGCAACACGGCACTTGAATCGTGATCGGAAATCTTACGTCGACCATGGGAGCGTCCGGCGGTCGTACCGGTGGACCGTTGGCACTCGGAATCCCTGCCGGCTACCGAGTGCCGTGCGGCGACTCTTTGGGTGAATAGTACGTAGCGGGCACTCTGCGGAGTCCTTGGAGGCTTGGCCCGATCCCATGTGCCCATCCTGAGTGACCAGGTCGAGGCTCTGGCTGAAGCGTTTCCGCTCGTGACTAATTGATCTGTGCGGTGAGGAACGTCGCCCGTCACTGGGTGGATGACTGTGCCATGTCCTTGGCTTCGGCGAGCAGATCATCCAGTTCGTCTGGACTGAAGTACTGCCCGCGCAGGAAGACTCCCTCGGTCTGTTGGGCGTGGCGAATGTCTTCCAACGGGTTGGCGGCGACGAGCACCATCGAGGCCGTCTTGCCCTCGGCGATGGTGCCGAGTCGATCGTCCAAGCCCATGAAGCGTGTGGGTACGATCGTCGCGCTGCGCAGGACCTCTGCAGGGGCGATCCCGGCATCCTGCCAGATGGCCATTTCCTCGTGCACGGAGAAGCCAGGAATGATGCCGGGGATGATGAGGTCAGTGCCCACCATCAATGGCACCCCAGCCTCGTTCAGCTGATTGACCATCTGCGCCCAGTTCTGCCACATCGCGTCCGGCAGTTGGTCCTGTTGGGACCATTGTGTCTCCCAGATGTCCAACACGGATTGGGAGATGTAGTCGCTACCAGGAAAGTCTCCAGCACGGACCGAGTCGAGATTGGCTCCGGCTCGGAAGGTGACGACTGTCGGGCAGACGGTCAGTCCGCTGTCACCCAGACGGCCGAAGACAACCTGAAGTTCTTGGCGGTTGACCTCATCGAGGCGCAACAAATAGCCGGCGTCCGCGCCGATGCCTCGGTAGGTAAGGTCGATCGGCTCGCCGAGCAGTTTGCCAATCACCTTGTCGAAGCCGTGCAGATGCTCACTGCTGGCGAGGCCAGCGGCGGCGGCGTCTTCGATATAGATCGACTCGGGCACATGTCCCACTGCCTTGAGCCCGAGTTGCTGGGCCTCGTCGACGATCGCAAGAAACGTGTCCGCCTCAAGCAGGGTGTAGACCTTGATCATGTCCACGCCAGCGTCGGCTTGCTGGCGCACTGCGACACGCCCATCCTCGGGCGTCGAGAGGGCCAACGAGACGTCCGGCACGAAGGGCGGGTCACCGTCCAAGACCGCCCCCGTGACCACCATCTGCGGCCCCAGAATCTCGCCGCGGTTCAGCTGGTCTCGGAGCTCCAGGGCCTGGCCGACTACAACCTCGGCAATTCGTTCACTCTCCCTACGAGCAGCACGAACCGGGCCCGCGCCGTCAAGACCCGCTTGGCCAACCTCGACGACGCCACCCAGCGCGATCTCATCAACTGGGGCTACGTGATCGCCGACACCGCGCTCCGCAGATGGGTGGACACGCAAGCACGGCTCCCACTCAGCTACCGGCGACGTGACATGACCAGGGGCGCATCATGATCATCGAGGCAACGAACGCCGCAAACGGAGATGCAACCATCATTCGACACACAGGCACGTCCGCTGATCACATCGTTGGCCTGATCGACGGCGGACCATCGTCCGCGTTCGAGAGGTCCCTGAAGCCGGCGCTGGCGACGCACGGGATCTCTGGGACCGGCGGGCGGGCTCGCTTGGATCGCAGTCAGCCACGTCGACAGCGACCACATCGGCGGGATTCTCAGAGTCGTGCGCGCCGGCCCAGGCATCACTGCCGACGATGCCGACGACACGCCCAGCATCGACATACAGCGCGACGAGGCGCAGCTCGCAGCGACGATGCAGGACCGCCTCGTCGCGCTCGCCGACACCATTGCTGCAACCGACGATGAGACGGTCCACGATCCTCGACCGCACACGGTGCTCCGACGGGTGCCGGAACTCTGAGCAGCTACGGAGGAGATGGTCTTTCGGCACTGGACAGGTGACTTCGCCGTGTTGTTGAGTGGTGGCAAGGTGGCTACTTGACTTGATTCCAGTCGCGGCCGAGGGGACATCGAGAGGACTAGGAGGAACCCGTGGTCGAGGACGACTATTTCAGGAAGCGAGATTTTCTCGAGGATCTGATCTATTCCGGGTTCGATCGCGGTACGCCGAAACGAGGTGATGCCGCCACCAGCTACGCGCGGGTCTTTCGGCGGTTCACGCAGGACTCGCCTGTCATGCCCGACGTGTGGATCCAGTTCGGCCTCGAGCCGTTCAAGCGTCAGGATCTGCTCCTCACCCCCCTCTTCGATCGTTCGCCCGGCGTGCTCGCGGACTCGTTTCGGAAGTCGTTACAGGCTCAGCAAACGAACAAGTCGGAGCGCCAGCGGCAGTTCGAGACCCTGCTCGCAGCACGCGACGATGAAGCGGACGAGGAGGCCGACATCGCGTACAACCAGACCACGGTGGTCGCCAGGCTCTGGCTGTACGAGCTCGTCCAGGTGATCCTCCCGCACACGGCGTGGTTCTGGGAGATGCTGAGCAAGGACGAAGACCCCGAGCAGCATCACCCGCTCAGCATGCTTCGCGACGACACCAGGCGACGCGAACTCGAGCAGCACCTCCTCATGGCACTGGGCGACCGGACCTACGACGCCGAGCGATTGTACGCGACAGCCAACCTCGCCTGGATGGCGAGGGTGCTCGGCACGATCTCGCTCGCCACCGAGAAACTCGCCGTGACGACCGACGAACTCGAAGCCCGTAGCAAGAACCACGAGGAGCTCGTCCAGGCACTCTTTGAGCTGCTCGACGATGCGGAGTTCGACGAAAACAAGGAGATCCCGGAACCGAGCTTGCACAGCGTCAATCGCAACCGCAAGACGATCACCACCATGTTCCGCAGTATCCCGACGGTGAAGGCTGACGCGGCGCAACAGCTGTTCGACGTGCGTGGCGGGCAGATCACCTGGGCAATCCTCGACAGCGGCATCGACGCCACCCACTACGCATTCCGCAAGCGGAATGAGAAGGGAGAGGCGCTCAAGACTCCGTTCGAGAAGCGGGAAGCGAAGCGTTCCAAGTCAGTTGTGTTCGACAACAACACGCGGGTGGTCCGAACGTTCGACTTCACTCGGATCCGCCCACTCGTGAGCGAGCTCCTCGACGACCAGGTGGACAACGTGCTCGACGCCGCCGAAGCCGCGGGACTGGTCGAGGACGTCGACCGCGACGACGTGCGAAGCGAGCTCGAAGATCTGAAACGGTCGCCGCTGGCGGGGCGGATGGTCGACTGGCAGCTGCTCGCTCCGCTGCTCGAGATCCGGCATGAGCCCGACAAGGACAACGGCATGCGCGTCTATCGACCGCCTCGTTCACATCACGGGACGC
>JAAELU010000346.1 GCA_024226255.1 bacterium | reverse complement strand
TCCTGGGCGATCGGACCGGGCGGCTTCACACCGGATGACGTTTCGATAACGGTCGGTTCTTACATTCTGCAATCCAGGTCCGATCTACGTGACAAGCGAGCGGACACGCTGCGAGGGACAGGGATGGCTCAGGCAATAACACCGGCAATGAAGGAGCTCCAGACGGCGGTCTACAAGGGCGCTGAAGACGCTGGGATGCAACTCCCCGGACGCAGCGACTGGGGAGACTTCCGAAAGGCGACTACAAGAGGCACCGTCGAGGGGGCGCCGGAGGTCGCGGGCGAACTGACAGTTGCCGTCGGGGCCGACGGCCAGCTGGTCAACCAGGCACGCCATCGCGCTCCTGACGATGCTCCTTCCACCCACCTACTCAAGATCGATGTCCAGCCGAGCGTCAATTTCGGCGCCGACGGCAATGTGCCCCACATCCGCTGGACCGCCAACGTCACTGTCTTCGAACTCACCAAGGCTCACGCCGTTCTAGTAGGCGACTCAGACGACGAGGAGGCCAGGAAGGCTTTGGAGGGCGGTCGGTCCTACGTCGAATACATGAACGACCCCGACTTCAGAGAAGCATTGCTCGACATGCGGGCGAAATCCCCACGCGAAGCAGTCCGCGTAGTGCTCGAGAAGATCTCTTCCGGAGGAGTTGTTGCCCTCCCCGAGCCGCCCAATCCGGTGCCCGACACCGGGGCATCGGCAAATCGTCGATTGGCGGCGACAGCTGCCATTGGCGCCATGGTTGTAGCTGCGATTGTTGGCATCGTCGTACTCTCCACCTCCAGCGACCCCCCTGACCCGGCGACTACCGAAGGCAGCGACCAGGACGCGACAGCGGACACACCGGCGCCTGGTGACACCGAAACGGGTAGTGCCGTTTCTGTGGAGCCGACGGCTCCTGTCGAACCATCTACCCCAGTTCCCGCTCCTCCTTCCACGCCAGAGCCGGCCGTTGAGACCACTGAGTTTCCGATTCTCGAGGTGCGCTGCTTTCTGAGCGCTACTGGCGAGGAGCAATCCGAGGGCTGCCCGCATCTGAACGGGGTTACT
>JAAELU010000345.1 GCA_024226255.1 bacterium | reverse complement strand
CCGTGGCGGCTCGGGCTGCCGAGCATCCGGGCGCCGTTTTCATCACCTTTGAGGAACGAGAGCTCACCTTCCGCATGCTCGACGAAACGGCCAATCGGTTCGCCAATCGCCTCGCCGACCTCGGGATCGAGCGGCGAGCATCGGTCGCAATCATGCTGGACAATTGTCCGGAGTTCCTGGCGGCGTGGGTTGGCATTGCCAAGGCAGGCATGGTCGAAGTCCCCATCAACGTCGGCTACAAGGGCGACCTGCTCACCTATTTGCTGAACCAGGCCGAGGTCAGAGTCCTAGTGGTGGCGGCGCAGTGGCTTGATCGAATCGAGGCGATTGCGGCTGACCTGACATCTGTCGAGCACGTTGTTGTCGTTGGAGAGGCCGAGTCCGCCGGTCTGTCGGCTACTGACTTTGGCGAGTTCCTGGACGCCGGCTCTCCTGACGATCCAGGTATCGAGGTCAGTCCAAACGACACGGCGACAATCCTGTTCACATCCGGCACCACCGGCCCTTCCAAAGGAGCCGTCCGCAGCCACCGCGCCAACTTCTCAATTGCCGAGGCAACCATCGAGCTGATGGCCTACGAAGAGGGTGAAATCTTCTTCACGGTATTCCCCTTGTTCCACGTCAACGCCAAGACCAACACCGTTATCCCGGCGCTCATTCTCGATGGAACCGTTGTTATGCACAGCCGCTTCCATGCTTCAACCTTCTGGGAGACGACCCGGCAACACGGCGTCACCGCGTTCAACTACATGGGAGCTCTGCTGATGATGCTCCACAAACAGCCACCGTCGCCCAGCGACTCGGACAATCCGGTGCTCAAGGCGTACGGTGCCCCCGCTCCAGTCGAGATCTTCGACGACTTCCAGCAGCGTTTCGGAGTCCAGCTCGTTGAGGTCTATGGCTCGACCGAATG
>JAAELU010000344.1 GCA_024226255.1 bacterium | reverse complement strand
CGTGTGCCAGAAGATGACGTTGTCGCTACCGCTATAGGTGCCGGCGTCAATCTCACGCTTCAGCCCTACCAGCGCTTTGCCGGTATAGGTCGGATCGAAGAGCAGACCGGTGAGTGAGGTTGCCTCGGCCTGGACGGCGAGCTCCTCGTCGCTGACCATCCCGTACCCGCCGCCGGTATGGCGATCGTTGTAATCGATGGATACGGTCGGCAGTTTGGCGCCGACTGACACCGCCGCGTCCTCCCAGATCGCAGCGACCTTCGCCTCGATTTCGGCGGCCGAGTCACCGATTGAGCATGCGACCACCGGGAAGGTGAGTGAGAGCCGATCAACGCCCCAGCCGATGCCTGCAGTTGTCCCCCCTGATGAAGCAGCGTGCCAGATGATTGGGGCAGAACCGCTGATAGCAGCTGCCTGATCGGCAACCTCGCGAAGAGCCAGAACAAACCCCCACATACCCAGCGCATCGGAAGCTCCTTCCGGGATCACCCAACACCGGCGCCCTGCGGCCGCTTCCAGCTCAGCGACATCTTGCATTGCCGCCTCCCGTCGTTCCCACTCCTGTGGGGTGATGAAGCGAACATGGGCACCCGCCAGGCGGTCGAGCAGATAGTTGCCCGTGAGAGGAGCAGCAGCGTCGGGATCTCTCCGCAGCAGCAAGATCGTCCGCAATCCGAGGCGAGCCGCAGCCAGCGCCGTCGCCCTGGAATGGTTCGACTGCATGGCTCCGCAGGTGATCACAGTATCGGCACCGGCATCCCTGGCCGCGGCGAGGTGAAATTCCAGCTTGCGGACCTTGTTGCCCGACAATTCGAATCCGGTGAGGTCGTCACGTTTGATCCAGATCCTCGGACCACCCCATGCCGTTGACAGTCTGTCCGCATACTCCAGTGGCGTCGGGCTGAGACTCAATCTGATTCTGGGTGGGAGCGCATCGGTCATAACCGGAGCCTAGGCATGTGGCTGGCCGCGAGAGCTTCTCATGAGGCTGTGGTGGGCGCTGGCGACTACCGGAGCGCCTGCGTTGTCCTAGATGTCGTCGTTGAACGTGTCGCACGCTGCGGGATCGCCGGTTTCATAGCCGACATTGAACCAGTTGACCCGCTGCTGCGAAGTGCCATGAGTGAAGGACTCCGGATTGACCCGCCCAGACGTGGTCTGCTGGATGCGGTCGTCGCCGACGGCTTCG
>JAAELU010000343.1 GCA_024226255.1 bacterium | reverse complement strand
CCCTGGGGCAGGCCGAAAGAGTCGGACAGCATGATGAACGTGCCGACGGTTCCGGGGGAGGGCACGTAGCCAAACTCGACGTCGGGGGTCAGGCCGATGGAGGTAAAGTAACCCTCGGCCCAGTCGCCCATGATGAACGTGGCCGCGTCGCCGTCGGCGACGAGTTGGGCTGCCTGGTCCCACGAAAGCGCGGCGTGGTCCTCGTTGACGTATTCCATCATCTGCGCATAAGTCTCCAGGGCGGCTGTGACTTCGGGGCCAGCCCAGTCGGTGTCGCCGGTCCACAGGCCACGGTAGGCCTCGGGACCCATCGCGCCCAGCAGGACCGACTCGAACATGTGGGTCGCTGCCCAGACGCCATTGTCGCCCTGGGCCATCGGCGTGATACCTAGCGCTTGCAGCGCGTCGGCCACGGCAAAGAACTCGTCAAAGGTGGTGGGCGGGGTCAGGCCGTTGTCGTCAAAGATGGCCTTGTTGTACCACATCACGTTGGAGCGGTGAATGTTGACCGGCACACTCCATATCTCGCCGTCGTGGGACAGAATGTCGATCACGCCGGGGGGATAGCTGTCGAGCCAACCGTTCTCTTCGAAAATAAAGGTCACGGGTTCCATCTTGTCAGCCACGACCCAGGTGTCGATCAACTCGTGACCGGCGTGTACCTGGAACGAGTCCGGGGGATCGCCAGCTTGCATGCGGGTCGCCAACACGGCCTTGGCGTTGGAGCCAGCGCCGCCTGCGACGGTGGCGTTGATGATCTCGACCTCGGGATACGCGGCGGTAAAGATGCCGTACATGGCGTTCAGACCGTCGGCCTCGCCGCCAGCCGTCCACCAACTAAAGATCTCCAACTCGCCGCTGGCGGATTCCGGTGCTGTGG
>JAAELU010000342.1 GCA_024226255.1 bacterium | reverse complement strand
CATCTCGGAACTCGCCCGGATATCCACAATCGTGGATGAGGCCGCTCCGTAGGAGACCACCTAGGTCACACCTGAAGGGGACAAGACTTCGAACACTCTGGGAAGCGTCAGGCACTTTGCGTGCTGTCGTGCTGCCCCCACAGCGTTTCCGGTCTTTCGTTCCTCTTTCTACCTTCCCTCACAATCAGTACGTCATTGAGCTCATCGCTGGACACCACTTCCAGAAACGAGACTTCTACGAGACCCGCCGCGGCTCCTGCCGAATCAACCGACGCCTCACGCACTCCCTCGCCGAAGCAACCCACACCCGGCACCAAGCCGTCGCATCCACCATCGAGGCAGTCGCCCAGACCCTCGTCGGGAAGCAACCGAAGTGGCGCTCGACGCCGAAGCCTGCGGGCCGGTGCGCCGACTGCGGCTCCACGATCTCGAACCGTCGTCGTGTCCGGGTTCGGGAATCACCCTTATCCCAGGCAGTCGTTGACGGGATAAGAGAGAAGGGGGTCGGAAATGCAACATCCCCCGGGACGGCGACCGAAGGATGGACGGGGTCAGTGTCGGGCTAGCGCAGAGTGCCGGTTCGGCTCGGAACGAGGTGCGCCATATCGTGCGGGGCGGTGAGTGATCTGCGCACCATCACCTGGGGAGCCAACGCCATCCTCCCGACACGTTCTTCCAGATTGCGGTAGCCACATAGACGGCTATCCGCACTGGAAGACCATCCAGCTTCGATCGAAGGCTTGTGAGTCCAGGTCTTCCTCGCGAGTGGCGTACTAGAGGCACCCAACGTCTCCCCACATCCAACCTGCGGCCTCGTCGGTGTCGATTTGGGCAAGCAGCCGCCACGACGACACGCCCTCACTCAGCGCTCCAGCGCGACGATCCTGATAGCCCGACCCATCGCCCACGTACAGGCCGCTAGACGCGAACTGGCATTCCCGCCAGATTGGCGCCTGCTGCAAATCGGGCCAGCCGCCTATTCGATGTTGCGGCCGTTCGTCTCGCCACGATTCGAGATGCTCCTCGAGCGCCAGTAGACCCTCCCGATCGTTCGAAAGCATCGAAGCCACCGCCGGTTCCTCCGATGAAGGAGTTGTCAAGATCTGTCGCGGCTTCAGTGGAACCTTGTTGAACACAATCGACCCGACCGGCGCCTTGCGGGTTTCGCCTCTGCCGGCCCCGGCGAACACGACACGCCACCCATCCCGGTGTGTGGGATCAAATCCCCACGCCTGCTGCTCATCAGCTTCGAAGAAGAAACTAAGGAAGCCGGCGTTGGGAAGCGTGAAGCCCGTGTCGAACTCGGCGACCTCGGTCAAGTCGATGACACAGACCAGGCTCAGTGGCCTTCCGTTCCACTCAGGCCACCGATGTCCAGCGGGAAGGACTGCGTCACCCCCGAGGCGGCTCCGCTGACGACCGGAGACAGCGTGGTCAAGAGCGACGGCAGGACGAGCCAACTCCGCGAACCGAATCGCATCCCCCTCGGCCAGGTAGGTCTTGGCCGTTGCGACAAGCCGATCCCGATCCTCAGATGACATCCCGTGCGTCCTCCCTTGGCCGGCTATCGCAGTCACCATTGTTGCGTTGGAACCGAGGAATGCGACACCCACCCCCTGGGAAGACCCAGCCAAAGCTCTCGGTGCCGTTGACCTTCCCGTCCTGGATCACCAAATCTGTCGCAGAAACGAGCGCACCGCTCAACCACAGGCAGTCGTTGACCACGCGGCGTGGTGGTGCGAGACTCGTCAGTAGTCGAATCGGAGGAAAAGTGCGCGTCGTTGGCTATGTCCGCGACACTCCAGACCCGTCCGAGGCCGAGCCGGCTTTTGCACAAGCCGAGCGGGTGAGGCGTTGGATCAACGACAGTGGTCATCAGCTCGTCGCCGTCTGCCAGGACGTGCGCACAGCTGGGCGGCCGCTCGGTCGTGATGGTTATCGCGCCATGATCGGCATCCTCGGCACCGGCGAGGCTGAGGCCGTCCTGGTCCCCTCCCTCGAAGCGCTGTCGCCCGACAAGGTTTCCCAAGAGATCATGCTGTGGGACCTGCGGGAACGTGGCGTCGCCGTTATCTCCGCCGCGGAGACCGATCTCGATCTGCTGGCAGACCCCCCGAGTGATTCGATCCGGATACTGATACGTGATGTCCTGGCCAAGGTTGCAGACCATGTCGAAATGGTTGGGGCAGCTGTGGTTCCGATGGCTCAGCCCGAGACGGCGAGCCTGCCAATATCGGCTGAGCTCGAAGAAGAGGTGCTCGACGACAGCGACGTTGTTGTCGAGCTGATCCCGCCGAGCGGCGATCCGTTTCGACAGGGACGGATCACTCCGGCGCTCTGAGCGCTCTCCACGCTGCCAACGCCACGGCGTAGGCGGCCCCGGCTCCAACCACGGCTGAACCAACTTGCTGTCCGTGGCCGGCAACCTCGAGCAACACCGTAACGAGTTTTGACTCACCGGCGTCAACACGTTGTACGGCGACAACCTCTGCCTCAACCCCTAGCGCCTCGGCGAGAGCGGCGACGATGGCAGCGTCGAGGCTATCCGGCCCTGTCCCAACCTGACGGGTGACGGCAGAGTCTCCGACAACTACCCGTACCGCGATCCCCTCGCGACCTTCTTCCACCGATACGCTGTCGAGTGACTTCTCGGGTATTGGACCCGGCTCTGACATTGGCCACGAACCCGCTGCCCTGGCGGCGGCCCCTCGCATTGGCACCACATCAGCAGTGGCGCCGTTCGCCTCTGCCCCGGGTGGGGGTGGCGGGCCGCCCGTCGGACCGCTGGCCGACCCGTTTTCGGCTGCCGATGATTTGGCGAGCGCATTGGAAGGCTCTGAGGATTCCGGGCGATGTGATCTCATCCCATGGTCGGCCAGAATTCGTTCGACCTCGCGGCCCACCGACTCAGCGTCTGCGCCAACTGCCAGTTGCACGCGTACGCCAAGTGGTGCTTCTTCACTGCCCTCTAATTCGGCAGTGGCGATTCCCTCGATCGACATCAACTCGGCGCGCAGCGATTCAGCCATTGAGAACTCGGCGATGTGATGTGGCTCGACGGAAACAGCGGCGCCACTCCAGGAACATCACGACGTCGCGCGGCTCCATGGGGGCATCTGCTGAGCCATATGCGGTTGCCCGGCGCCATGCCAGATAATCCTGTTCTGGGACTGGGATCCGAGGTGATTGGCGCCACCAGGCGCGAGGAATCAGCGCCGCTGCAGCTCGTAACGCCTCCCCCCAGAGCCGCGGGCGACGGATGATCGCCCAAATCAGACCTGGTCCCGCCATGGGTGCATCGTAACCGTTTTGAGGCGGGCGCACTGGTCGCAAAACGCGAATCCATATAGTGTCATGTATTCGCTGCCGGAGGAAGGAGCACGCGTTGACCGTAACCGCAACCGAACTCGAAGGGTTCGGCAAGCGATTCGGCGCCGTCGCCGACAACATAGAACGCGTAATCCAGGGCAAACGCGACACAATCGAACTACTAACCATCTGCCTTCTATCAGGGGGACATGCTCTAGTTGAGGACGTACCGGGGGTCGGCAAGACCCTCCTCGCCAAGTCATTGGCACGTTCCATCGACTGCAGCTTTCAGCGAGTCCAGTTCACACCGGATCTGCTGCCATCTGACGTAACAGGCGTATCGGTGTGGAATCGGGACTCTTCCGATTTTGAGTTCCGGGCCGGTCCAGTGTTCGCCAATGTTGTCCTGGGAGACGAAATCAACAGGGCCAGCCCCAAGACACAGGCTGCCCTCCTAGAGGCAATGGAGGAGCGCCAGGTCACCGTCGACGGTGTCACTCGGCAGCTCGAACTGCCCTTCATGGTCGTGGCAACGCAGAACCCGATCGAGCATGAGGGAACGTACCCGCTGCCGGAGGCCCAGCTCGACCGATTCATGATGCGCTTGCCAATCGGATACCCGTCGCGAGACAAAGAGTTGGAAATGCTCGACGCTCACGCCGATCACTCGACGTTCGAGGAACTCGAACCGGTGGTGCATGCGGCGGACGTGGTGGAGATGGCAACGATTGCCCGCAACGTTCACGTTGCGCCTGTCGTCAAGAGCTATCTCGTCGACCTGGCCGAGGCGTCACGCAATGATCCCGAATTGCTGCTGGGGGCATCCCCGCGAGCAACTCTGTTCCTGCAACGGGCCGCACGCACGCACGCCGCCGTCAAAGGTCGCGACTATGTGTCCCCGGACGACATCAAAGCAATCATGCACCCCGTACTGAACCACAGGCTCATCTTGTTGCCTGAGGCGCAGATGCGTGGTGTGTCGATCGAGGGTGTCATTGCCGGAATAGCGGCAGGTGTTCCGGTCCCGGGCACTCGAGCCACCGTCTGATGCCGACGCTACGAGGGTGGGCCGCACTTGGCGCCGCCCTGGCGCTCGGACTGTTGTGGGTCGGGTTCGGCGAGCAGCTGTTGCTGGCGCTCGCCACCTTCCTGCTGCTGGCTGTGACTTTCGGGTCGCTGTATGTCCGACGGGCAGGTCTCAACGTGGCAATGTCACGGGTTGTCGCCCCCATACAAGTGCACGACGGAGATCGGGCAATAGTCGAGGTCAAGATGACATCGTCGCGACGACTGCACGAAGCAGTCGTCGAGGACGTGGTCCACGGTCTTGGAGCCGCCTCGTTCGTCGCCAGTCGAGTCAGGCCGGCTTCGCCGATGGTGGCCCGCTACGAAGTCTTGTGTCGGCCCCGCGGCATCTACAAGCTGGGACCGGCCACCGTCAAGGTGCACGATCCCCTCGACCTGTCCGAGTACGCCGTCATTGCCGGCAAGGCGGATCGCCTCGTCGTCTACCCGCAGGTAGAGCAACTCACCGGGGTGCCGACGGTCCGCGGCCAGGACCCAAATGTCAACACGGCAAGCGCCAGCTTCTCGCTCACCGGAGGTGAGGACTTCTTCACTCTGCGTGAATACCAGCAGGGCGATGATCTGCGTCGTGTCCACTGGCCGTCCTCGGCACGCCGCGACAAGTTGATGATCAAGCAGCTCGAGATGCCCTGGCAGTCACGGGCCCTGGTCCTCCTCGATCCACGCTCACAGAGCTATCAGACTCCGGAGTCATTCGAGCATGCAGTTCGCGGAGCCGCTTCTGCAGTCGCCCACCTCTACCGCAGCGGCTACTCCCCCACCCTCTGGGTCGGCGACCCCGAGGTGATCAACGTGGCCTCCAGCCAGGCGTATACGAGCGCAATGGAACAGCTGGCAACCGTGTCAACCGGACGTGACGTCGATCTCCGATCGGCCGTCGGCCGGATGCGACGGAGCGGGATGGCCGGAGGAGCCATGGTTCTCGTGACCGGAACTCCGGACAATTCACACCTGGCGGTGTACCGGACCCTCGGCAGGGACTATGTCAGAACCTTGCTCATGTCGGTCACAAACGCCCCGAATGACGCCATACTCCAGTTCAGGGCCGCCGGAGCGGTCACGGTCCTTTCCTCGAGCACCTCCAAATGGGCCCCCGCATGGCACGAAGCAATGGAGCGAGCATGGTCTTCCGCTACAGCTGGATAGCCGGAGCAGCCGGGCTGCTGTTCGTGTTGTATCAACTCAACGGTCTGCTCAAGCCGACCGTTGACGGTCCGGCGTGGCAGCTCGTCGTCGTCGCCGCACTCATCCTCGGAGTTGCCCTGACGTGGACCGCTATGGCCTACCGCCTGCCCACATGGCTGGCAATAGTGATCAATCTCATGGCGGCGTCGATCGCTATCGCTCGTGTGGCGGCTCCGGAAACGACGTTCGCCCTGCT
>JAAELU010000341.1 GCA_024226255.1 bacterium | reverse complement strand
CAAGCCTGTCGGAATGCGCTAGTCGCTGAGCTACGCCAGCGGGCCGCCGAGTTTGGTGCCTCGCATTCGGCTTACTTCATACAGCGCTAGAGATGCGGCAACCGAGGCGTTGAGGCTCTCGATGTCGGGGTGAATGGGGATGTGGACCGTCAGGTCCACCAGATCCTTGGCGAGATGGGTCATGCCCTTGCCCTCGGCACCCACGACCAACGCCACCGGTTCCTTCAGCAGATCCAGACGGAACAGTGACTGCTCGCCTTCGCCATCGAGTCCAACCAGCCATATGCCCATCTTGCGCAGCCGTCGCAGCGCATCGGCAGTCGACTTGACCTCGCTGATGACCAGGTGCTCGAACGCCCCGACCGCAGCTTTGAACGCGGTCGGCCCGAGGGGGGCCGATCGACGCTCCGGCAGAACGAGGGTCTTCCAACCGGCGGCGACCATCGTGCGGGCGATGGCACCGATATTCCGCGGGTCTTCCAGATGATCGAGCACAAGAACCGCCGGCGGCTTGGTCGCCCGCACGGCTTTCTCGATCGGCACAACGGCAATCGGCCTGGCCCGAGCCAGGATCCCCTGGGGGGCCGCAGTGACCGCGGCGTCCCTCACATCGTCGACCTGTCTGACGGGAACACCGGCGGTGATTGCGTCGTGGACAAGCTGGGCATAGTCCTTGCGCCTCACCCGAGAGTTCTCGACGCGAATAGTCGTCACTCGCCCTGCATCGAGTGCCGCTCTTACCGCATGAAACCCCTCGAGGCTATCCCCGATGCCAGCGGACGCCATCAGCTGTGTCCTCCAATATGATCCCGGCTGCAGCCAACCCGTCGCGGATGCGGTCGGCAGCCGCCCAATCCCGATCCGCCCGAGCGCTTGCTCGGAGCTCGATGAGCACCTCGATAGCGTCTACGCCTGCGTGGCCTTCCAAACCCATGTCGGCCGCAAGCGCGGAAACATCATCACTGATCTCATCCACATCGACTGTGGGCTCGTCTAGGCCCAACACCGACGTGATCTCGTCATAGGCCGCGACCCATGATCCGGCGTCCTCCCCGTCATCGAGACGACGGTTACCCTCCCGAATCACGTCAAACAGCACAGCCAACGCCCCGGCGTTATCGAGATCGCTGTCCATCGCTTCTTTGAAGGCCGCGATGGCGCTCTCTAGCGGTGTGTCCTCAACTGGGCCGGGCACACGTCTCCGGAATGCCCAGATGCGATCGAGTGATGCCTTCGCATCGACAAGGGCTTCCTCGTTGAACTCGACAGGCTTGCGGTAGTGCGTACGCAGGTAGAACAGGCGGACTGCACCCGGGGTGTACTTTGCGATACCCTCGACGAGGTCGACTACAT
>JAAELU010000340.1 GCA_024226255.1 bacterium | reverse complement strand
ACATGCCGGTTCCTGATGGGATGGATGTGAAGGTGGTGGAGAACGCCGACAACTGCGTGCACATCACGATGCCTGCACCGCCCAGCGTCTCAGAAGAACTCTCAGATGAAGAGCTGAGTAACGCGGCGGGGGGTGATCCTGGTTCATGTGGTGGAATATGTGGTAACTCGACCGAGTTATGACCATGCTTGTCAAACAGACCGAACAGACCGCTGATCTGTTGAGGCGTGTTGACTGAACGATTCCAGCCAACTCCTCGGCACCGCCGTCTCAAAGAAGGAAAGACCGATGACCGAACAGAAGAACCAACTCGCGTCCCTGTTTGCGGCGTGTTGGAAGGACGAGGCGTTGAAGGCTCGCTTCATGGCGGACCCCAAGGCCGTCCTGGCTGAGTACGACATGCCGGTGCCTGATGGCATCGACGTGAAGGTGGTGGAGAACGCGGACGACTGCGTGCACATCACCCTGCCTGCTCCGCCCAGCGGTCATGAGGCGGTCTCGGACGCCGAGCTCCGCAGCGCCGCGGGAGGTTGCATCATGACCAATGCAATCATGTGCCTGTTTCCAACCTTGCCATATCCGGGGCAACCGCTCACCAAGTGAGGCCGCGACGCTGATTCACTCCGCTCACGCCACCCCGCTCACGCCACCCCGCTCACGCCACAAGGTGTGGAAGAAGACAGACAAGATCGCGAGACCGACAAGATCGTGAAACAGAGTCCGTTTTCGGTCTACGAAACCGGCGGTTGAAGGTTCGAGTCCTTCCACTCGCGTTCCCCCCCTCCGTCCCCCCGCTTTTCGGGGACTCCAGCGGCCTTTGAGCACCGGTCTCTGGGACCTACGCTCAGACCGAGAAACCGCCCCGGAATCGCCGGACCGGCGGTTGAGAAGTGCCCTGGACCGGCGGTCGAAATCCTGACCATCCGACTTCACGCCTTGCGGCATCACACCCGCTTCAAGATGTGCGATGTCCATCCTTCACCATGGCTTCGGTGTCGCGTCTGCGTTGGCCTCGAGCCGGGGGGAGGAGGCCGACGGAGATCCTGACGAGCCACCACACCGCATGTCAACAAAACTTGACAAACTCGCCGTGTCAGGTATGTTTGACATCATGAAACCAGACGAACACCCGACCGTTGAAAACTCGTTCGAAGAGAAGAGCATCTGGATACAGCTTGCAGCCATGCTGCTCGTGTTCGGCGGCTACCTGATCGTCGCGGGCACGATGCTGGTTCGCGATGCGGGCGCCATCGGCCCGTTCATCCCGTTGTTGATCGCCGCGACCGTCCTGATGATCGTGGTGAACGTCGCTGGCCATGCGGTCGCAGCCGTGATGACCAGCCCCGAAGATTGCGACGAACGCGATCGACTGATCTCGTGGCGGTCCGAAGCACGATCGGCATGGATGCTCGGCGCCGGCGTGATCATCGCCATCGGATGCCTGGCCCTGTCGATGACTCCTGCATGGATCGCCAACATCCTGCTCCTGTCGATGTTCCTCTCCCAGGTGATCTGCTACGCCCTTCAGCTCGTCTCCTATCGACGGGGCTTCTGAGATGGGCCGAGACAAGACCAGGATTCGCAACCGCATCCGGTCCCTTCGTCGTCTCGCCGACGGGATGACCCAGCAGCAGCTCGCCGATCGAATCGGCGTCACCCGCCAGACCGTCAACGCCATCGAGGGCGAGAAATACTCGCCGTCCCTCGAAGTCGCCTTCCGCATCGCCCACACGTTCGGGCAGCCACTCCAGGATGTATTCGAGTACGAAACGCCGAGAAGCGTGGCCGAGACTGCGGATGCGCGAAGCGGAAAGAGTGACTCGACCGAGCCGTGACGTTCACGCCGGAGCCCTGATCCAATTCCTCCGCCATCCACCGCCACGCCGCGGATCCGGAGTCTGATCCCTGGATCCACTCCGACTCGTCAGTAGGGTGAACGTCTGGTGGTCGTGTTTCGGCTGCTGAAACTTCAACGGAGATAAACAGTGAAGAACTACGCCATGCCCGCCGCCATTGCCTTCCTCGGCCTTGGCCTGATGTCCATCGGATTCAACCTCAACGGCAATCAGGCGAACGCCACGACGGCTGCGCCGGTCGCGTTCAATGCCGGGCCAGAGGAGCCGACGATTGTGTGGTACGGGGCAACCTCCTATCACTTTGGAAGCACCGTCTACGACCTGCCGATCTCCGCGACGGTGGAAGTTCCGTGACCGACCAGTCGTCCATCCCTCCCCCGATCCGACGAAAGCATCGATATCCCGGGGGCCAGCCGCACCCCCACTGCATTCGAGGGATCCACGTCCGCTTTCGTCGGCGAGCTCGCCGGTATCGCGACCCGCGGAGCACGATCTGGACCCGGGTGTCGATGAGTCTTCCCACCCGACTCGTCATGTTCGCTCTCTTCCCCCCCCTCTTCACGATGTCCTTGATCGGTGTGGGATACGTCGTCAGGGGATCGGCGAGCATCGACTGGGCCTGGGCCGCCACCTTCTGGGCGGGTTTTGGGTGCTGGCTGCTGGGCTCTCTGGCCTGGCCGGTGGCCGGCTGGAACTGCAGAACCCGATCCTCTCGACCCGGTCGCGACCAGTTCGGCCGTCACCGGCATGCCTCCTGCCGGAAGTGCGATCACCCTCGAAGTCGTCCCGATGCCGGGGTGTGTCCCGAATGCGGAGAGGATCTGACCCGATCCGAGGCCGTGATCTGGCGGACACCACCCCTCCAGCACCGAAGCATCTTCGGGGGGATCGCCGTGTTGTTCACAGCCTTCCTCTTCTGGGTCGTCGTTACCGGGGTCGGGGCCTCCCTGATGTAGATCCCTCGGGTCCTCAGGGACCTTCGATCCGCTCACGAGTCCCAGCCTCCCGAGCCCGAAGACCCGCCGAGCGGGACCCCCGACTTGCCACGCTGACCGGTCGCAGGCTGGGCTCTTCGGGTCAACTTCACGCCGAAGGGTGTGGAAGAAGACAAACAAGATCGCGAAACAGAGTCCGTTTTCGTTCTACGAAACCGGCGGTCGAAGGTTCGAGTCCTT
>JAAELU010000339.1 GCA_024226255.1 bacterium | reverse complement strand
GTTGGGTTGCACGGTCTCGTCGCCGCCGGAAACGGTCTGCGTGCAGACGTTGCCGCTCGGACTGTCGCAGCCCGTCCAACCGGTGAAGTTCGAGCCCACTGACGGTGTCGCCGTCAAGGTGACCACTGTGCCGTCGGATACAGACTCCGAACAGGTGCCGCTCTCGACCCCAGCGATCGAGAAGCAGCTGATGGTGGCGCCGCCGGAAGTCGTCCCGGTGCCCGTTCCAACGCCGTCGACCGACACCATCCGGATGGGCACGCTACCAAAGTTGGGTTGCACGGTCTCGTCGCCGCCGGAAACGGTCTGCGTGCAGACGTTGCCGCTCGGACTGTCGCAGCCCGTCCAACCGGTGAAGTTCGAGCCCAGTGACGGTGTTGCCGTCAAGGTGACGACAGTGCCGTCCGGTACGGACTCAGTACAGGTGCCACTCTCGATCCCTGCGGTGGAGACGCAGCTGATGGTGGTGCCGCCGGAGGTCGTGCCGGTGCCCGTTCCAAGGCCATCGACCGACACGATCCGAGGAGGTGCTATGGTCACCTGCATATCTTCGACCTCGCCGTCATCCGCCAGTCCGGTTGGCAACAGGCCGCTGGTGGTGGAGAAACGGAACCTCGCGAATGTCGCAGCCGAGGTTGCACCAGCCGGAACCTGAAAAGAGAGCGCATTGCTGCCCATTGGCAGCGCCTGGTTGGTAAAGATCTGCTCACCTGCGTCGGCCCAGTCTCCGTCGTTGTTGAAGTCGAGCCAGGCGTTGAGCGTCCCTGTGGCGCTGGCGACCACGTCGATGTCTATGTCGGCGCCAACCATAAGCAGTGCCGGCATAGTGACACCGTCCTCGTCATCGCCGTTGGCGTCGTCACCCTGAGCGGTCGCAGATGGTTGACCATCGAGCTCTGTGTCGACGCCTTTGCCAAGAAACACAACGCCGCCGCTGACCGGGACCTCGTGACGGGCGCCATCAGAGGCTCCCAGGGTGGCGTATGAATCTGGCGCGTCACCAAAGTCGAGAAGCGGTGCCACGTAGTTGTGGTCCACCTCCACTTCAAAAACCGCATCTACGCGAAGGTCATCGGCCGGGCCTGCGTCGAAGTTGACATGGAAGGCCAAGTACTCACCTGGGTCAACCTGAAGGTCGTCAAAGGTGGCTGAAAGCGACACAGAGCTCCAGATACCGGAATCTGCTGTCTCGAGATCAACGCTGTTAATAGAGACCGTATGCTGCAGGTTGCCGTCGACGCTAAAAACCTCCAGGCTCATGTTGGCATTGCCCGAACTATAAGAACCAGACCTGCTCAAAAGGTAGTAGCTGACCGACCGGACAACCTTTTTTTCGACCGGCATGGGGAAGACGTGGTAGATGTGTTCGACACGGCCGGAGCGGAAGGTGGAAACCGGTCCGAGCAACCTGCCGTTGGTGGAAGTGAGGTAGCCAGAGGATGTGTCAGGCGTGATGACCAAGTCCTCCATGGTAAAACCCGAACGCCAGACCTCTGCCGAGACCACCGCTTTCTCGCCCAGCAACGCCGAGCTGGGCAGCAAAGCATAGTCGCCACCACGCGAAACCACGGCCGGCGGCTGGTTTTGCGCGGGGGTCAGCTCATAACCACCACCGCTGCTGGTCTCGACCACCAGGTTCGTCGACGACTGGTTCTGATCCAGTCCTCGATTCTCAGCTGAGGCCGCAACGGTCAAAAGCAAGCCTGCGGCAAACACTATGACGGCAGTTTTCGTGCGTCTGTCGTTCACCCTTCTACTCTGCTGCTCAAACGGACAGTTTTCTATCTCTTTGCTAATCGCTCTGCCCAATCAGATCCCGCACCAGTCGCTCCAACGCCTCGAGCCGCGCCTCAAGCTTTGCATTCTGCTTCTCGAGCCTGGCGCTCTTTGCCGCCTCTTCTCGCGCTTTGCGATGAAGCTCCTGAATCGCTGCCAGGCTCACCCCGTTGACATCCAGGGTTGCAATGTGCCGCTCATCCCGGCCAAGCCCGAAGGCGGCGTAAAAGTCCTGGGCGGTTGGCCCCATGTGGCGGATCGGGGTAGGATCATCCTTATAGCTCCAGGATGAGATTTCAATGTCGTCCAAACGGGCCAAGATCTCTTGGCTGTTGACCGGCGC
>JAAELU010000338.1 GCA_024226255.1 bacterium | reverse complement strand
TCTCGCTGTACCAGTCGACACGATCCAAGGCTGCGGCGAAAGCGTCGATCTCTTCGTCGGTGATGGGTCCTACCGGATCGATGATCTCGTAGGCGACACCGGTTGCGAGGAGGATGCTGACGACCCGGTTGTTGGCCGGCCGGCGCTGCATCATTGTGCAGAAGGGGCATTCAAAGCGGTAGGCGCCGGTGGTTGCGGATGGAGCCAGCTCCAGAGCGATGTCGGATGTCGTAAGTTCGACGTCTCCGCATCGGTCGCATGTTGTCCTGATGGTTGTCATTGAAATCTTGCTCCGGTCCTACCGTGTGACTCGATGAGAACATCGGCAGTACCGGGCGTGGCTGAATGACTATTTGACGCTTAGTCACAACTTGCTAACCCGTTTCGAGGCACCCCGATTCAGGACTCGTAGCGAGCCAGAATCCGCGACCGCAGACCGGTCAAGGCTTCAGCAACTTCGGGCCCCTCGATGAGGTCGGCAGCACCGCCAAGGCGCACCAAGAGCCGCGCCACCACCTTGGGGTCTGATGCCGAGAACTGAACGACTGTTGTGTCGCCATCTTCCTCCAGGACCTCCAGCGGGTAGTACTCAGAGATCCACTTCGCCGCGGCTGATAGGCGGATTGTGGCCTCGACATCGTCCACACCCGGCGAGTAACGAACCACCGGTGGCGGCGGCTCCGCGGGCGGCGAAAATGACTCGCCGGTTGGCTCGGCCTCCTGGATGCGATCGATTCGGAAAACGCGCTCGCCGCCGGCGAGCCGGCAATAGGCCGCGACGTACCAGTTGCCCATGGTCGAAAACACAGTCCACGACTCGATGTCTCGCTCTGTGGTGGCGCCGCTCCCCAGCGCCGTGTAGACGATGTGCACAACGGAGCCGTCCGTCGCCGCCCGGCGTAGATCACCCACCAGCTCTGGTTCGGCCAAGTCGACGACCAGTGCTGATTCCGCATCCGGCAGAAGGAGCCGCTGCAGCTTGTCCACTCCGCTGGTGAGAGCTGCCGGCGCCTGGCCGGATGACATCACTGCCATTCCAGCGGCCAGCAGAGTCAGGGCCTCAGGAGCCGAGAGCCTGACCGCGGACGAGAAGTAATCGGCCATCTCCACAACAACCTCATCCTCGTCGACATAGGCAACCATGAGATCACCGGGCCCATAACCAGGCAGTCCGCAGACGAAGACCAGGTTCAGGTCGGAGGTCAGTTGTCTCGGGGTGTAGCCAAAACGCTCGCACACCTCAGCGACAGTGGCTCCAGGATTGGCGATCACCCAAGGCAACATCGCCAGTAGGCGGGTCAACCGGCGTGCCGTGCGCTGACTGCTCATACGGCTTCCCCGCGTACTCGAGCGAGCAGCGCCTCTCGCAGCTCCGGCGGCCCGAGGATCTCCGCCCGGTCGTCAAAGCTGAGCATCCAGGCGAGAAATGCCTCGACATTGGCAACAGGAATCGACGCCCGCAAGGTGCCGTCGGCATCTGTCTTGGCTTCGACACGGCCGGTGAGTTGGCGCTGGGCCCACCAGGCGAGATCGGCGTCGAACAGCACCTCCGCAACGAGATCTTCACCACCGGCCTCCCACGGGGCCTGCGGTATGGCATCGCTGGCTCTGAACTCCTTCGGCCGGACGAATTGGTCGGGTTGGTCGCTCAAAGTGAGGTTCTCGGCCCGATCCAACCTGAAGGCTTTGATCACGTTCAAGTCGGCGCTTTCAGGTCCCACCACGTACCAATGACCCCTACGGTGAACCAGCCCGTATGGCGCCACCTTGCGGCGGCTGGTGCGATAGTCAAAGCCGACCCAACGACGTTCCGACACTGCGAGGAACACATCACCGAGCAAGTCACTCTCGGCGCCAAGGTCGGCGGCAAGTGGTTCCACCGCTCCTCCTACGGGGGCTCCGCCGAGCTTGAACAGGGCGTCGGGCCCCGCCGCCTGACCCCCAATCCGCACCACCTGAGCGGCGAGCCACAGGGCGGCTCGCTCCTCATCATTGAGCCCGGGGTCGGCAAGAGCGTATTCGTCGGCCGGAACGACGTACCCGTGTTCAACCTCCCAAGCGTCCATGGGTCGCAGCTCGAGCGGGATGCCGAGCTGACGCAACAGGTCCTTGTCGCGCTCGAACATGCGCCGAAAGGCCTCATCGCTCGACTGGTCGTACCCGGCGACCGTCATCCGGATCTCGTCGGCCGTTACCGGCCGCTGCACCGTCAAGAGGAAGGCGAGCAGATTCAGGATGCGCTCGATAACGTTTTGCATTAGTCCCCCGAGAGTATTCGGAGCGCAGCTCTAGGGGAAGGATCTTGTGGGTGTATCACGTATCAAGTATCACGTATCAAGCATGCGCTGCGTGATACGTGATACTTGCTACGTATCTCATAGGCTCTCGATCAGCTTCTCAACGCGCTCATCAACTGCTTTGAACGGGTCTTTGCACAAAACCGTCCTTTGGGCTTGGTCGTTCAGCTTCAGATGCACCCAGTCAACCGTGAAGTCACGCTTTTTCGCCTTGGCGGCCTTGATGAACTGGCCACGGAGCTTGGCCCGGGTCGTCGCCGGAGGCTCGGTCATCGCCTGTTCGATCGATTCGTCCGTAACCACTCGTTCCATCGCATCGCGGCGTTCGAGTAGATAGAACAGACCCCGCTCTTTGCTCACATCGTGATACGAGAGATCCAGCAACGCCAGGCGCGGCGAGGAGAGCGGTAAGTCGTGCTTCTCCCGGTACCGCTCGATCAGTCGGTATTTGGCAACCCAATCGCATTCACGGTGCAGCGACATCGGGTCCTTCTCGAGTCCCGTCAGCAGGTTCTCCCACATGAGAACGGCCTGCTCGACCTCCGGGGGGAAACCGGATGTGCGGGCGTAGCGAATCGCACGCTCGAGGTACTCCCACTGGACGTCGAGTGCCGACAGCTCGCGCCCGTTCGCCAGCCGGACACGCCGGCGGCAGGTGATGTCGTGGGAGATCTCGCGAATCGCCCGAATCGGATTCTCCAGGGTCAGATCACGGAACACAACATCGTCCTCGAGCATCTGGAGCAGAGCCGCAGTCGTCCCGACCTTCACATAGTTCATGTACTCGGACATGTTCGAGTCGCCGGCGATTACGTGAAGACGTCGATAACGCTCGGCGTCGGCATGCGGCTCGTCACGGGTATTGATGATCGGCCGGCTCCGGGTGGTCGCCGACGAGATACCTTCCCAGATGTGCTCGGCTCGTTGCGCCAGGCAGAAGACCGTACCTCGCGCTGTCTGCAATAGCTTGCCGGCGCCGGCGTAGATCTGGCGGGTCACGAAGAAGGGAATCAGCGTGTCGATGATCCGCTGGAAATCACCTTGGCGGCCTATCAGGTAGTTCTCGTGGCAGCCGTAGGAATTGCCCGCGGAATCGGTGTTGTTCTTGAACAGGTAGATCTGGCCCTTGATACCCTCTTCCTCGAGCCTCGCCTCGGCCGAGTGGAGCAAACCTTCGAGGATTCGTTCACCGGCCTTGTCGTGACGCACCACGTCATAGAGGCTGTCGCACTCCGGGGTCGCGTACTCGGGGTGAGAACCGACATCGAGGTACAGGCGGGCTCCGTTCTCCAGGAATACGTTCGAGGAGCGGCCCCAACTGACGACTCTCCGAAAGAGGTAACGAGCTACCTCATCGGGCGACAAACGGCGTTGGCCTCGCAGGGTGCAAGTAACGCCGTATTCGTTCTCGATTCCGAAGATTCTGCGGGTCATCAACGCTCAGGGTAACCGTCACTCCGCCTCTAGCGGTGCGGATTGGGGAACTAGCGGAGCGGTGCCCATTACGATCCCAAGATGATCCAGTGGGCGACTCCGCAACCGGGACGATTCGTGAAGGTAGCGACCGTGGGCGACATCACGGCCGGCAACGTCCTGGCGGCACGGCTTCGTTCCGAGGGTATAGAGGTCAGAGTCCACAGCCAGGCATTCGGTCCCTATCCAATGACCGTGGGCGATTTCGCCGAGGCTGAGCTTTGGGTCCTGACCGATCGTGTCGAGGATGCATCTGCAATCCTGCTCGATGCCGAAGTGAACGATGCCATCGCCTCGGCGGACCCGGACATCGATCACATGATGTCTGGACGCCCGATGGATCTCCAGATCATCTCTCTCGTGCTCGGAGCGATCATGGTCGGCTTGTTTGTGTTTGTGATCCTGCGCGTCTACTGACGAGCTGCTTCAATCGTCGCCGCGTCGAGTCGATGGAACTTGCGTCTACCGTTGCCGCGGTCCAACACTGCGACCTCCCAACCGTCGGCTGCCACCTCGTCGGCGTCATCGAGCGATTCAATAGCATCACAACCAACCCGCAACGCCGACGCCAGAGACATGTCGGCTTCGAAGCCGTCCTCGAGGCGCGAAGTCAGTTGATCGTCGTCGCCTCCGATGGCACCGAAGTGGTCCAGATCGCGTAGCGTTCCGTCAAATTGCACGCGGTAGATCCGCGTATCGGCCGTTATGTCGCCGATTTCCGCCACGATCAACTCGATCTCATAGGGCTTGACTTCGTGGGTGAATACTTGCCCGAGAGACTGCGCGTATGCGTTGGCAAGGCCTTTGGCGGTCACGTCGGCCCGACCATATGAGTAACCCTTGAGGTCGGCGTACCGAATCCCGGCTACCCGAAGACTCTCAAACTCGTTGAAACGACCAACGCCGGCAAATGCGACCTTGTCGTAGATCTCGCCGATCTTCTGAAGAGATCCCGAGGGGTTCTCGCCAAGCAGCAGGACTCCATCCTCGTACTCGAGGACAACAATTGGACGTCCCCGGGCAATGCCCTTTTTGGCAAAGTCGGCTCGATCCTTGATCAGCTGCTCTGGCGGGACGTACATCGGCATACTCATGGGCGAGCCTCCAATGCGTCGGAAGCGATCGCGGCGATCTGCTCCTCTTCGATCTCGACAAAACCCTGTGCGGTTACGGTGACCACGTTGGGATAGATGCCACGGCGCAGATCCGGTCCACCGGTGGCGGCGTCCTCCTCCGCAGCCGCAATCAAGGCCTCAATGGCAGCGCGCAGGACGGCGGGCTCATCCATTTGGGGGTCATGAACCGTCTTGATGAAAGACTTGGCTTCGGAGCCGCCCGATCCCGTTGTCGCGTAGTCCTGCTCCTCGTAGCGTCCGCCTACAACGTCGAATGTGTAGAGCTTTCCCTCGTCGGCCGACTCGTCATATCCGCAAAAGAGTGGGACAACTGCCAGCCCCTGGAAGGCCAATGGCAGGTGATTGCGCACCATGCGCGCCAAGTAGTTGGCCTTACCCTCGAGCGACAGTCTGGTTCCCTCGATCTTCTCATAGTGTTCCAGCTCGGTTTGAAAGAGTTTTATCAGCTCGATCGCCATTCCAGCCGTACCCGAAATCGCCACAGCGGAGTAGCCGTCAGCGGCGAAAACTTTCTGAACCCGCCTGTGGGCGATCACATTTCCGGCGGTCGCTCGCCGATCTCCCGCCATCACAACGCCGTTGCGGTACTTGATCGCCAGCACGGTGGTGGCTTCAGGAATGTCCATATCGGACCCTGCTGCTGTGTCCCAATGCGGTGCTAGGCCCTCGGCATCGAGCAGCGTGACAAAGCTGGCGTGAGGTGTCACCGCATCGATGGGTAATGACCCAGAGAGATAGCGGCGAGCGTCGCTGCTCACTCGCCGCCTTTCTGGACATAGTTCTTCACGAACTCTTCAGCATTCTCTTCGAGCACAGTGTCGATCTCGTCGAGAATGTCGTCGATCTTCTCGGTTATCTCTTCAGCTTCCGCCGAAGCCTCGATCTCCGTCTCGACAGCATCTTGCTCCGTCGATTCAGACCGACTCTGTTTGCGATCCTGTTCGGCCACTATTCGCCTCCAAGTAGTTGCAGCAGCTCACTCGCGGTATCCGATTGGTCAATGAGATCACCAACGAGATCCTTGTTGCCACGCCGTGGTTCCATCATAGGCACCCGTTTCAGCGCATCTCCCCCAACGTCGAAGACCAACGAATCCCAGTTGGCTGCTACCAGCGCCTCGCGATACTTCTCAACGCATCGACCCCGAAAATAGGCACGTGTGCCGGGCGGAGGTGCCTTCACGGCAGCAAGAACCTCGTCGTCGGTGAAGATACGTCGCATGCGGCCTGCGGCCACCAGGCGGTCGTACAAACCCTTCTCCGGGTCAACGTCGTGGTACTGCAGGTCGAGCAGGGCAAGCTTGGGGTCATCCCATTCCAGGTTGTCTCGATTGAGGTAGCCCTCATAAAGGACCAACTTGGCGGTCCAGTCGAGGCGGTCTGAGGTGCGCCGCGGATCGATTTCGAGATCCGTGAGGATTTCCTCCCACAGCGTCACCACTGCGGGGTACACCGGGTCCTCGGCTCCGGAATCGACATACTTTTTGGCCCATTCGAGATACTGCCACTGTGCCTCGAGGGCAGTCAGTTTCCGCCCGCCGACGAGTTCGATCATCGTTTGCAGCGAAGGGTCGTGGCTTACGGCAGTCACAGCAGGCACAGGATTGGCGATAAGCAGCGGCTCCACGAGCGCGCCGTCTTCAAGCGCGTCGAGGATCAGAGCGGCGGAGCCGAGTTTGAGAAACGACTGCGGCTCGGCGCGGGTGGCGTCACCGATGATGACGTGGAGCCTGCGGTATTTGGCCGAATCGGCATGCGGCTCGTCTCTGGTGTTGATGATCGGGCGCTTGAGAGTGGTTTCGAGCCCCACCTCTTCTTCGAAGAAGTCGGCGCGCTGCGTGATCTGGAACGGAACCTTGGGGCGTCCATTCTCCGATCCGAGCTTCCCCGAACCGGTGAAGATCTGGCGAGTCACGAAGAATCCGGTGAGGTGGTTGACCACCGCACCGAATGGCAGGTCTCGGGCGATGAGGTAGTTCTCATGAGCTCCGTAGGAGTTGCCCTTGCCGTCCGAGTTGTTCTTGTGAACGTACATGCGCTCATCCGGACTCATTGCGGCGCGGGTGCGCTCGACCGCGCGAGCCATGACCCACTCCCCCGCCTTGTCGTACAGAGCAGCTTCGCGGGCGTCCACACACTCAGGTGTCGAATACTCGGGGTGAGCATGATCAACATACAGTCGCGCCCCGTTGGTCAGCACGACGTTGACGAGGCCAGAATCGAATTCGGCCGTGATAGCGTCTTCATATCCAAATCCGCGAGCGTCCCGACCCGGGGATTCCTCGTCGTATGACCATTGAATCCGAGCACGTTCACCGGCGTACGAATTGATCAGTGTGCTCGAGCCCATCACCGGATTGAAGTCCGGCGAGTTCCGCACGGCGATGCCGTACTCGACTTCGGTACCGATTACCTTCGGCAGAGCCACTAGCTAAGGCCCCCGCAACGACCCGTTGCGATCACAGATATTGACCAGGGGTGACCGCTTCGATTGTGCGGCTCTCCCCGCTGCCGGTGATCAGAGTGCGGACGTAAACGATGCGCTCGCCCTTCTTGCCGCTGATCTTTGCCCAGTCGTCCGGGTTGGTCGTGTTGGGAAGATCCTCATGCTCGCGGAACTCCTGCTTGATCGCATCGAACAGGTCCTGAGTAGTCATCCCCGGATCAGAGCCGGCGATCTCGCGTTTGATGGCGTCCTTCTTGGCCCGCCGCACGATGTTCTGAATCATCGCACCCGACGAGAAGTCCTTGAAGTACAGGACCTCACGGTCGCCGTTGGCATATGTCACCTCGAGGAAGCGGTTGTGGTCCGACGTGTCGTACATCGCGTCGACGACTTTGTTGATCATCGCAGTGATCATGGCGGTGTGGTCGCCGTCGTATTCCTCGAGCTCCGTGGCGGCGAAGGGCAAGTTGGGCGTCAGGTAGATCGAGAAGATCTGGCGGGCCGCGGTCTCGTCGGGCCGTTCAATCTTGACCTTCACATCGAGACGGCCGGGACGGAGAATCGCCGGATCGATGAGGTCCTCGCGGTTCGACGCTCCGATGACGATGACGTTGCGCAGCGTCTCGACACCATCCAGCTCTGACAGGAGCTGCGGAACGATGGTTGACTCAACGTCGGACGACACGCCGGTGCCGCGGGTGCGGAAGAGCGAGTCCATTTCATCGAAGAAGACGATCACAGGGACGCCTTCGTCGCTCTTCTCTTTGGCCCGTTGGAAGATCAGCCGAATCTGCCGTTCCGTTTCGCCGACGTATTTGTTGAGCAGCTCAGGGCCCTTGATATTCAGGAAATAGGAACGAGTGTCCTCGTTGCCCTCTTTGGCGGCCACAGCCTTGGCCAAGCTGTTGGCGACGGCCTTGGCGATGAGTGTCTTACCGCAACCGGGAGGGCCATAGAGCAGGACCCCTTTGGGTGGAGCCAAGTCGTACTCGAGGAAACGGTCCTTGTGGATATAGGGAAGTTCCACCGCGTCTTGGATGGATTCGATCTGGTCGGCCAGGCCGCCGATGTCTTCGTAGCTGACGTCAGGCACCTCTTCGAGAACGAGCTCTTCGACCTCGGGGCGCACCAGTTTCTCGTAGGCCAGATTGGTCCGGGTGTCGAGACGGACGTGGTCGCCGACCCGAAGCTTCTCCCCCACCAACGGAGCGGCGATTTCAATTACCTTTTCATCATCGGCACGCCCGGTGACGATCAACCGTTCCTCGTCGAGAACCTCCTTCACGGTGACGACCTCGCCGGCGACATCAAAATCGCGGACCTCGATGACGTTGTAGGCCTCGTTCAGCAGGACGGTCTGTCCCACCTCGAGTGCTTTGATCTCGATGCTGGGCTCGACGTTGACCCGCATCTTGCGATTGGACGTGTAGACGTCGGCGGTGCCGTCAGGGTTGACTCCAAGGACGGTCCCGAAAGGATTGGGCGGTGCGGTGAGCTTTTCGACTTCCTCGCGAAGCATGGCCAGCTGCTCGCGAGTCTCTTCGAGGGCGGTCGCCAGCTTCTGGTTCTGGGTAGCCGCCTGGGCCAGCTTGTTCTTGGTATCGAGGAGCCGTTCCTCGAGAACTCGAACCCGACGCGGAGCGTCCTGCAACCGGCGGCGCAGGACCGCGATCTCTTCTTCGAGCATCCGCACGGTGCTCGTGAGGTCTGGGTTTTGGCCCTCAGTTCTGTCCACGCCGCTGGCCTCCTGACGAGCTCATCGGTCGATGGGGGCGCCAGTGTAGGCACCCATGGGTTACAACATCGGCAGGTTACGCTGGCCCTACAGCACTGTATTTTATTGCACCGTCACGAATCCGCGGCGTTGGTCGCGACAGGACGCGTAAAACGCCTGGCCACCGTGATGAACCCCGTATGACCCTGCATGCGGTGGCTGGGTCTGACGGACCGGCCCTCCACACTCCATTCGCGATGGAGCACCTCAAAGGTGGTCGCCTCGATGAACGATCCGGTCGATGCCATCGTCCGGCGTACCTCCTGCACCTGCGGAACGGTCGGCAGATAGCAGCAGAACACCCCGCCCGACTGCATGTGTTCGATTGCCGGAGCAACGCTGTGCCACGGCTCCGGCAGGTCGAGAACGACACGGTCCGGCTTCACGTCCGCAAAGTTGTCCTCGACATTGCCGATCCGAAGCTCCAGATTCGCCGGCAACGCCCCGAGGAAGGCCTCGATTCGTTGGGCCGCGATCGCTCCATGGTCTTCTCGCTTCTCGATCGAGACCACGCGACCCTCACTACCCACTGCACGTAGAAGTGACAGGGTGAGCGCCCCAGACCCGGTGCCGGCTTCGAGAACCGTCGCCCCTGGAAAGATGTCGGCCCACATGATGATGGCGCCGGCATCCTTGGGATAGACGACGGCGGCGCCTCGGGGCATCTTTATGGTGTAGTCGGCGAGCCGCGGCCGCACTGCGACCAGCTTCGAGCCCATCGACGACTCAACGAAGCAACCCTCGGGCTGTCCGATGATCTCCCCATGGGAAACTATCCCACGGTGATATTGGAATTCACCCCCGGCCTCGAGACGCACAAAATAGGTACGGCCCTTGGCGTCGTAGAGCAGACACGGATCGTCGGCGGAGAAGATTGCCACCGACTATGCGAAGAGCGAAGCGACGGTGGCGAAGACGGTCAGGACCATTGAGAGCACGACAACCCAGACGATGATCTTGACCATCTTGTCACGATTGCGAAACACGAGGCCTCCTCATCCGCTCACGGTCATCTCATCGCCATCGTCGCCACGCAAGAAGCGAATGCGAAGTTCCTCGCCCGCCTTCAACTTGCGTTTGTAGAGCAGCTCGTTGGAGTGGTTGCGGCCTCGTGTCCAGCCGATGATCGCCAGGGCAGCCCCCAGCCCGGCAACCCCGGCCTGACCGCGCCGCGCTCCACCAAAGAGCTGCCTGATCCCGAACGCGAAGAGCTTGTTCACTTCAGCCGGTATACCTCAACGCGCGCCCCGCCGGCCTTTTTGCCGCGGCGCCTCCCGAAGAAGAACAACAGGGCCGCCACTACAACGGCGGCGACAACGAGCACTGTGCCGGTTGTCCGGGCCTGCTCCTTTGTCTCGTCAACGATATCTTCGATCTCGCGCAGCTTGCTCTCGAGATCTGCTCTCTCAATCGCCATGCCTAGTTCCTCTTCCTGTCAGTCGAACCCAGCTTGATCATCAGTCCTGAGAGAATCGCGAGAACAACCGTCGCCAGCAGATATCCAAGCGCGCTCCAGTTGGGACCTTCAGGCAGCACGTCGATAATCAAGCGAACGCCGGCAATCCCGAGCAAGACAGCACCTAGAGCAAAACAAAGCGCCGCGGCGAACACAAAGCCGCCGTAGCGACCAAGTTCCTTGGCAGGCTCGACCGTCTCCTGGAGAAGGTACTCCTTCGACATGTCGGTGAACTCTTTGATGAGTTCGGGAAGCTCTGTTGGGCTCGCCATATTCGACCACCGCTTGCTTGTAGATACCGGCTCTGGACAGCAATGACGCCAGCGCCATTCATCCAAGCCGAGGTTACTAGTTTCCTACACCCTGGGATTCAGACCCGTTGGCCTGAGGTCTTCACTTCCACCACACGGGGCGCAACTCGCCCACCTGCTCACGGCTGATCTTGGCCAACTCATCGTTGCTGAGCACGATATGGACAATTGGTAGTGAATACCTGACCGCGATTGTGAAGTCGGCGAGGTACTGTCCAAGCCCACTCGACGGGCGCCTTGTCGTCTGTCACCCCTGGTACTCCGCGTCGCTTACCTTGCGAGGCTCCCACTGGGTGAGGCCCTTCCAGGTCAGCGACAGGTGCACCATGTGGCTGTGAGGTGTCGCCCCATGCCAATGGATCTCACCGGGCGGGGCGTAGACGGTGTCGCCTGCCGTAATCGCCAGTCGAGTGCCGTCGTCCTTGACGACCAGGCCGGAGCCTTCGGTCACATGAAGGACCTGGCCGCCCGGATGCCAATGCCAATCGGTGCGCGCTCCCGGATCGAAGTGCACACCCAGGACCTTGAGGTCGTCCGAATCCTGCGGCTCGTACATGGATCCGAATCGAACCTGCCCGCTGAAGTGTTCGGTCCCGGAGTCCTCCCAGACAATGTCCTCGGCCCGCGTGAATTCCATATCAACCTCCGCAAGCGAGGCTAATCGCAGCCTCGCCGGCCGGACACGGTGAGAGGAGGCGGCGAGCCGACTTCGAGCAAAGCCCTAGAAGCGGCGACCGACGCGACGACTGCTGCGACGGCCCCGGGCGACCCAGCCGATGCTGAAGCCGAGGAGGGCGGCAACGACGATCCAGGCAGCTATCTGTGATGCAACAAACATCATGTGGTGGCTCCTTAGGCCTCGAGCAAAGCTTTGAACTCAATACGCCGATTACGGGCTCGCCCCTCGGCAGTGGCGTTGTCCACCAAGGGCCGGGCTTCGCCGTACCCGATCACGACAAAGCGATCCAGGGACTCACCTCGCGAGATCAGATAGGCCAGGACCGCGTCGGAGCGGCGCCGCGACAGGTCCAGGTTGTAATCGTCGCTCCCCTGGTCATCGGTGTGACCGGCAATCTCGATGCCAACGTCGGGGAACTTCACCAGAGCCTCGAGGATCTCGTCGAGCAGGGCCTGACCGACGGGGGTGATCACATCGCTGTCCGTCTCGAACTCGACCACCTTGCCCTCGATCAGCTCATCAATGTTCTCCTGCAGTTCGATCACCTGCTCCTCCCGCGGAGGTGGTGGAGCATCCTTGTACGTGAGGGCACTTGTGAACTCGAAGGTGGCGGCGCTGACAATGTCCTGGACGGCCTGCCTGGCATCGCCCCGCAGTGCCCGAGTTTCGAACTCGGCCGCTACCTGGAAGAGGCGGTCATCCGGGCTGGCGAAAGTCGATCCGACAGGTGTTTGGTCGTGCATCTCGCTGGTCAGCTGCAGAAAGGTGGAGAGCCAGTCGCGCTCTGATGCCACGCCTTCACGCACCGACAGTCCGGAGGCATCGAGCGAACCGAACTCACTCGCCAAGCTGTCAGCGATGGCATCGAGGACCTCCTGGGTGGATGTCGTCCCAGTGACAGTCGCCGAAGATCCGTTCCAGGTGACGACTATTGGGTCAGATGGAGTCGTCGTCTCGAACACTCTGTCAGGCACCTTGACCCGCAGATTGGTCTCGGCATGCATGACTCCTTCGACCGAACCCACGTAGTCGATTACTGCCTGAATCTGAGCCTCTTCGTTCACCTCGCCGACGACCAGAACGTCGCGGCCGGTCGCTCGAACCTCGATGTTCGTGATGTCGTTGGCTTTGAGAGTCTCCTCGATAGTGGTTTCGAGACCAATCTCGATCGTGCGAGTTCCAAAGATCACAGCAAACACCACAAGGGCCATGAGAATGGTCAAACCGAGCATCACAAAGACGACGGTATCCATCTGGCGGCCGTCTTCTTCCTTGCGTTGACCGGGCATCGGGTTGCCGGACGGTCTTGTGCGGTCCGGCTGGGACGTCTTGTCCAGGTCGCGCAGGCGTTTACTGAGGTTGCTTGCCATCAAAGACCTTCTCGGGCCTTAACCGTACCCGCTTTAGGGCTTAGAACCGGCTCAATCGCAGGGTCAGGGAAGGGAAATCGGCCCCTGCGCCATTGACTCGCTTTCGGAGAGGACGACACGGATCTCTTCGTGGTCCACTTCACCTTCACCAATGACTTCACGTACGGCCGATTTCAGCCCTCGCAGCATCAGTGAGATCCGGCGGTACTCGTCCTGAGCATCGGCGAGCAGTCGCTCCGCTTCGCGCTTGGATTCGGTCACAGCCGACAAGGCATCCGTGCGGGTCCGCGATGTCAGCGCGTCCGCTTCCTCTTTGGCGTCGGAGATGATCTGGGCAGCCTCGGTCTCGGCGTTATCAAGACGGCGTTTAGCCGTCATCATCAGATCGGCTATCTCAGAGCGGCTTTGCTCGAGATCGTCGTGGGGACCGCTCAAACGAGCAGCCTGGTCGCGAGCCTTGTCGAGTATCCGGGTGGCCTTGCGTTCGGCGTCGGCCAGGAGTGCCTGTTTGGCGTCGGCTGCAGCGACAAAGGCCGCCGACACGGAGTGCTTGTTCGTGTCCGAATCCTGCATCCGCCGCTCGAGAGCGTTGAAGCGGGCGTTGGCGTTGGCGACTTCCCCTTCGAGGCGCCGAGCCTGTTCAGAGAGCTTGGCCAAGAAACTGGTCACGGCGATCGGGTCGTAGCCGCGCCGCACCTGCTCGAAGTCGACCTCAACGAGCTGATCTGAGAGAGGTTTATCCATTTGCACTCCTGCCGTCTTCACCTTCGGTCAACAGCAGCCTTCCTCGCAACACCCACAGAGAGTGTATGGGCTACTGCGCTCTGCGGTCAAGGGCCAAGAGACCTATTTGCCAGCAGACGATCGACAAGATCTACCTGCGCGGGATTCAGTTTCTCCCTAGCCAGACCGGGTTTC
>JAAELU010000337.1 GCA_024226255.1 bacterium | reverse complement strand
TTCAAGGTTTTCGGCCGTTTTGCCGAAGAACTAGTCATGGTTGCTGTACGCGGCCTGCTTCGCCGTGCAAAGACGGAAGAATCGGGCTTCACGATCATCGAATCGGTGGTTGCCGCCGGGATCCTCGTGATCGCGGTGCTCCTCACCGTTACTCCGCTGGTAACGGCGATGCGCGCCCTGAACCGGAGCAAGGACGTCACGGTCGCTGAGAGCCTGGCGCAAGGTCGTATCGAGCAAGTGCGGGCGCTCGAGTTTGGCGACATCGGGCATCCCGGAGCGGCTCCGGCCGGGATTCTGGTACCGGTAGAAACCGAGACTGTCGAAGGCGCCGACTATCGCATCGAGACCACCGTGCAATACGTCGGCTCTGCCTCCGGTCTCAACGTCGTCCCGCAAGGGGGCGACGGGGTTGAAGGCGCTTTCGACATCGGCGTCAACTACAAATACGTCCAGGTCACGGTGACGCCGCTCGAAAGTGGCGCCAATCCGGTGTTGATGGAGACGTTCATCTCTCCGCCGACAGTCGGTGGCTTGGAAAACATCGCGGTGGTGCAGGTAGATGTGGACCGTCACGAGCCCTTCGACCCAAGCCTCGACGGTGAACCACTCATCCAGCTCTTCGGCAGCCAGAACTACACCTCGGTCGATGCGAACACCACGCAATACTTTGCCGACGTCGCTGTCGGCGGGTACACGATCAGCCTGTTGACGTCTGACGGATGGCTGATCCACCCCGAAACTGTTGCGTCGGGCTCGACGAGCGTAACCGCCACCGCCGGGGTAAACGCGCTCCGAACGATTCGGGTCTATCAGCCAGTCTCGCTTGATGTGGTCGTTCTTGATGATGACACCGGCTTGCCGATTACGAACGCTGTCGTGTCGGCGACGGACCAGGCATATGGTCCACCTATCACCAACGCGGTGGGGGACTACAGCTTCTCCGGTCTGGTGCCGGATCGGTACACCGTTGGCGCGGTTGCTTCCGGCTACTCGAGTGGTTCTGTCGAAATCGATGTGCCCGGTGTCGGCGGCGGAACAGCGGCGACGGCAACCATCCGGCTGGTTCCCCAGGCCTTCGTTGGTGTCGACTACGACTTCTTCGTCGACTACGTCGGTTGGAACAACTACCACATCAACGGCGCGACCGTCTCGGTGACCCATTCCGTCCACGGAACGTTCGTCGGGACGACAGATGAAACGGGCCACGTGACCATCGAGCTACCTGCGAGCTCATCTGGATTCACAGCAACGGCCTCGACGCCGTGGGGACACGGACCGGCGTCGACTGTCTTCAACACGGGCACTGCTCCCGGCTCGCGATCCCTCAGCGTTTCCAAGCCGGGAGGCACCGACCGATTCGCATTGCGCAACGGTGGTGTCGGACCTGACGGCTTCTTCGAATACAAGGTTGGGTCTGGTCCGTGGGTGCGGGTGCCGGCCAATGATCGCGGGCGGGTCACCTTCATAGTGCCTGAAGCCAGCGGGACTGTGGTCCAGTTGGCCACGTACTGTTCAGCGTCCGACTATCCGGCTTCACCGGAAGCAACAGCGTCAACGACGCTCAACAATTCCAACAAGTCGTGGAACGCAGGCACCTCATGTTGAGATTGCGGTCGTTTCACGACGAATCCGGCATTTCGCTCGTCGAGGTGATGATTGCAGGCGCGATGGCGTCCATTATCGCTACCGCATTCGTTGTTCTCTTCTCCTCGTTCAGTCGCAATGTTGCACTTGAAGAGGCGCGTGCCGCGGCTCTCAGCGAAGTGCAATCGGCGTCGGCCAACCTGACCGCTGAGCTGCGCCAGGCCGTGCCCCTTGTCACGGGTGATCCGACCGTTGTGGTACTGGACTCGGCCTGGAGTGATGCTGAGATCATCTTCTATAGCGATCGTGCCGATGTCCCCGGCCCGGAGCGCTACCGGTACTACGTAGATGCATGTGCCAACAGCCGCTGCGATCTGGTGCGGGAGGTGACCGTGGCGGACAATGCGACGCCGCCATGGACCTACAGCGGAACGCCCGGGACGCGGGTGGTGGTCACGAACCTGCTCTCGGACGGCGATGCGCTGTTCCGCGGCATCGACTGGAGCACAGGGACAGAGGTCGCAACGACGGATTGTGACGCGGCAACACCGTGCAACTTCTCGTCGGTCGAGATTGTGATCCGGGTGGACCCGGCCCCAAACATGGCAGCGGAGAAGGCCCTCCATGTGCGGCACGAGGTGAGGATGCGCAATGCGCGATAGTTCGCTGCGAAGGTTCGGCCGACGTCTCCATCATTCGGAGGAGGGGATTGCGCTCGCCGTGGTGATCATGGGGATCATGGCGATTGCGCTGCTCACGTTCCTCGTCCAGAAGATCGCGGTCAGCCAAACGACACAATCTGATTTCTATGCCAGCGAGGACGTCGCTCTGGCGTCCGGTGAGGCGATGTTGGAGAGGTATGCCGCGAAGATGTCGATCGACCCGTTGTACTACCAGCGGTATGTCGACGAGGCCGAGGCGCCACGACGATGCGCCGATACGTCATCCGCGTCGTACGGTACGGTCGTGAATCCGGGCAACCCTTGGATGGCCGACTGCTCCCAGTGGACGTATGAGTTCACCGCCACCTACTACGAGCATCCGCTACTGGTCGGCGAGTCCGGCAGCTTCGACGATGTCGGTGTCTTGATGCACATAAACCCTCCAAGCGGGGCCGCGCCGCTGGGTGTCGAAATCGTCGCCAAGCAGGCTGAGAGGCCGGCCGCCAGAGCACTCGAAGCCGAAATTGGCGCTGAAGCCATCAGTGAGTTCGTCCGTATGGTCGAGAATGATCTCCGCTACGGAGGAGGTGCCAGAACCTTCGGAAAGATCTACGTCGGTGGCAACATCGGTTTCCTATCGGGCGGTGAAGCTCACGGCAACGTCTATGCGGAGGGAAGCATCGGGTTCAACTCCGGCGGCACCTGGTACGGGCCCCCGACCTGGATGGCCGGAGCCGAAGGCTGGGATAGCTCCGGTTCGCACAACGCCGGGGGCGAGGTTGTAACCGATGTGTATCCGGATCCGATCGACTTTGATAGTTTCTGGGATGACCTCGACCTGATCGAGAGAGCGGCATGTGATGGTGGAGGTATCTGCCTCGACCCCGCGGCGAATCCGTTGATTCCGTCCGGAGTCCTGGCATATCTGGTGGAGACCACGGCGGGCGGTACCAAGCTGCAGATTTCATACGCCACTTCGACTCCTTCCGGGGCAGGCTGTTTGAGTACCGAGGAGCGTTGGACTGTTCGGTCGCAGAACGCGTCGTGGACCTCACTGGGAGTGTTCGACATTCCCGTCAACGGTGCCCTGTGGGCCAATGAACACGTTGTCGTCGGGCGAACCTCGGGAAGCCCATTCACGTTGGCGGGGGCGCTGACCATCTATGCCGGCGACTCATCGGCACGCCGCAACATCATCGTCGGCTCCGACGTTCTGTACGCCAACGGTCTCAGCGCAGACGAAGTCATCGGCTTGGCGGCAAGCGATGAGGTGTGGATCAATCCCAACGCCGTAGGGAGCGACGCACTGTTCAATCTGTACGCCTCGGTCCTCAATCAAAACGGTCAGATGAGAGTTGCCCTCGACTGCGGTACCTCTGGATCGAGCCTGACTCCTTCAGGATCCACGCTCAACACCTTTGGGTCGAACGCCTCGCTGGGAACCGGCAACATGAGCTGCTGCTTCTCGACCCGCAACTACAACTTCGACGATCGTCTCGATCGGCTGCGCCCGCCGTTGTTCCCGCTCTTGAGCAACGAGTGGACATACACCAACTGGCGCGAGACGACCCAACCGTGCTGGGTCGAATCCGGGGGCTGTCCATAGGAGGATGTGAGATATCAGATGTGAGATGTGAGAAGGACGAGCGAGCCCAACTTGACGCCCTGGCTTCTTGTCTCCCAACTGAAACTCAACGCCGCAGGCGTCCCTGACTTCTCTCTTCTGGCTTCTGTCTTTCTCACATCTGATATCTCACATCTCACATCGGCCCTATCCTCTCGGTTGTGCTTATCGAATCGCGTGAGCTGTGGCTCGCCGCTACAAACACCTATGTGGTTGCTCCCGAGCCGGGAGGGCCGGCGGTCATCATCGATGCTCCGCCTGACCCGGAGGCGGTCGTCGGGCTGCTCGGCCAACACGACCTGACGCCGGTCGCCCTCCTCCTGACTCATGGCCATATCGACCACATGGGCGGCGCCGGTGGTGTCGTCACTGCAACCGGAGTGGAGGCGTATCTGCACGATGGCGACGACTTCCTCGTACAGGATCCAGCGGCGATCCTCCGCGCTCTTTTTGGGATTGTGGCCGCGCCCGGCGAATTTGATCCGCCGCCGTTCCGTTCCCTCGAGGACAAATCGTCGCTCGAGCTAGCCGGTCTCACGTTCGACGTGGTCCATACGCCGGGCCACACGCCCGGCCACTGCTGTTTTGTGCTCGAGAGTGAGGGAATCATGTTTTCCGGGGATCAGTTGTTTGCCGGCTCGATCGGCCGCACCGATCTCCCCGGCGGCAGCTACGAGCAGCTGATGGATTCCATGAGGGATCGGGTTTTGGCATATCCGGATGAGACGGATGTGCTTCCCGGCCACGGACCGCGGACTACCCTTGGCCGCGAGCGGCGTACCAACCCCTTCCTGCAGGGCATGTAGGAGACCATTGCGCCCCTTTGTGGCCGGCAATATGCCGCCACTGCACACATCGGTCCGTACCCGAAGGAGTCCCTTGATGAGCGCCGAGCTGTACCGAACAACCCGACCAGGGCTGCTTCGCCTCGGCGACGAGGGCCAGACCGTCCAGGTTGCCGGTTGGGTTCACAATCGACGCGATCATGGCGGAATCGCCTTCCTTGATCTCCGCGATGCGACGGGGCTTCTCCAAGTCGTTGTCGATCCGGAGGCTGGAGTGGCGTCGGCAGACGTGCTATCCGGATTGCGTCGCGAGTACGTGATCAGCGTCGTCGGCGTAATCGCGGCCCGCGGTGCCGACCATGCCAACACCGAGTTGGGCACAGGTGAGATCGAGCTGGTGGCCACCGAGTTGCGCGTGCTTTCGGCTGCCGAGGCACTGCCGTTTCAGCTCGATGACCGGGTCGAGGTGGATGAGAGCTTGCGTCTTCAGTACCGGTACCTCGACCTGCGACGGCCGGCAATGGCCGCAAACCTGCAAGCCAGGTCCAAGGCGATCCGGGCAATGCGCCGGGTGCTCGACGATCAAGACTTTCTCGAAGTGGAAACCCCCACGCTTGTGGCGTCGACGCCGGAGGGGGCGCGCGATGTGCTGGTGCCGAGCCGACTCAGACAGGGTCACTTCTACGCGCTTCCGCAGTCACCGCAGCTTTTTAAACAGCTGCTGATGATTTCGGGCGTCGACCGCTACTACCAAGTGGCCAGGTGCTACCGGGATGAGGACTTTCGAGCCGACCGCCAGATCGAGTTCACCCAGCTCGATCTGGAGGGCGCCTTCTGGGGTCAGGAAGATGTGCTGCAAACGCTAGAAGAGATAGCCGTTGCCGTCGTCTCCGACTTGCGCGGTATCGAGTTGGCGCGGCCGTTTCCGCGGCTGACATGGCAGGAGGCGATGGATCGCTACGGCACGGACAAGCCCGACATCAGGTTTGGCATGGAGGTCCAGGATCTATCTGCCGTCTTCGCCGAGACCGAATTCAAGGCATTCGCCGGGGTGCTCGGTCGCGGAGGAACGGTGCGCGGGATCAACGCCGGCGAGCAGGGTCTCGCTCGAGCCGGTCTCGACGGCCTAGTCGACCGGGCGCTGTCTTTGGGCGCCAAGGGACTCGTTTGGATGGTTGTCGAGGATGACGGGGCCTTGCGTTCACCGGTCGCCAAGTTCCTCAATGATGCCGAAAAGGCTGCGCTCATTGGTGAACTGGATGCGAGCCCGGGCGACCTCCTTCTCATCGTTGCCGATGAGTTCAAGGTGGTATCCAAGGTTCTCGGGGCACTGCGTCTCGACATGGGCCAGCCGGAGGGTCACGAAGAGCTTGCCTTCCTCATGGTCACCGATTTCCCCGTGTTCGAGGTTGCCGATGATGGCGCCCTCGTCGCTATGCACCATCCGTTCACGGCGCCGGAGGACATCGACGAGATGGTCGCCAATCCGCAGGCCGCGGTCTCGCGGGCCTACGACGTCGTCCTCAACGGCTCGGAGCTCGGCTCCGGGAGCGTTCGAATTCACGACCCGGACACGCAAGCCAAGGTGTTTGCGGCCCTTGGTATCAGCGAGGAGGACGCCACTCGACGCTTCGGATGGTTCATGGACGCCCTCCGCTACGGGACCCCGCCACACGCCGGGTTTGCATACGGCATCGATCGTATGGTCTCGATTCTCCAGGGATTGCCCAACATCCGCGAAGTGATTCCCTTCCCCAAGACCCAGACGGGCTCCGACCCGTTGACCGGCTCGCCGAGCCGCGTCGAGGACGCCCAACTCGCGGAGATCGGCATTGCGGTGGCTCCGGAGGTTGTTGCCTCTTGGGCGGAGGACGGCGAGTAGACGCCATATGACTTCTCAGGACGACCTCTTCGCAGGCGAACGGGCAGCTCGGCGCACTTCGGCTGCTCCGCTGGCGGCGCGCATGCGGCCCACCAGCCTCGACGAGGTAGTAGGCCAGCGTCATCTGCTTGGTGCCGACGCCGCCTTCCGCTCGGTCGCTGAATCCGGCGCGCTCGTGAGCATGATTCTGTGGGGACCTCCCGGTACCGGGAAAACCACATTGGCAAGGCTGGTGGCTTCCTCAGGGCAGGCGCGATTCGAACAGCTCTCGGCGGTGTCCGCGGGAGTCAAGGATGTTCGCAGCGTGCTTGCCGGCGCTTCGCAGCGTCTCGAGGATGGCCGCGGTCGCACAGTGCTATTCCTCGATGAGATCCACCGATTCACCAAGGCTCAGCAGGATGCCCTGCTTCCGGGAGTGGAGGACGGCATAGTGATTCTGTTGGGAGCCACCACCGAGAACCCGTTCTTCGAAGTCAATTCACCCCTGATCAGTCGTTCGACGATCTTTCGAACGGAGCCACTCTCGGAGGATGAGGTTGCTGAATTGGTCCTCCGGGCTCATCGCGACAAGATGCGGGGACTCGGTGGTGAGCCGCCAATGACAGATGAGGCATTGGAGGCACTGTCCGAGAGGGTTGGTGGTGATGCCCGGCTGGCGCTCACGGCTCTCGAGGTGTCGGCTGCGATAGCCGCCGGGCGCGATGGTGCGATCGATGTCGACGTGATTGCGGAAGCCTTGCAGCGCAGAGTGATCCGCTACGACAAGGGTGGCGATCGCCACTACGACGTCATCTCCGCGTTCATCAAGAGCATGCGGGGGAGCGACGTTGATGCCAGCCTCTACTGGCTGCACACCATGATTGGCGCCGGCGAGGACCCCAAGTTCATCGCCCGGAGGATGATCATCTTTGCCTCGGAAGACATCGGCCTCGCCGACCCGACTGCTATGGGCGTCGCGGTTGACGCGTTCCGTGCGCTCGAGGTAGTCGGACTGCCCGAAGCCGGGTTCGCGTTGACCCAGGCCGCGATTCATCTGGCGGCCGCACCGAAGTCGAACTCGGTGAAGGAAGCCATCATCCGGTCCGGCGAGGCAGTCGAAGCCGCCACCTCGGCGCCGGTCCCCGCCCACCTGCGTTCGGCCGCTACCGCGGGAGAGCGCGGCCTGGGCATAGGCGTCGGGTACCGCTACCCGCATGATGCACCCGATGGCGTCATTGCACAGCAGTATCTGCCTGACGGAGTGCGCGCCAACCGCCTCTATCGGCCCAAACACCGTGGGGCGGAGGGCGAGTTGGCGAAGCGAGTGTCTGCAGCAGATACGATTCTCGGCAAGTCGCCCCGCGGCCCCCAGCCGCCGAGCGACGGGTAAGCTCGCGCCATGTTCGTACGTATCCGCTGGTTCGCCGCAGGGGCGATCGCAACCATGGGCGGCATGGGGTATTTGGCGGCTCAGGTCAAGAAGGCACGCCAAAAGCTGACTCCGGCCAATCTCTTGGCGGCCGGCAAACAGCAAGCGGCCTCGTGGCTTGATGGCGCCGCGGAGCGGGTATCCCCGGATGAGGCGGGACATCGAGGCTCATGAGTGAGCCACGAATCATCCAGCCGCGGACGCTCAAAGGCTTCCGGGACTTCATGCCGGACGCCATGCAGGCCCGCGAGTGGCTCATCGACACGGCTCGGTCAGTGTTCCGGTCCTATGGCTATGCGCCCATCGACACGCCGGCGCTGGAATACAGCGAGATCCTGTTGGGCAAGGGAGGGACCGACACCGACAGACAGCTCTATCGCTTCGATGACAACGGCGGACGCGACGTCGCCATGCGCTTTGATCTAACCGTCCCGCTGGCTCGTTTCGCCGCTCAGCACATCGGGCAGCTCGGGATTCCCTTCAAGCGGTATCACGTTGGTCCAGTGTGGCGAGCGGAGAACACCCAACGGGGACGTTATCGCGAGTTCATGCAATGCGACTTCGATACGATCGGCACTGACAGCATGGTTGCCGACACCGAGACCGTATTGGTTATTCATGACACGTTTGCGGCGCTCAACGTCGGCGAGTTCTCCATTCACATCAACAATCGAAAGATCCTTGCCGGACTTCTCGCGGAGCTGGAACTGGCCGATCGGTCTGTGGACGTGCTCCGCGCCATCGATAAGCTGCCGAAGATCGGGCGCGATGCCGTGGCTACTGAATTGCGGGGGGAAGCCGGAGCCACCCCAACCCAAGCCGAGACCCTCCTCGCCGCGGTAGCGGTCACCGGCACCGATCAAAGGATTCTCGAGCAGATAGGCCGGATTGCTCGTGGGGCGGCCGACGAGGGCGTTGCGGCCCTCACGGCCGTGTTCGATGGGCTGGCGGCGGCCGATGTTCCTGCCAACCGCGCCAAGGTCGACATCTCCATCGCCCGCGGCCTCGATTACTACACGGGCTCGGTGTTCGAGACCTTCCTGGCGGAGATCCCGGATATCGGCAGCGTATGTTCGGGCGGCCGTTACGACGATCTGGCGTCGCTGTACACCAAGCAGCTACTGCCTGGAGTCGGGGCATCACTGGGAATCGATCGATTGCTCGCCGCCCTTGAAGACATAGGCAGAATTCACACCACGGCGGCATCGGCTCCCATCCTCATGACTCTCTTCGATGCGGATCGCGCCAGCGACTACATCGCAGTTGCCGCAATGTTGCGTCGCGACGGACTAGCCGTCGAGGTCTATCCAGATGGAAAGAAGCTCGGGGCGCAGCTCAAGTACGCCGACCGCAAGGGTCACAGGTTGGCCGTGATCATCGGCGACAACGAGTGGGAGGCCGGCAGCGCTCAGGTCAAGGACATGACTACCGGGGACAGCCATACGGTCGACCTAGCTGACCTTGCATCCCAGTGCCGGCAGCTGCTTGACGGCTCTCACCCCTGAGCTGATCGGCAGCACAGCGATAAGGGCTAACCTTTCGGCCCTGATGGACACCAATTCCATTCGACGAACCTTCATCGAATTCTATGCCGAGCGAGACCACCTGGTCACGCCGAGCGCGTCGCTGATCCCGATTGACCCGACGCTGCTCCTGACGAACGCGGGCATGGTGCCTTTCAAGCCCTATTTGCTCGGCGAGGTGGATCCGCCCCATCCTCGGGCGGTATCCGTCCAGAAGTGCGCCCGCACAAGCGATATTGACATTGTCGGCACGACGGCCCGTCACCTCACGTTCTTCGAGATGATGGGCAATTTCAGCTTTGGTGAGTACTTCAAGGAGAAGGCGATCCCATGGGCCTATGAGCTGGCGACCGAGGGGTACGGACTCGATCCGGATCGCCTCTGGTACACAGTTCATATCTCAGATGACGAAGCCGCAGAGATCTGGATCGATGGAGTCGGCGTTCCCGCGGAACGGGTGCAACGCCTGGACAAGGACAACTTCTGGCAGATGGGTGTTCCCGGGCCTTGTGGTCCGTCCTCGGAGCTCTTCTACGACAAGGGGCCGGAGCACGGCGAAGACGGCGGCCCTGCCGTAGACGACGAGCGATTCATGGAGTTCTACAACCTGGTGTTCATGCAGCATGTTCAGGACGTCCCGTATCACGTTGTCGGAGATCTACCAGCGAAGAACATCGACACCGGACTTGGCCTCGAGCGTATGGCGTCCCTGCTGCAGGGCACGTACAACATCTTCCTGACGGACGCGATTCGGCCTGTCCTGGCTGCCGCCGAGGGCGTCACTGGTCTGACACTTGGCGACGACGAACGATCCGACATCAGCCTGCGGTTGATGGCCGACCACGGGCGCTCCATTACGTTCTTGATCGGTGACAAGGTCGTTCCCTCCAATGAAGGCCGCGGATACGTGTTGCGGCGCCTGTTGCGGCGGACGGTGCGCCACGCCTACCTGTACGGCACAGAAGACCTGGTAATGCCGAGACTCACTGGGGCCGCAGTGGAGGTCATGAGCGAGGCGTACCCTGAGCTGAAGGCCCAGGAGGACTACATCACCGAAGTCGTGTCCCGGGAGGAGCTCGCCTTCCGCCGGACCCTGGCATCGGGCGTGACGATGCTGGATCAGGAGCTCGAGGAAATCGGTGACGGCGGCACGCTTGCGGGTGAGACTGCATTCCGGCTGCACGACACGTTCGGATTTCCCGTCGACGTTACGGCTGAAATCCTGACTGAACGGGGCTACGACCTCGATCGGGCCGGCTTTGATGTTGCCATGGAAGAGCAGCGTGTGCGGTCCAAGGACGCGTTCAAGGGTTCTGACATTGCGGCCCGACACGACGAGTACCTGTCATTGCTGCGGGGCGTTGATGCGACCGAGTTTCTCGGCTACGACTCGGAGACGGCAACCGGCGAGGTCATGGCGATTCTTCTGGACGGCGAGTCGGTCCAGGCGGCCGAGGTCGGTGAGCCGGTTGAGGTGTTCCTCGATAGCTCCCCGTTTTACGCGGAGTCTGGGGGCCAGGTGGGCGATCGTGGTCTGATCAATACTCCCACCGGCGCGGTACGGGTATTCGATACCCAGTTTGCTGTCGCCGGAGTCCGCGCCCACAGGGGCGAGGTTGTGGACGGTTCGATCCAAGTTGGTCAGCACGTCGAGTCGCGCATCGATGGCGGGCGCCGCGAGATGATTCGCAAGAACCATACAGGCACTCACATGTTGCATTGGGGACTGCGCCAGGTTCTGGGAGATCACGCCAACCAAGCCGGCAGCCTCGTCGAGCCGGAGCGGCTCAGGTTCGACTTCAGCCATTTCACGTCTGTCGCCGCCGAGGAACTCCGCGATGTCGAGAAGCTGGTCAACGAGCGGATCATTCAGAACGACGCCGTGACAACAATCGAGACCACCAAGGATGAGGCCGAGTCCATGGGCGCTCTGGCGTTCTTTGGCGACAAGTACGGCGACCAGGTCCGGGTCGTCAAAACCGGCGACTACTCCACTGAGTTCTGCGGTGGCACCCACGTGAGAACCACGGGTCAGGTGGGGCCCCTCATTCTGCTGACGGAAGGTTCCGTTGCAGCCAACACCAGGCGGGTCGAGGCCGTGACCGGAGTGGCTGCGTATGACCATCTCCTCGATCTGCGCAAGCAGATTGCGGATGCCGAGTCCGAGCTGCGTGCCCAGCCGGGCCAATTGGTGAGCGGTGCGCGCAGCGTTGCCGCCCGTCTGCGTGAGCAAGAAGCGCGGATCGAGGAGTTCGAGTCGCAGGCTCGGGGCGGCCTGGCAGATCAGATCCTCGGCGCGGCAGAAGCGTTCGGGCAGTACAAGCTCGTCGCCGCGTCTGCTCCTGGGCTGGCCGCCGGCGACCTCAGGTCGTTGGCGTTTCAGGTGCGCGACAAGCTGGGTTCCGGCGTTGGTATTGTTGGATCGGCTGTTGCCGGCAAGGGCGCCATCGTCGCCTTTGTCTCTTCCGACCTGGTTGAAGCCGGTGTTTCTGCGGGCCTGATCGCGGCTGCCGGCGCCCAAGTTCTGGGCGGTGGCGGCAGCCGGGATGACGATCTCGCCCAAGCCGGTGGCCCCAACGGTGCCGAGATCGATGCGGCTGTGTCGGCTGCCACCGCAGCGGCTCAGGAGGCGTTGACGGCTCTATGACCGGGCGTGTCTTGGGGCTCGACCCAGGGGAGCGACGTATTGGCGTCGCGTTATCCGACCCCCTCGGTATGATCGCGCAGCCACACTCAATGATTGATCGCCGAAAGCAGAACGTGGCGGAAGAACTGCAAAGACTGGTTTCCGAGGAAGACGTGACACAGATAGTCATTGGACTGCCTACGTCGCTCGACGGCGAAGAGCATGAAGCGGCGCAGCGGGCACGTGCTTTTGGCGAATGGGTTCGGGAAGCCACCGGTATGGAACCGGTCTTCGCCGACGAACGTTTTACTACCAACATCGCGGAGAGTGCTCTTATCGAAAGTGGAATGCGCCGGTCGGCTCGTCGCGAAAATCGCGACAAGGTTGCCGCGGCCGTGATGCTCCAGGGTTTCCTCGACATGATGGGTACAAGCGAATGACATTTCCCGACCAAGGCAGTGCCAACCGCTTCCACATGCACCCCGCCGTCGTGTGGCTCCTCAAGTTTGGTGGCGTCGTTGTGCTCGTCCTGTTGATTGCCGCCTTCGGAGCCCGCGTCGCTCGCGATCTGGCTCAGAAGTTCCCGGCGGTCGCCGAGACCGTAGCTCCCGGTCTGGCCGGCGACACAGCATTGACAGTTCCGTCGGGCGCGTCGGCACGGACGATCGGAACGCTCCTCGAGGAGCAAGGTCTCATCGAGGACGGTGGCGAATTTGAGCGCGAGGTTCGGCGTCTCGGAGTAGCGGACCAGCTCCAAGCTGGTGACTACGTCCTTACGGCCGGCACACTCGACAGCCTGATCGCGGCGCTTGTGGCCGGTCCGGATCCAACCAACGTATTCCGCCTCACCGTTATCGAGGGTCTGACACTCGACGAGATGCTGGACTCGATTGCTGAGCAGTCGGAAATCCCCAAGAGCGAGCTCGAAGATGCCCTCCTAGGCGGTGACGTAACTTCGGTTCTGTTGCCCGAGGCGGCACCGAGTGGATATCCCGAGTTGACCAGGTGGGAGGGGCTGCTGGCACCGGATACTTATGAATTCCGTGAAGACGCCACGGCCGCGGAGGTCCTTTCGCTGTTCGCCGACACCCTGGTGAGTCGCCTCGATGCGCAAGATTGGACGGTGTTGGAGGCCGCCGGATTGACCCCTTATCAGGGGCTGATCTTGGCTTCGCTCATTGAGAGGGAAGCCAAGTTGGACGAAGATCGGCCGCTCATCGCCTCGGTTGTGATGAATCGGTTGGATGCCGGAATCGGACTCCAGATCGATGCCACCGTCCTCTATGCCCTCGGCGAGAATCGGGGCCAGGTGCTTCTCGAGGACCTCGAGGTGGATTCGCCCTACAACACTTACCTGGTTCCAGGCCTACCACCAACACCAATATCTGGAGTCCGGGTGGCATCTCTAGAAGCAGCCGCCAACCCGGCGACCACCGGCTTCTATTACTACGTGGTTGTCGAGGAATCCGGCAAGCACGGGTTCAGCGAGACGCTCGAGGAGCACAACCGCAAGAAGCAGCAAGCCAAGGACGATGGGATCATTCCGTGAGGCTCGTAGTGCTCGGTGATCCCATCGAGCACTCGCTGTCACCGACGCTGCACACGGCAGCTTTTGCCGCGACTGGGCTCATCGGCAATTACGGGCGACGTCGTGTCGACGTCGCGGGTCTGCGGGCAGCTGTGGCCGAAGTCAGAGCCGGCGTTCTCGACGGCGCCAATGTGACGATGCCCCACAAGGAATCGGCTGCGCCACTCTGCGACCGTCTCGCCGCCACCGCCGGGCGAGTGCAAGCAGTGAACACCCTGGTCAGGGTGAACCGCGAGGTGGTAGGCCACAACACGGACGTTGCCGGTATTCGGGCCGCGTGGGAGGCGCAATCGCTGCCCAGCGAAGCTCCGGTCCTCATACTTGGAGCCGGCGGGGCCGCCGCGGCAGCCCTCGTGGCCCTCGAGGGCCGCACCCTGTTCATCAGCTCGCGACGCCCCGCGGCCGCTGCGGAGCTGGGTGAACGTGTCGCCGTGGAGGCGTCACCGCACCCTTGGGGTTCGGGGGTACCCGACGCTGTCGTGGTCAATGCCACGCCCATGGGCATGGGCGGAGAACACCTCGGCGGCGCTCTGCTCGAAGACGCTATCGGGCTATTCGACATGGCATACGGAACCGAATCGACACCGGCCGTCAGTTGGATGATTGACCAAGGCCGCCCTGTGGCAGACGGGCGCCAAATGTTGCTTCACCAGGCCGCCGCTGCGTTCGAGTTGTGGACGGGCTATCGGGCCCCGATCGACGCAATGGCGGCATCTCTCGAGAACCCCGTCGTCGCCGGGTAAGACCGCCCGTCTACCGGCCACAATCGCCTCAAGACCCCGGAGGGATTTGCCGATTCGGTGACTAGATACATTGTGATGCGGTTCCATCGTGGCCGCGAAGAGGAGAAGTGCGCCGTTGAGCGGAGATGCACGGCACCTGGGGACCCTGCTACTCGAGGAGGGTCTCCTAACGGAGGACCAACTCGAGACCGCCGTCGGTAGCCAACAGGAGTCAGGGCTGCCGCTGGGTCAGGTCCTCATTGAGCAGGGCGTCTTGACTGAAGCGCAGCTCGTGAAGGCCCTCGGCGAGCAGATCGGGGTTGAATACATCGACCTCGGCGAGGTCAGCGTCGATCCGGCCGCCGTAGCGGTCATCCCCGAGTATCTCATCAAGCGCTACACGTTGCTGCCAGTGGCGATCGACGATGAAGGTCGCATGGTCGTCGCAATGGCTGATCCAGCCAACGTCCTTGCGATCGACGACCTGCGAGCGGTCTCGGGCTATGAGATTTCGGCGCGAGTGGCTACGCGCACCGATCTCGAGGAGGCGATCCGTCGCCAGGCCACCTTCGATGAGTCGGTCAGCGACCTCGCCGAGCTCGCCAACGAGGAGAACGAATCAGACGATCTCGAGGGACTCAGCGTTGCCGCCGAAGATGCCCCGGTCGTCAAGCTCGTCAATACGATCGTGACCAAAGCGGTCAGCGAAAGAGCTTCAGATATTCACCTTGAACCGGGCGAGAGTGACCTGCGCATTCGGTTTCGCATCGACGGTGTGCTCCACGACGTGATGTCGGCTCCGCGTGGGATTTCCAACGCCGTCGTGAGTCGCGTCAAGATCATGGCCGACCTCAACATTGCGGAGCGTCGCGTTCCTCAAGATGGGCGTATCAGCCTGCGAGTCGCCGGGCGTCCTATCGATCTACGCGCCGCGACGCTGCCGGGCATCTTTGGCGAAAAAGTGGTGCTGCGAATTCTTGACAAGTCGGCAGGTGTCGTCGATCTCGGTGATCTCGGCTTCTTGGACAACAACCTCAAACGATATGAGTCGGCATACACCAAACCCTACGGAGCCATCCTGGTGACCGGCCCGACCGGCTCGGGAAAGACGACCACGCTCTATTCGACATTGAGCGTGCTCAACAGGCCAGAGGTGAACATCATCACCGTCGAGGATCCGGTCGAGTACCGACTTGCCGGAATCACCCAGGTTCAGGTCAATCGCAAGGCGGGTCTCTTCTTTTCGACAGCGCTCAAGTCCATCCTCCGCGCGGATCCCGACATCGTGCTCATCGGTGAGGTACGCGACTCCGAGACGGCCAAGATCGCCATTGAGGCGGCTCTCACGGGCCACCTGGTACTGACCACACTTCACACCAACGATGCCCCTTCGAGTATCGGGCGTCTGCTCGATATGGACGTAGAACCCTTTCTTGTCGGCTCATCGATTGATGCTGTGGTTGCCCAGCGTTTGGCCCGCAAGCTCTGTGATCGGTGCCGCGTGCGTTTTGCGCCCGAGGCATCCCGGCTCAGAGCTCTCGGTTGGGAGGAGGCCTGGGGGTATCCAGACGACCTGTTTCGTGCCGAGGGTTGCACGTCGTGCTCGCAGACTGGCTACAAGGGTCGGGTATCGATCAACGAGGTCATGCTGGTCAACGAGGAGATTCAGCACCTCATTGTTGAACGCGCCTCGTCCGATCGTATTGCCAAGGCCGCAATGGCCGAGGGCATGCGGACGCTTCGCCAGGACGGACTCGAGAAGGTGCGACTAGGAATGACATCTATAGAGGAGATTCTGAGAGTCATCGCCTGATCGCGTGACTCGATTGCCCATGGGAGAAGGAATCACCAACGGAGTTCAGCACTTGCTGGGCGAGCTGCTTGTCGATAAGAGAATGATCTCGCGCGACGACCTAGAGGAGCATGCCCACACTGCAGATGAGTCGAGCGAACCGCTGGCGCGGGTCGTCGTTGAGAACGGCGCGTTACGCAGTCGCGACGTGCTTGCCGCCGTCGCCGAGGAGCTTGGCATTCGTTATGTCGCACTAGAGGGTTATGGCAAGGTCACGCCGGACCCGGCGGCCGTCCAGACCATCACGCGTGACATCGCCGTAGAGCTGCTGGCGCTGCCGATTCACACCGATGAACTCGGCCGTCTAGTCGTCGCTGTCGACGATCCGCTGGATGAGGCTAGGCACGGCAGGCTGCGTCAGGCGACCCACGGTGAAGTTGTTCTGGCTTTGGCGCATCGCGCCGAATTGCTGCGTGGCATCGAGGTCGCATACGACCGGCCCCTCCGTGCTGCCGGGAAGGTGACAGTGCCGGAGGGCGCGAGCGATCGTGAGTTGGCAACTCTCGACGCCTCAGTGAATGAACTGCTGGTCCAAGTGGTACGCCATGACGGATCCGACCTCCATTTGACCGCCGGGTCCCCTCCGCAGATGCGTGTCCATGGAAAGCTCTTCCCGATTCCCGACACGCCTGCGCTACGTCCGACAGAAACTCGCGATCTGGTCTATGCGATTCTGACGTCGGGTCAACGCGCCAAGCTCGAGGAAGAGCGTGAGCTCGACTTCTCCCACCCGGTCTATGGGGTGGGGCGTTTCCGGGTCAACGTATTTTTCCAACGCGACGCCGTCGGCTCTGTCATGCGGTCGATTCCTAGTGACATCAGCACTCTCGAATCGCTCAAGATGCCGCCGGTGGTCTCCGAGTTTGCCGCCTTCAGTCGGGGACTGGTTCTCGTCACCGGGCCCACCGGCTCCGGCAAGTCGACGACCTTGGCCGCACTGATCGACCTGATCAACAGCACACGCGCCGATCACATCGTCACGATCGAGGATCCAATCGAGTTCACTCACAGTCACAAACGATCGATCGTGAATCAGCGTGAGGTCGGTGTGGACACCCACAGCTTCGCCTCGGCGTTGCGACATGCGCTTCGTCAGGATCCCGACGTGATTCTCGTCGGCGAGATGCGGGACCTCGAGACGGTGTCAACAGCACTGACCGCGGCAGAAACGGGTCACCTCGTTTTTGGGACGCTCCATACGCAGGATGCCCCCAAGTCAGTCGAGCGGATCATCGACGTGTTCCCTATGCACCAGCAGCATCAGGTGCGCGTACAGGTAGCCAGCTCGTTGGCCGCGGTGGTTTCCCAGCAGCTGCTTGAACGAAGCGACAGGCCGGGTCGCGTTGCCGCAGTTGAGGTGATGGTGGCCACGCCGGCCATCCGCAACCTCATTCGCGAGGGCAAGGTTCATCAGATCACGACGGCAATGCAGGCAGGCGGTCGCTTCGGCATGCAGACGATGGACACCGCCCTGGCTGAGTTGGTCATGAGCGGAGCGGTCACCCAATCGATGGCCATTGAGCGGGCCATTGACCCTGAGGGTTTCATGGATCTGATTGGGCGAGGTAGCTGATGGCCAACAGCGTTTTTGCATACAGAGTTCGAGACAAGGCCGGCGCCATTGTCAGCGGCGAAATCGAAGGGTCATCGACCGCGGTTGTCGCCAAGGCCTTGCGCGAACGGGGCCTGGTGCCGCTTCAGGTTGAGGAGAAGCAGACTTCGGTTCTTCAGACTGAGATCAAGATCCCCGGCTTCGGCAAGAGGGTCAAGGGCAAAGAGATTGTCATCTTCTCGCGCCAGTTCGCCACGATGGTCAACGCCGGACTCTCACTGATACGGGCGTTGACGGTGCTCGAAGAGCAGACCGAGAGCGTGGCACTGCGAGAAGTCCTCGGCAAGGTCAGGACCGACGTGGAGCGCGGCACGAGCCTCTCGGCGGCCATGGATCGTCACCCAAAGGTGTTCTCGGATATCTATGTGTCGATGATTCGCGCCGGTGAGATCGGCGGTGTTCTCGACGAGACACTGTTGCGCCTGGCTGACATCCTCGAGGCCCAACTGAGCCTGCGGTCCAAGGTCCGCTCGGCCATGGCATACCCGGCGGTGATCGGGTTCCTCATCGTGTCGGTCACCACGGCGATGATCGTGTTCGTTGTTCCGGTATTCAAGAATCTCTATGCCGAGTTGGGGGGAGGCGCCTCACTTCCATTCCCGACGCAGATACTCATCGGCCTATCCGATCTAATCACTGGGTTCTGGTGGTTGCTGATCCTGCTGGGCGGGTTGACGATCTGGGGCAGCAGGCGTTGGGTCCGCACCGATGCCGGGCGGCTCACCTGGGACACGGTGAAGCTGAAGTTTCCCGTCTTCGGGAAGCTGGCCCACAAGACGGCGCTAAGCCGGTTCTCTAGGACACTCGCCGTTCTGAGCCGCACCGGAGTCCCGATTCTTCAGGCGATCGATATCGTCGCGGACACATCGGGCAATCGCCTGGTGGCTGCAGCTCTCGACGAGGTCAAGGAGTCGGTTCGAGCCGGCGAATCTCTGGCCGCCCCGCTGAGCAGACACAAGGTGTTCCCGCCGATGGTCGTCCAGATGATGACGGTGGGGGAGGAGACGGGTGAGCTCGATCACATGCTCGCCAAGGTTGCCGATTTCTATGAGTCGGAAGTCGAGGACACGGTGTCGGCGCTCACCAGTCTGATCGAACCTCTCCTGATCGTTGTGATGGGCGTGACGGTCGGCGGGATCCTCATCGCGCTGTACCTCCCGATCTTCAACATCGCGGGACTTGTTTCCTAGCCGGGTGAGGCAGAAACAGCTCAATTGTCCAGGTGTCTTGTGCCGATACAGCTGTGGGGATCAAAGAAGACCGATCCCTTCCATTTAGCCAATAGACGGAGGATATTTTCCATGCATTGGATGCGAGAGCGTCTCAGCAAGGAAGAGGGTTTCACCCTCATTGAGCTGATGGTTGTGGTACTGATCATTGCAGTTTTGGTTGCCATTGCCATCCCCTCATTCCTTGGCTTCAGGAATCGCGCACAAGATCGTTCAGCGCAAGCCGATCTACGCAACACCCTTCTCGCTGAGAAGGCTGTTTGGGTGGACACTGGCGCTTATACGGAAGTGGAAGCGACCCTGAAGGCCTTTGAACCAACCCTGATCACGAATACGAGCGGAGCGGCGGACGCCGGAGTGTTTACCGACGTCCCAGCCGTTTCTGATGACGCGGTTTGCCTAGCGCAGATCAGCCAATCAGGCAGCTTCTTCGCGATCTTCGATGATGCCTCAGCGACCGGTGGCAGCTTCTACGGTGCCGGGTCTGCGGCGATCACGTGCCCCACGGCGCTTGGTCAGCCGGCTGACACCGCAACCGTTGTCTGGAGTCCCACCGGATTCCCGGCTGTTCCCTAGATCGTCGAACTAACTAGTAGACAAGAGGGATGGGTTCCGACCCATCCCTCTTTCTTTTGGGCCAAATCACCGGGCAACCATCGAGGTCTACCTACGCTGGGTGCTTCCGACAAGACCCGGTGACAGACCGACATGATTGAAGACATCATTTGGATCCCCGCAGCTCTGATAGGGCTCATTGTTGGTTCATTCATCAACGTTGTTGCTTACCGGGTGCCGCTGCAGCGTTCTGTGGTCCATCCCGGCTCGGCTTGCCCAAATTGTGAGCACACGATTGTATGGTCGGACAACATCCCGGTCTTCGGCTGGATACGGCTACGGGGGAGGTGCCGTCACTGCCAGGCACGAATCTCTCTTCGCTACCCACTCGTCGAGCTCGCCACGGCGGTGCTCTTTGCGGTTACGGCGGGCTTCATCGGATGGGTCTGGGTTCTTCCCGCATACCTTTGGTTCGTCGGCGTGACCGTCGCGTTGACACTCACCGACTTGGACCATCATTTGATCCCCAACCGGATTCTCTTTCCGAGCGCCGCGGTCGGTGTGGTGCTAGTGGGGCTCGGGGCTGTGCTCGACAGCAATCTCGGAGGCTTCGGCAGGGGACTGCTGGGTGGTCTCGTCTACTTCGGGGCTCTGCTCATAATCGCGCTGGCGGTCCCCAAAGGCTTCGGGCTGGGAGACGTCAAGCTGGCCGCTTTCCTCGGCTTGTACACGGCGTATCTGGGCTGGGGGTCGCTCGCCGTCGCCATGATTCTGCCGTTCTGGATCGGCGGCATCGTTTCGATCCTTCTGCTGATCACCCGGATCAAGGGACGCAAGGACAAGATCCCATTTGGCCCCTATCTCGTGATCGGCGCCTACATCGCTGTGGCCTACGGCGAGACGATCTTCGACTGGTGGCTCAACTGAGGACAGACATGAGGGGGAACGCCGCAGGCGGCGTTCCTTGGCGGAGGAGTAGGTAGGTGTGGCGATCGAATCTGACTTCTGACTTCTGACTTCTGACCCTCACGCATCGCTCCTGACCCCTCTCAGTACTTGGGATACGCACCCATATTGGTTAGCCTTTCCAGCGGCAAATGACAAGCGTGTGATTTAGTCATTTGCCGACGGGGCCCAGCGGAGTAATACAAGGCGGAGTGACCTAATGGCTGTGACCGTAGGTCTTGATATTGGTGGCAATGCCGTGCGCGCGGCGGTTGTCGACACAGGGAAATCATCACGCGTCGTCCGGCGTTATGCCGAGATGCCACTGCCCGCGGGTGCCGTGAGCGGCGGCGAGATCGTCGACGAGGGCGCCGTCTCCGAAGCGGTCGCAGCAATGTGGAAGAGCCACAAGCTCCCCCGAAGACGTGTTGTTGTCGGAACCGCCAATCAGCGCCTCGCTGTGCGGCAGGTAGACGTTCCTCAAATGGGGCGGGAGGAGCTCGCTGAAGCGCTGCCGTTTCAGGTGCAGGACTCAATACCCATCTCGGTCGATGAGGCCGTCCTCGATTTTGTGCCACTCGAGCAGTTTGTAACTCCTGAGGGCGAACCGATGGAGTCGATTCTCGCCGTTGCGGTTCACCGCGACATCATCGACTCGGTGTTGCGAGTCATGGAGACCGCCAAGGTCACGCCGACAGCTGTCGATCTACAGGCTTTCGCCCTAGTTCGCTCGATCTTTGGCCTCGAAAGCGGTGTGGGGAGACCCCTGCAGGCAATCGTCGATGTCGGTGCCTCCATTACGCAGGTTGTAATCGCTCGGGCTGGGACGGCCCACTTCGTCCGGCTACTACCGCGGGGCGGGGACGACTTCACCGCGGCCCTGCGTGACGGTCTGGACCTGGATGCTGCCAGCGCCGAGGATCTGAAGCGGACGGTCGGGGTAGAGCCGACCGGTCTTCCCGATGGTGATGACGACATCGCACGCGCCAGGCTGATTCTGACGGAACAGGCCGACTCGCTCATCGACGAACTCCGCGGCTCGGTCAACTACTTCGAGACTTCCTCGGGCGAGGAACGGGTCGAGCGGGTCGTGGTGGCGGGTAACGCGGCTCGGCTACCCCATTTGGCCAATCGGCTCGGCCGGTCGATCGGAGTTGGTGTCGAACCAGCCCGGGTGTTCGATCTCGTTGAGGTCGGAAAGATTGGCCTGAGCGACGACGAAATCCTCGACGCCCAGCCGGTGATTCCGACAGCCATTGGACTCGCATTGTGGGGTGAGCTGTAGTGCGCTCGATCAACCTGCTGCCGCCAGAAGCGCACGTCAAGGAACAAGCCCGCGAACGGTTCGCCCGGTTCGCTCTGATCGGCCTGGTCTACGTTGCGGTGCTCACGGCCCTGACCTTCATCTGGCAGGGACGGGTGACCGTTGCCGAGGACGATGCCGCGTTCCAGCAAGATGCCAATCGACTGCTCGAGGCGCAGGTCGCCGAGTTCGGAAGCATCGAGAGCCTCGTCGGAGAGTACGACGCCAATGTTTCCCTGATGGAAACAGCCCTCGCCGACGACCTTTCATGGGGTCGGGTGCTCAACGACCTGGGGCGGATTCTGCCCGATTCGGTATGGCTGGAGAGCTTCACCGGGGCCGTCGACTCTGACCCGGCAACGTCGGCGGTCGGCACAGTTCAGGTAACCGGCGTCGGTTTCGATTTCCCCGATGTATCGGCTTGGCTCCGATCCCTGGATTCTGATCGATTCCCGGCCGCGACCGGCACGTGGGTGACCAGCGTCGCCGAAGGGCAGATCGGCAGTGCCACGGTCGTCAACTTTGTTTCGCAGACGTCCCTGACAGAGGCCGCCCGCAGCGACCGCCTCGACACGAGAATCCCGAGGACGGGGCTATGAGCGGGGTAGGCAGTCGCACCAAGGTGCTGTTCGGCGTGCTGGTTCTTTTGCTGCTCACGGTGCTGTGGTACCTCTTCATCTTCTCGCCGAAGAACGAGGCAATCGCCGCAGCCGAGGTGGAGCTGGACAATGCGGTGCTCAGGGAGTCCACGCTGCGGACTCGGATCGCCCAGCTGCAGGCGATAAAGGACAACGAGCTGTCCTATCTCTTTGCGATCGGTCAGATGGAATCCAGCATTCCGACGACTCCGCAGGCAGATGCCTTCATCGAGGACATGACGTTCCTGGCTGAGACCACAGGTGTAGAGCTCACGGCGATCACCTTGACACCTCCGGTTGCGGACCCGCTAACGGGTGGCTTCGAGGTTCCGGTGGCCATATCCATTGAGGGCGAATACTTCGAGATTCTTGGGTTCCTCTACGGAGTTGAAGCCCTAGATCGGTTGGTACGGGTCGACTCCATCGGGCTCACCCCGATGGCTGCCGACGATGACGAAGAGGCGGCCCCGCCGCCGGAGACCAACGACGATGGTTCCGTCGTTGAGTCGCGGGTGCGGCCCAACCCGGATCGACTGGCGGCCGCCATCACGCTGCGCATATTCACACGAAGTCCGGCGGCTGGAAGTTCGGAAGGTTCGTCGACCACCGTGCCCCAGGGCTCGGCAGAAATCGATGACGGCGCGGGAGAGAACATCTGATGTTTCGAACGTTGCGCCCAATGGCAGCCACAGCGGTCGCCCTGCTCATGTTGATCGGTGCTGGTGCGCTCAGCTGGATGGTCGTGACCTCGGGTGTGCTGTCGGCATCCCCCGCGACCGCCGAAACAGTGACGGCGGCGCCGGAAGCTGGAGCTGTTGAGGTGGAGACGGCAGTGGCGCAACCTTCTGCCGTGATATCGGGTGGGTTCCAGGTGTCGCAACCTCGAGATCCGTTCCGGCCACTCATCACAGAGGAGTCGCCGATCGCCGGCCAACCCGGCACAGGAGGTACCGGAGGCACCGGTTCGGGCGGTGGCTTCAACCCGGCCGGCAACACGATCACGCTGCAGGAGATCAGAGACATAACCGGCGTAATGCGAGCGACTGTGATCGTGAACGGAATCAGTTACGACGTGGGAGTCGGCGAGACATTCGCCGGGTCTTACAAGGTCATCAGCCTCAGCGAAGACAAGGGCGTGTTCACCTTCGGAGATAACGCCTTTGAGCTGACGGTGGGCCAACAGATCTTGAAATGATTGGGCCGCAATTGATCTAGGCCCGATGAGAACTCCGCTTCGGCGGAGCCCCGAGGAAGAGGGAGTGACCGGTGGGTCACTCCCTCTTCAGTTGTGGAAAGGACAGGAGTGAGGAGTGAGGAGTGCCTCCTCGCGTCTCTCGCCTCATTCCTGTCTCCTCTTCCTGATTTCTGTCCTGCTCCAAGTTCGAAGAACCTCCCCGAGGCTCTACTGTTGCTCT
>JAAELU010000336.1 GCA_024226255.1 bacterium | reverse complement strand
GTTGCCAGAGTTGGTCACCAGTAACAAGTAGTAGGCAGTGTTGGTGTTGGTCAACGTGACCAACGTCGGTGTGATCTCTACTGTCACATCCTCAAAGCCGAGGAAGGTGACGCTGGCAGTGTCATAGCCCAAGACATCCGGTTCAGCTTGCGAACGCGCGGTGACGGCGAAGAAGTATGTCTGCGGCAAGCCAAAGTTCAAGTCCTGGGCCGCCAGTTGTACGACGGTAGAACTACCGGCGGCCAGGGAGACGGGGTTAAGACTGAACTGGGCCGTACTGGAAACGATGCCGCCAGCCATCAGATCGAAAACATCTGCATCCTCACCCGTATTGGTCACCGTCACGTCCCAGACCTCGCTCCCCGGCGGGTCCATCGTCGTGCTGTCTGGCGTTATCTCCACGGTGACGCCATAGCGAGAGACGTGGGTCGTGCCTGACACCGTCGCCTGCACAGATGGATTGACACGCGAAGTAACAGTCGCCGTGATGAGATAATCCCCCTCGGGCGTGCCGTCGGACGGTGTGACCAGCAATTGCAAGTTGGCCGAGTTGAACACATAAGGCGTCAGGCTCAGGTGATTCTGCACGTGTCCGTTGGCCGACAACTCATAGCTCCATCCGGGAGGCAGTTCGAGCGTGACGTCGTACGTGTCGGACAGGCTGCCGGTGTTGGTGACGACGAGGGTATAGGCCGCTGGCGAGGTCTGGCCACCCGTGACTATGGTCGGGCTGAGAGCGCCCACGGCGCTCAAGTCGTTCAGCACAACCAACACGCCGTCGTCCGATGCCCCTATCGCCTGGGAAGCGGCGGTATATTCGGCCCTGACCTCGAAGGCATGCGGGCCACGGTCTGTGCCGACGGTGACGAGCAGTGGCACCGTCAGTCCTTGCCCCGCGCTCACCTCCACCATCGCCGCGAGCGAGATGGCGTTACCCGCCAAGCCCTCCGTGGAGAGCGTGTAGGTGCGGCTGACAGTCCCGGCGTTGGTGACGGCCACTGTATAAGTCAACGTGTCGCCATTGCCCGCGATGCCCCACTTGGGTGCAACCCGCACCTGTACCAGGGCCGTGGTGACCTGCAATCGAGCCTGAGCCTGGTCACGCCCACCAAAACTATTCTCGGCGACGACGGCGAAAGAGTACGCGCCGGGTTCGCCGTCCTCGGGCACAGTCACCGTCAGTGGAAAGGTAGCCTGCTCGCCGGACGCCAGCGACGTGGTAAACGAAGAGATCGCCCACCCACCGGGCAGACCGGCGACCGTGACGCTGTAGATGTCGGCATTGGAATCGGGATTGAACAGACTGATCTCGTAGACGGCGCGGCTGCCCAGGCTGGCGGTCTGGGTGGACGGAGTGACAGCAACGAGATGCGGCGCAGCCACGTACAACGGCCCGAGGCTGACCTGGCCCGAGCCGCCCGGTCCGGTGTAAGAAAGCACAGTGCTACTGGCTACCTGGCGCACCTCGCCTGGCTGCACGTCAGGCAGAGCTACGGGAAGCGCGACGACTTGCTCGCGCTTGCCCACATCGAGCACATACTGCCACCCCACCTCAAGCTCGCCGGCGGCAGGAAGGACGTGCAAGAGCGACGGGGTCGCCGCGCCGGTCAATGCCGTCGTCGCAGTGATGGGCACATAGTGTGAAACATCCACCACGTGATCAGAGTGATAGACCTCGACCGTGATCTGGTCGGAACCGGCAATAGTGCAACAACTGCTAGAGACAGTGAGCGTCGTACTGCCATCGTTGAGCGGCGTCCAGATATTGCTATAGGTACCGTCGCGCACGCCGCCGTCGCCGTGAAACCCGTCGTCGTGGAGAATGACGTTCCCATTGCCATTACCTGAATCTAAAAAGACCACGTGCGACCACTCGCGGCCTACATCGTCGGTGATCCAGGCCGTTACCCGGACCTCGCTCCCGACAGCGACAGCGTCGCCGTCTCCAGGTTGAAGGATGCCCACGCCAAGCTCGTTGGGAGCCGGGAGCAGGTAACTGCGCTGCGCGACGATCTGGTCGGCCTCGGCCTGATCGGCGGCCACGACCCAATCTACAAACTGATCCAGACAGGTGACGAGCATCATCTCGGTGGCGACCATAAAATGGCCGCCGTTCAGATGAGTGGTCTCGAGATGTACGACGTTGTCGCTGGGGCCGGTGATCGCCTCGTTGAGATAGGCCGGGTCAACGGCAAAACTGAACACGCCATGAGGGATCATATC
>JAAELU010000335.1 GCA_024226255.1 bacterium | reverse complement strand
GGCCGCGAGCCGACCGACGAGGAAATCGCCAAGGTCAAGGCGTGGACGCTGGAGAACGTGCGCGGCACGATCCAGGCCGACATTCTGAAGGAGGACCAGGGCCAGAACACCTGCCTGTTCTCGACCGAGTTCTCGTTGAAGGTGATGGCCGACATTCAGGAATATTTCGTCCATCACAACGTGCGCAACTTCTATTCGGTGTCGATCTCCGGCTATCACATCGCCGAGGCCGGGGCCAACCCGATCACCCAGCTGGCGTTGACCCTGTCGAACGGCTTTACCTATGTGGAGAGCTATTTGGCGCGGGGCATGCACATCGACGATTTCGCGCCCAACCTGTCGTTCTTCTTCTCCTATGGCATGGACCCGGAATATGCCGTGCTCGGCCGGGTCGCGCGGCGCATCTGGGCGACCGCGATGCGCGACAAGTACGGCGCCAACGAACGTTCGCAGAAGCTCAAATTCCACTCCCAGACCTCGGGCCGCTCGTTGCACGCCCAGGAGTTCGATTTCAACGACATCCGCACCACGCTCCAAGCGCTGATCTCGACCTATGACAACACCAACTCGCTGCATACCAATGCCTATGACGAGGCGATCACCACGCCGTCCGAGAACAGCGTGCGCCGGGCGCTGGCGATCCAGCTGATCATCAACAAGGAATGGGGCCTGGCCAAGAACGAGAACCGGAACCAGGGCAGCT
>JAAELU010000334.1 GCA_024226255.1 bacterium | reverse complement strand
GGCGCAGGTCAATCCGCGGCGCCGATCCTCTTCTGCAACGTCAACATCTCCGGCATGCCGGGGTTGTCGAGCATCACGCTCTTCAGGCTTTGGAACCCGACGCTGCGGTAAAACGCCCGGGTTCGCTCGTACGGTTCGTAATCGATGGACTCGCCGAGTGTGTCGACTTCGAGGACGTCGATGCCGGCCGCGCTCAGGTCGTCCTCGGCGGCTGCGACGAGGCGTCGTCCGATTCCTCGGCGGTGGTGGGCGCCACTCACGGCGATCCACCCGATACGGCCGATCCCGTCGTGGATGGCCCACGTTACGAAACCGACCAACTTCCCGTCGACCTCGGCAAGGGCGCCGTCCTCTTGGGGGATCTCGTCCGTCATCTCGGCGATGCCCTGATCATTGAAGTACTCCGGCAGCGCCTGACCGAGGGCGACGGCAGCCTCGTGATCCTCGGTGTTCATTCTCCGACGGCCGAGAGCTTGAAACTCCATGCTGCAACGGTACCGGAGCGTGTGAAGCGGCTGCATGAAGTTCGCGTCTGTTGACTTTCGACAAGTTGAAAGACTGTTACACGCTCCAACCATCGTGTCATGCCGACGCAACCCGAAAAGGGCGCCACAGATCGTATGAACAGACTTTCGCGCTGTTACCGGAGTCGGGTGTGTTGGTTCCCTCGCGTCAAGGGGATCAGAGGTCTGACCTCTGATCCCCTTGTTTGGAACTGGCTGGCCTAGAAGCCGGAGCACTTCGACGGTCCTTTCGTCATGCCTTTGTAGAAAGCGTTCTTCCTCTGTCTCGAGGTGCCGTGACCGACCGGGTCGTTGCCGCCGACGCCGTTCATCCACCGGTACACCTCCTTCACGTCGCGGTTGCTCACCTTTCCTTTCCGAAACATGTATCCCGCCCAGGCGCCGGCAAAGCAGTCCGCCTGCAGCTCCCGGTAGCGGTTCACCTTGGGGCCGTACAGCTCGGCCTGAATGTTGTGTCCATATTCGTGGGCGATGATGAATGCAGCCGCAAAGTCGCCGTAGGTGGTCCAGGTGTGCCGGGCTTGGTTAGTTGGGACGTACATGGTGTCGTCTTTCGAGCAGTAGAAGGGTCCGAGATTTCTGGTGCTGGCTGCACACTGGTAGGAGACCCCGGGGTTCCTCCAGTTGTACCGGACGCGAGGCTCTGGTTGGCCCCAATCCGCCATGACGTTCTCCCAGTAGCCGTCGACCGAATGCAGCACGTACGTCTGCCACGTAGACATGGTCCGGCGAGCCGACCTAGGCACCGTCATCGCTTCGGCTGGGCCTTGCCCGACCGCCCCGATGAATACCAGAGCTGTCAACAGAGCCAGGATGAAACGGACTGCGGTTGTCCTCTTGGTTGCGGTGGAAGTCATTCTCTTTTCCTCCCTCTCGGGTCAGGCGCCGCCTCGTGCGGTGCTTATGGGGAGAGAATGCGAGGAACCGGTTTCAATTCGCTTTCAGTCCGGTTTCAGCACGTTTCATGGCCTCGATGGTGTGATGCGGAAAGACGATCGCATTTCGGCAGGCGGACTCGACCGCAGACGACGAGCCCACTACGTCTTTGCTGACAGGTGGGACACCGCCCAGCTCAGCGCTTCCGGATGTTGCTGTCTTCAGTTTCGGCGACTACTTCATCGAGGCACGCAGCGAAGCAATCACAAGGATTGAGGGGCCGGTCGCCTACAAGATCCGGGCAGTTCAAGGGGGTCGCATCGGCGAAAGTCCGCGAAGCGAGCGACGGGTGGGAGCATTCGTTCATGGATCTGAGCATGGTGAGAGAGTTGGCCCGGTCGGTGCCGGACGACACAGCGTCCCACGTGCGTCAATCCATCCTCGAGCTAGCCGAGATGGATACCGGCGCACTCACAGTCCTTCTATCCGAGCCATTCACGAGTCTTGTTCCAACTGTCCCAATCACAACGCATGTCTACGGCTCGTTTCTCGGTCCAGCCGACTCCCTTGCAGCCCCTGGCCAGGAATACCCTCATTTGGACATGACGGTGAGTATCGACGAGTTTGGGGAATCCGTTGATGGCAGCCACCCCGTCAAGTTCGGGGGATCGTGGATTGTCAGCTGCGGTGAAGGCGTGAGCTTCAGGCTAGAGCGCCGTGAAGTTTGGGGTGTGGAACCCAGAGAGGAATGACCCCATCGTCCCGTTGCTTGCTATTACGCCATCATTGCGAGGAGGACGATCGTCGATTAGCCGCCGAATTCGTTGGGTGCCGAGAGATGATCGACCGAACGCCTATTCGAGAGTTCCTAGTCGCTTCGGCGGACTTCTCGCGGACTCAGCGAATCTTGACCTAAGCAATCACCAGGCGGGTGCGAAACCTACAGGTGCCAATGCCCTCGCCTTGTGGGCCCACCTGGATTTGAACCTGTCAAGTTCTCGTCGCGGGTTGTCGGACTGTTGCGTAGCGGCGGTTGGGTCCATGTGGGGCGCATGTAGCCGCGCGCGATGAACACTCAGCGTGAGTTCGGCCCACAAATGACTACCGCCCGGCTTTGCCGAGGGGTAGTCATTTGTGGGCCCACCTGGATTTGAACCAGGGGCCTCATCCTTATCAGGGATGCGCTCTAACCAAGCTGAGCTATGGGCCCGAATGCGAAGCGAGATTGTACCAGGCGATTGGAGGGCTTGGTCTGGAGGTCCGTGTTCCGGTTGAGGGCGTAACCGGCATCTCGATACAATTGCCGGGCGCACAGGCGAGGGGATCACATGATTGAAGGCAACGAGGCGCCTCAACAGAAGCCGGCCGAGGTGATCGCGCTGCTGCGAACTACGCAGCAGCATCATGTTCATCTGTCCGCCATGGCAGACCAGAAGGCCGGTTTCCTCATCGGTAGCGCCGTCGTGCTTCTCGGCCTCGTGATCGGCAACCTCGAAACCTCCTCATCGGTTTCGCTGGTGCTCGTTGGATTGACGGCTCTGGCGGCTCTGGTGCTGGCCATCGTTGCCGTGATGCCGCGTTACTACACGTCTCCGACCGAAAGCAGCCGGCCCAACACTCTGTTCTTTGGAGTGTTTGCCCACATCGACGAGGACGAGTTCATCGATCACCACCTCGAGTTGTTCAAAGACAACGAGGAGGTCCGCCGGGCGATGCTGCGTGATATCCATCAGTTGGGATCGGCCCTCAACGCCAAGAAATATCGCTATCTCGGCTACGCGTTCCAGGTTGCCCTGTGGGGGATGGTTGCCAGCTTCGCCGCCGCCGTCATTGAGGTCGTCGTGTCGTAGGGCAGCTTCCCGTTCTTGCGTAGACACACGCCAATATCGGCCGCCATCTACGCAAGAACAGAGAGACCGGCGCTACGGGATGAGTAACACCTTGCCGACGGTTTGGCGCCCTTCGAGTGCCTTGTGAGCTGCGGCGGCGTCCTCGAGGGCAAAGCGAGCGCCAATGCGGATCTTCACGTTGCCGGACGTAATCCATTCGAGTAGTTCGTCAGCGCGCCGCTGACCCTCGCCAGGTTGGATGAAGTGGCCGAGCGACGGTCGTGTAATGAAGAGGGATCCACCGGCGTTCAGCCTCTGCAAGTCGAACGGCGGCACCTGACCGCTGGCGCCACCGAAGAGGACGAAGGTGCCGCGAGGTGCCAGCAGGCCCAGCCCATCATCGAAAGTCGACTTGCCGACACCGTCATAGACGACTTCGAGGCCGTCGTCGGGGCCGGTGATAGCCCGGACCGCTTCGGCAAAATTCTCTCGCGAGTACTCGATAACGTGATCCGCCCCTGCCTGTCGCGCCATCTCAACCTTCGCCGTACTACCCACAGTGGTGAAAACTTCCGCGCCGATCTTTTTGGCGATCTGAATGAGGATGCCGCCGACCCCGCCGGCGCCGGCATGGATCAGGCACCGATCACCGGGCTTCAATTGGTAGCTCGCGGTGGCCAAGTAGTGCGCGGTGAGCCCTTGCAAGGCTGCGGCCGCCGCCGTTTCGGCGTCGAATGAGTCAGGGATCTTGAAAACGAAGCTGGCAGTGGCCAGGCACTCATCGGCGTAGCCACCGTCACCCCACGGAGTCATCACCCGATCGCCAACCGTGAGCGTGTTGACCCCGTCGCCTACCGCGGAGACGGTTCCGGCAACTTCCTTGCCCAGCACCATCGGCAAGTCAATCGGGTAGACCCCAGAGCGGTGGTAGGTATCGATGAAGTTGACGCCGGAGGCTTCGACGTCGATGCGGACTTGGCCTGGTCCCGGCTCGGGCACTGGCAGTTCGACGAGCTCCATGACATCGGGGCCGCCTGTCTTCGAGATCTGCACCGCTCGCATCAAATCCTCCTGTTCAAGCGCAAAACCTAGCGACCAACAATCAACTGAACCGCATGGGGTCAGCGAGCCGATACAATCCAGGCCTCACGGGGACGTAGCTCAGCCTGGCAGAGCACCTGGTTTGCAACCAGGGGGTCGTCGGTTCGAATCCGATCGTCTCCACGAGGGCGGCGTCACGAAGGGCGCTGCTACATGCGCATCACATGGACCGGGGGTGCCGCAACGCAACATTTGGAGGGCTTGCTCCAGACCTTGACAGGTTCGAATCCAATCGTCTCCACCTAGGAGCGGCGCCACGAAGCGCGCTGCATTTCTGTTCTTGCGTATCTGAGGGCCAATACTGGCCCTCAGATACGCAAGAACAGTTGCGCAACGCGGGCTACGCCTTAGTGCGCTGGAGCAGGGTTCCTTCGGCGACGTTGTAGATGAAGGTGGCTACTCCATCGGGAAGGGGTAGCAGCGGCTCGGCGCGTAATTTGGCGGCGCCCCGGTCGAGTTCGGCATCCAGATCCGAGAAGCCACCTATGTCGAAGGGGAGCGGGCCGAGGTCGGCCTCGATGGCGCGCTGATCGACCTGAAGCATTCCACAGTCGGTGTGCATCACCAGATTCACTTTTGTGACGTTGTACTCGTGTGTCGAGACGATCAGGGATCGAATGACATCGTCCGTGACGACCCCGCCGGCATTGCGGAATATCTGGAAATCTCCACGGTCGGCCTTGAGTATCTGCAGCGGATCGAGTCGAGTGTCGAAACAGGTCACGACCGCGGTTCGCTTACGTGGAGACGAGCCGACCTGCTGGAATCCGGACTTCGCCTGCTTAACAAGATCAGCACTTGAGTTCATAGGCCAACGCTACACAGAACCAGCCCCTAATCCTTACAGCAAATGGGATCTCGCCCAGCGCAGGACAGACTTGTCAAGGACTACTAAGTGACTATTTCCTCCCGCTCACGGGCACTAGTCCTGAAGTCATCTGAAAGACCGCCGACTGGGTTCGCTGTAAGCAACTTAGGAACCAAGATGATGGTCTTAATCACAACTCTATTGCTGGCACTGGCGGCCCCCGTCATGCAGACAGCCTGGACCCATTGGGTTCGTGGACTGTTCGCCCGGGACAACGGTCAATCCGTAGCCGTCCGTCGCTTCGCACAGATGACATTTGATCAGGTCAGCTGACATGGCTAGGCCAAGCGAGTTCAGGCGACCAGATAGATCTCTCTACACCAGACGGGATGAGGGCACCGGTCGTCGGGCATCCGCAACGGGCAATGGATGTGTCTGCTGCGATTATCCCCAACCCGCTCCGTCCTCGTGGCCGCTGTGACGATGGACGAGCTGGAGCTCTCCGTCTAACCCGTGTGAGGCTCGTCTCCAACTTCCTCCTGGAGACGGGCCAACTCGGCCTTCAATTCGGCAACACGTGTGACTGTCTACTGCTCCGCCAGGTCGTTCTCGTCGATAGCGTTGGAAGCCTCTGGTTGTACCATGGTTGATCCTCACTTGCCGGCGCGGGACGCGATGGTATGCAACTGACAGACCTCGAGATGATTGCTCGAGTAGCACTCGCGGCCGCACTGGGCGCGGGATTGGGCGTTGAGCGTGAGGTTCAGCACAAGACTGCCGGCTTGCGGACCCACACACTTGTTTCGGCCGGGGCAGCGCTGTTCGCGGTTGCCGGAGCCAGTGTGTCCGCCGATGGCACTGATCTCACTCGGGTAGCCGCCCAGGTGGTCACGGGCATCGGGTTCATCGGAGCAGGCGGCATGATCAGAACCGGATTCACCATGACCGGTATCACGACTGCGGCAACGCTGTGGTTTGCTGCCGCGCTCGGTGTCGCAGCCGGGTTTGGCCTCTACTGGGTCGCGGCCGCGTCGCTTGCAATAGCGCTCATCGCGATGCTGGGCTTCGCACCGATTCGCGTCCACATGCGGCGGGGCAGCGTGAGGCCACTCCGGATTGAATACCGCGTCGGACACGGCACGCTGACGCCGCTCTTTGAGTCGATCAACGCTATTGGCGCCAGGGTGCACCGGATTTCGATTGTGGAAGAGGAAGGCAAGCGCCAGCTCAATTGCGAGATTGTGGGAATTGGGTCAGAGGCAATGGATGGGATCATCGCCTCGTTGCGCTCCCGTGATGAAGTCATCGCCGTGGAATCAACCATCTCCTAAGGACGATTGGGAGCACGACGACCGGCGAGCTGGAGGTCTCGGACTAATCCGTGTGAGGCTTGTCTCCGACTTCCTCCTGGAGACGAGCCAATTCGGCCTTCAGTTCGGTGACAACTTCCCGGTAGGCGGGGTCCGAGTAGACGTTGTTGACCTCGAGCGGATCGGCCTCCAGGTCGAATAGCTCCCACTCCGGTGGATCTGCCGGTCCCCGAGCTCCCGGTTGGCCAAGAGGATCGTTGTAGAAGTAGATCAGCTTGTGTCGGTGGGTGCGGACCCCGTAGTGCGCCCAGATGTTGTGGTCCTTGTCTCGATGCATCCAGTAGCGGTAGTACATGGACTGCTGCCAGCCCTCTGGGGCGGCGCCGCCGAGTAGCGGTCGGAGACTGTTGCCCTGCATCCACTCCGGAACGGGCAATCCCGCCAGATCCACAAACGTCGCCGCCATGTCAACGTTGAGCACGATCTCTTTGCACACCGATCCTGCCGCAATCTCTCGGGGGTACTGCATGATCAGCGGCATCGCCAACGACTCCTCATACATGAACCGCTTGTCGAACCATTCGTGGTCTCCCAGGAAGAGCCCCTGGTCAGAGGTGTAGACGATGATGGTGTCCTCGACGAGGCCCTTCTGTTCCACATAATCCAGGATGCGGCCGACGTTGTCGTCGATTGAGGCGACGCAGCGCAGGTAGTCCTTGATGTAGCGCTGATAACGCCACGACACCTCTTCCTCTTCGGTTAGTCCATCCGGGATCGGCGCCTTCAGATCGGCCTCGTCGAGATCCATCATGTGACAGCGAGCGGCTTCCGCAGCCGCTGACCGAGTAGCCAGGTCATCCCACAGCGTGTGCGGCTCGGGGATCGTCTCGTTCTCGTACATGGCTGCGTGCTTCTCGTCGGGTTCCCAATGCCGGTGCGGCGCCTTGTGGTGCACCATCAGAGCAAACGGCCGGTCCCGATCGCGCCGCTCGAGCCAGTCGAGCGACATGTCGGTGATGATGTCGGTGACGTATCCTTCGACAACCTCCGATCCGTCCACTGTCAGGAACTCCGGGTCGTGGTATTCCCCCTGGTCGGGAAGGACCACCCACTCATCAAATCCAGTCGGATCGTGGTTCGGTCCGTGCCCCAGATGCCACTTACCGAACACAGCCGTTTGGTACCCGGCCGCTTTCATGATCTTGGGATATGTCCCGAGCCGGTTGTCCATCGGCGTGTCGAG
>JAAELU010000333.1 GCA_024226255.1 bacterium | reverse complement strand
TCGAAGGGGAAGGAGTGCTCGTCCTTCTCCAGCTCGCGAGCCCACGACTTGGGGGCCTCGCGGTCGACCCATTCGTGCACCGTCGAGCGAAACAGTTCCTGTTCCTCTGTCAGCGTGAAGTCCATGGCTCCTCCTGCTGCCTTGCTGGTAGCTCACACCACATGAATTGTCTCCGCGGCGAGGGCCACCGATCCCGAAGCGACTCCAGACAGAGTCCATGCCGCCTGTTGCCAATTGGGCGATACAAAGAGGCGATCTAATGCGTCTTGATCGGCTAACCACAACGTTGCGATGGCATCAAAGGCCGCCGGCGGTCCGGTGTGTTCCTCGGCGACCGGCTCGTAGACAATCAAACGGCTGGCTTGTGCTTGTAGAGCCTCAGCCACCTGGCCCGACAGCACTGCGCCCAACGAATTGCCGCCTGGTCCGGGATGGCGCCGAAACATTTGGATTAGCTTGATGCCCTCGGCAGGACCATCTGTGACGACGGTCGGGTTGGTTACGACGAGGCTGAACCTGGTCTTGTCGACAAACTCCTCTTCGTCGTTGCGAACTACCGATGCGTAGGTCTCGGAGGCGAATCCCTCGTCCATGGCGGCGACCGAGTCGAAGTCGAGCTCCGAGCATGCGTCGAAGCCGGGGTAGCCGAGGAGGTAGCGCCCGTCCTGCAGCAGAGAGTGGTTCTGGGTGTAGCGGAGCACTCCGGGGATCTGCCCGGCGGCATCGGCGTGTGCCGTGCGCCAGTGCAGCCGGAAGTCCTCGATGCTCATGCCGGGTGAGCGCGGCGCCATGCCGAATCGTGTGATCACACTGCCTCCTGTATCTGTGACGTCGAGCGGGA
>JAAELU010000332.1 GCA_024226255.1 bacterium | reverse complement strand
CTCGACAGCAACCAAAGGACCTACCAGTGACCCCCGATTACCCCCATATCCCAAAATCGTTTGACACGATTACCCCCATAAGTGCCGATCCCGAGCACTCCCCAAATGCTCGCTACCGCTCCGGATTTGGTGATCTCGTATCAACACGGCCTACGCCCGCTAGGTAATCTGAGGACGGCTCACCCCGGAGTAGCGCGCCGATGATCAACGTCTGCATACATGAAACCTTGGAGGCTGACCCCGAGGTAGGCACGGCCAAGCTGTCGACCATTCCCAATTGGGAGGCCTTCGACGACTTCACACTGCTGCAAGCAGTCGACTGGTACACGGACGCAGTGTTCAACAGCTACCAACAGGAACGGTTAGATCGAGAGATCGGACAGTGGCTGCAGCGTGTCGAGTGTGGTGAAGTCGAAGGTGTAATTGCAGAGATAACGAGTCTCCGCGAACTGGTTAGACGAGCGATGAAGCGGCCTTCATATATCGTGTTTCGGGGATGGTGATCCGGCGCTATTGGGCAAGAGCCCCAGATCACTCACTGCCTAGAACGATATCGCGCACTCTGTTCCGAGCAGATCCGGCAATATGCACTAGCTGGCAGTGCTGATTGACATACCTGTCAGCCCAATGCGCCCCTGCGAAGCAGCGGGCTAGGTCCATTCTGTGGCAACGTAGCGCCAGGGGAGGTCGACGGCTTTGGAGATGCCGATTCGAGGGGTCGCTTCGATGTTGGTGACCGAGCGCTTGGGCGGCAGAAGGCGTAGCGGGCGTTTTGACATGTCGTGGCCGTCCATGTCGCCGGTGACGCCCAGGGCTTGAGTGAGCTTGCCGGGGCCGTCGGCGACGTTCTTCGAGCGGCCGCGGCGTTCGATGGCATGCTCGATGCCCTCGACTACTTCGGCGCTTCGCAGGAGAACGGCGCGGGCGGTACCGGGCGGTCCAACGACCACGTTCATGCACCAGTGGATGCCGTAGGCGCGATACACGTACAAACCCCCGGGGGGTCCAAACATCGAACCGTTGCGCGGCGTCTCGCCTCGGAATGCATGACTCGCCGGGTCGGTCTCCCCCGCGTATGCCTCGACTTCGTTGAGTTCGGCAAGGACGCGCTTGTCGCCGATGTCGCTGGCTAGGCGCCAGCCCAACAGGTCACGGGCGACGTCGAGGACGTCGCTCTGTAGCCAGGGAGCGTCGGTCACTCCTACTCGGCGTCGGCGAGAAACAGCATCAGCGCCTTGACGGCGTGGAGCCGGTTCTCGGCCTGGTCGAACACGAACGAACGCTCGTGCTCGAGGACCTCGTTAGTTACCTCTTCGCCACGGTGCGCCGGCAGGCAGTGCATGAAGATTGCATCCGGGTTCGCCTGAGCAAACATTGCCGAATCGATCTGATACCCGTCGAAAGCGTTCTCGCCCGCCGACTCGGCACCCATCGAAGTCCACACGTCGGCGTAGACGACGTCGCTCCCTTTCACCGCATCCGCTGGGTCACGGACAACGGAGACGGAACCTCCGTTGCGACCGGCGATCTCGGTGGCGGTGGCGACGATTGACTCGTCTGGCTCGTGGCCTTCAGGCGTAGCGATGGCAATGTGCATGCCAGACATGGCGCAACCGAGCATCAACGAGTGCGCCACGTTGTTGCCGTCGCCGACGTAGGCGACTCTGGTACCCGGCAGGTCACGGTGCTCGGCAATCGTCTGCAGATCAGCGAGTCCCTGACACGGGTGGCTCACGTTG
>JAAELU010000331.1 GCA_024226255.1 bacterium | reverse complement strand
TGCTGACGCAGCGCCTGGCGGAAGAGGACGTGGCCGAACTGGTGGCGCATCTCGAGACTGAGGTGCGGCGCGAGATCGTGCGGCGCCTGGTGGCCGACCGCGGATCGGAAGCCGTGGCCCGCACGCTGCGCACCCCGCTGCTCGAAGACGTCGACCTCATGCACGCCACTCGCGAGGAACTCGATCGTATTGAGGCCACGGTCGGCCCTCTGGCGCGCAAGTTGGCAACCCGGCTCGCCCAGAGGAGGCGCCATGGCCAGAAGGGCCGGTTGGACGTCCGACGCACGATCCGGCGATCGCTTCAGCATGGTGGCGTTCTGCTCGACCCCAGCTTTCGTCCGCCGCGCAAGAGCAAGCCGGAACTGGTGCTGCTTTGTGACGTATCCGGGTCCATGGCAACTTTCGCTCGCTTCACCCTGCAGCTGACCTTCTCCTTGGCGGCCCAGTTTTCGAACGTCAAGGTCTTCGCCTTTGTCGATGCGCTCGACGACGTCACTCGGTTCTTCGGCGCCGGCAGTGACCTGGGCACAGCCTTGAGTCGGCTTTCGAGCGAGGCCAAGATCGTCTGGCAGGATGGACACTCCGACTACGGGCACGCTCTCGATGATTTTGTGCAGGATCACCTGACCAAGGTGACCCCGCGAAGCACTGTCCTGATTACAGGCGATGCCAGATCGAACTACCGAGATCCCCGGGTGGAGGCGCTCGCCGAGATCGCCCACCGGGCACGGGCGCTGTACTGGCTGAACCCAGAAGCAAGCCGATACTGGAACACCGGCGACTCCATAATGGCCCGCTACGCCCCTTACTGTGACACGGTTCGCGAGGTTCGTACCATCCGTCAACTCGAACGGTTTGTGGAGGACTTGATCCTCCCGTCGAGTCCCGCCCAAAGGGCCGTGGCGCTCGCCCAGACCAAATAGCGCCGCAAGTGACTAGCCATAGGTCAATCCGGGGCTTTGATCTCGCGCGAATGCTCAAGATACCCGGTCCTGGCACCGATACCTGACGTTGAGTGGAGCTGCAGAGCAGAGGGGTACCCGAAAAGATGATTAGTCAGAGTGGAGGCCAGATGGCCAAGCGCATACTCGTAGTAGAAGATTCCGAAGTCATTCAGCGCCTGATCGAAGTGTGCCTTCGTCCGGCTGGCTTCGAGATCGAAATGCGCGCCGACGGCCACTCCGGTATCGCGGCGGCCCGCGATCTCATGCCCGATCTCATGATTCTCGATGTCGGTCTTCCCGGCCTCGATGGGTGGGAGGTCCTCAGCCGGCTCCGCGCCGACGAGAAGACGGCCAACCTGACCGTTCTAATCCTGACGGCTCACGCCCAGGACGAAACGAAGGCTCGCGCCAACGCAGACGGTGCCGATGCGTTCCTCTCGAAGCCGTTCCGTCCTCACGATCTGCGGGTTGTCGCCCAGCAGCTCATTGAGCCGACCAAGGCTGACACAGCAACCGCAGCTTCCTAAGCGACGGCGCCGGTAGCTTCCCCTCCGCTTACCGGCCGCCTGCGAACCTATTGCTCTGACTGGCCAGGTCGTATACGTTTGTCCTGCGGTGGCAGGAAAGGCATGAGTGCTGTTTGTTGCCGCTCTCACCCTGACGATGGCGGCGCTGGCTGTCCCGCCCGCACTACTGGATCATTGCGCTGGTCTGTCGCCTCCGGTTGACGCCGCAATAGTCGCCGATTTTGCCCCCGTGGGCTCATACGGCGGGCACTGGGGCATCGACTACGACGTGGCGCTGGGAACCCCGGTGGGTGCTGCAGGAGCCGGAACTGTGACTTTTGTCGGCTCGGTGGCCGGAATGCTGGCGGTCACGCTCGATCATGGCGGTGGGCTCAAGACTTCGTATTCGTACCTGAGTAGCGTCGACGTGGGCGTCGGCTCTCGGATTGCCTCGGGGGACACGATTGGACGGTCGGGGCTTCACCACACCATCGAGGCACTCCACTTCTCGACCCGTCTCGATGGAACCTATCAAGACCCGCGCCGATGGCTGCGGTGTCTGAAGAGCCCGTCGGCCGCACTGCGGTTGTCGTCGGCCTATCCTTTCGGCCGTGCGACGTGGCATCCTCGGCGGGACGTTCGACCCCCCACATTTCGGACACCTTTTTATGGGAGAGGTTGCCTATTGGCAGCTGGGGCTCGACGTTGTCACTTTCATGCCGGCCGGAGCACCGTGGCAGAAGTCCGGTTCCTCGGTCAGCCAAGCCCGGCACCGCCTCCAGATGACCCGCCTCGCCATCGCCGGCGTTCCCTACTTCGAGGCTGATGCAAGAGAGGTGGATCGCGATGGCTGGACCTATACGGCCGATACGTTGCACACCTATCCCGCCGACGAAGAGTTGGTCGTGATCCTCGGCGCCGACGCCGCGTCCCGCTTGGCCACCTGGGAGCGATATCAAGAGGTGATCGGTCGGGCTTCGATCGCCGTCATGCCGCGTCCTGGTTTCACCCGGGACAATGTTGCCGACGCCCTCGGCGAGGACGGTTTCACCTGGCTCGACGGCCCCGAGCTCGATATCAGCGGGACTGTCATCCGGGAGCGTCTCGAAGGCGGCAAACCGATCCGATTCCTGCTTCCGGAGGCGGTCCGCGCCTATGCCGAGACGGTTGGGTTACACCGTGTCGAGACGGCCTGAGGTTCCGCGGGCCACCTCGAAGACTTCAACGGCAGTCTCGGCAATCGTCCTCGTCGCGGTGTTGGCAGCTGCGGTGGTGATGGTGGCCAACTGGGACGAGTGGACTTCGACGCTCCAGGACGAGGTGACGAAGATCCCCAACCTCCAGGCGGCCGAGCAGCAGCAGGGGACTGGTAGCGAGTCGCTATTGGTCATCGTGGTTGATCGCAGTGAGCGGATCGGTTCGCTGGTCCTTGTGGCAGCTGCTGACGACCGGCCCAGCACATTGACTGTCATTCCTTCGACCCTATTTGATCTGTTGCCCGGCTACGGCGACTTTGCGCTTGCGGACGCATACAACTTCGAGGGCGCCGATTTGGCGCAGGTCACAGTCGCCAACGCCCTGGGAGTTCGGATCGATCGGGTCGCGGTTGTAGCCCCCGGGCAGCTCCCCGGGACCCTGAGCCAGTCGATCGAGATTGATCTGGCCGAGGCGGTTATTGAGTCGGGAGATGCCGCCGACTTCGAAATCGCCGATGCCGGGGTACATCCCTACGACGGTCTGCAGGTTGAGGAGTTGTTGGTACTCCAGGCACAGTCAAGTGCTGTCAGTTGGGTCGAGAGGCAGGCTGCAACCTGGACAGCCCTTTTGGGCTACATGGAGATGGATCCTGGAGCCGCCGCCCGGCTCCTCGGCGAAGGTTCGGCGTCAGCAACCTTGAATCGTGTGGCGGGCAGCGATCCTGAGGTGTCGCTGGTGCCGGTCACACCAGTGGCGGTCGCCGGTGACGATGACGGGTTCCAATTGGTGCAGGCCGACGTTGCCATATTTGTGGCAGACCGATTGGCACATCTGGCATTGGCCACTGAACTCCGGCCCCGCGTCGAGGTCCTCAACGGCAATGGCGAGATCCTTGCCACCCGCTCAGTGGTGCAGGCCGTCGTGGCGGCCGGTTTCCACGTCGTCAAGACAGACAACGCCGACAACTTCGACTTCGCCGAGACGGTTGTCATTGCTCAGGGCAGGGCGAATCGGGACGCCGCCGAAGACGCCGCGGGGATCCTCGGGGTGCGAATGGTCCAATTGGAGCTAGCCGCGCCATCGGGTGTCGTAGATGTATCTATCATTGTCGGCCAAGATATAGCAACCCTTCGGAGCTGACCATTCCCGCCGACATCGACGCCAAGAACGTAGCGCTAGCCGCAGCGGCCGCGATCACCGACAAAAAGGGCTTCGATGTTGTCCTCATGGACCTTTCGGAGCTGCTCGTCGTCACCGACATATTCCTGATCGCGACCGGTACTTCGTCGCGCCATGTGAAAGGTGTCGTGGCCGAAGTCGAGCGAGTCCTCAAAGAGGACCTGGGCAGGCGTCCGCTACGCCGTGAAGGCGTTGAGCACGGTAAATGGGTCCTGCTCGACTACGGCGACATTGTCTTCCACATGTTCGATCACGAGACCCGCGAGTACTACTCGCTCGAGCTGCTGTGGGCCGACGCCCCCCGTATCGAGTACGAACCGGCCACGATCGAGGCCTAGATCGCCCCACCGCCCGGGGCTGATACAATGCCGTTCCCATTTTGGGGCTGTAGCTCAGCCTGGCAGAGCACCTGCATGGCATGCAGGGGGTCAGGGGTTCAAATCCCCTCAGCTCCACCATTCTCGGGGCGGCGTGAGACCGCCGTTATTTCTGCGCACCCACATGGATTGATGGCGCCGTAGTGCGCCGGTTACCCGGCTGGCGTGTCACGCTTGATAGGTTCAAATCCCCTCAGCTCCACGGCTCCCCTGCGGGGAGCTTTCGGGTTTGCCCAGGGGGCAAACCCGTGGAAACGCTCCGCGTTCCTTGGGTGGTGCTACGCACCACCATGCTCCCTTGGCGCCACGAAGCGCGCCGTTATTTCTGCACTCCCGCAATGAACGGGAACGCAGCTACTTCGCCGGGCGCCATGCGGGTTCGTGGATACCTTCGGCTACCAGCCAGGGACCTGTCGAGCCATCGAGGGCAACTGCTAGCAAACGGTCCTCGCTGTCACAGACCCAGGCATAGGTTCCGTCGCCGGCAAGGCCGTAATCGATGAACGAGTAGCTGCGCGGGCCGTCGACGTCGATCAGCGTCGTCTCAGAACTCACGGTGCGGTACGTCAATGTGGCGTGGCCGTTGTCGGATGACGTCGACAAACCCCGTGCGTATGGCGGAGGCTTGCCGGGCGGGTCGCCTGTCGCCACGACAAGACCAGTGTCAGGATCAATGACACTCACCCGATCCCGGCCGTCATCCGACTGCACCCGCAAATGACCATCTCGGTCCCAACCTTCGAGCCACAGCCAATCGCCGCAGAACACCTCTTGTGACTCTCCGGTGGCCACATCGAGAACCAGGACACACTCCTGGCGACCGTAGTCGACGTAGGCAACGGACGCCTCGATCGTGGGGCCCCCGTCGTACAGACTTGGGAAGTCCGGAGCGAAGGTGACGCCAAAGAGCAGCACCAATGCGGTGGCCGTGACGGCGACGGCGCCGGCGGCGGCGAGCCAGAACTTTGATTGACGATTCATAACGCCTCCTTGTGCCGGCCGAACCAGATGGCCAGACCGACCAGAAGCAATCCGCTCGCGAACAGGCCGAACATCCCACCCATTGCTTCGCCAAAGAAGTGGAACATTGCCTGGGGCACGAACAGGAAGATTCCGACACCGCCGAGGATGATTGGCAGCCGCTCGCGCAGCATGACGCCGAAACCGGCGAGCATGCCGGCGGTGGCAAGTCCGAGCAGGACTCCGATCGTGGTCAGATCACCTTCGGCTCCGGTGATCTGAGCTCCCACGAGCATGGCGACGGCCCCCAGCACCATCCCGGCGCCTTTTGGCTGAAGCAGTCCGGAGCGAGCGACCAACATCCACACCAGCCCGTATGCCCAGACGACGAATCCGAAGACGAACATTTCGGGTTCGGGTCCAAACGACAGCAGCGCAATAGCTGTGGTCAGTACCGCGGCGAACAGCACTACCTGTTGGGCTACTGACGGGTGGCGGCGCAACATGAGTCCCCCGATCGCCGCCGCGATGGCGCCGACAAGGGTCCAAGGCAGCTCTGGATCGAGGCCCGCCACAGATTCGAAAGCTATGAACGTCGAGCCGCTTAGAGAAACGACGCTGCCTGCCCAGAGAATGCTCGAGAGTCTGCGAATCGCAGGCTCCGCTGTATCGAGCAGGGCAGTTCCCGCCGCCAACAGCACGATGGCAACCACCGCGAACAGACTGATCTGAGCCCAGTCGGACAGGTTGCCCCAGAATTCCGTCACCAGAAACATGACCGCCCACAGTGCGAGGGCGGCACCAACGTATCCGAGAATTTCCGTGATGATCGGTATGCGGTGCTCCTCGGCGGCCTCCACGATCGGAGGGGGA
>JAAELU010000330.1 GCA_024226255.1 bacterium | reverse complement strand
TTCATAATAATCGCCCAGGCCCGGCGGCTTGTGGGTGATCACCGAGCTCAGACGCTTCGGGGTCCGGTTATGCAGCACCGTCCCATCCGGCAATACGATCTCGAAGAACACATCGAAGTAACTGTCCGCCTGGCCGCCAGGCGTAAACGGCGGCAGGTCCAGCGTGCCCGGCGTGTTGTTCAACTGCTCGATGATCTCACCGTAGGTCGGCATGCTCGAATTGAGGCGCACCAGCACCGGTCCGAAGGAACTGTTACCCGTCAGGTTCAGGCTCACCATCTCGGTCTGCACTTCCTCCCGACCGTCTCCGTTATTGTCAACGGCATCGCCCTCGCGGTCGCCCTCGAAGAACACATGCACCGTCGTCGGACCACTCACACTGACCACCTCGGAACTGCCGTCCGGGGCCAGCAGTTCGATCTGCGCCGAGGTGAGCTCAAACTGGTCGATCTCGACCGGGGGCTGCGGTCTGTGCCGGGCCGCGCTCAGGACAAAGCCCGACGGTTCCCCATTGGCGTAATACAAGGGCGTATCCTGCAGCCCTTCATAATAATCACCCACACCCGGCGGCTTGTGGTTGATCACCGAGCTCAGCCGCTTCGGGGTCCGGTTATGCAGCACCGTCCCGTCGGGTAATACGATCTCGAAGAACACATCGAAGAAACTGTTGGCCTGACCCGTGGCGGTAAATGGCGGCAGGTCGAGCCTGCCGGGGGTGTTGTTC
>JAAELU010000329.1 GCA_024226255.1 bacterium | reverse complement strand
GGTCGCCCTCGATCAGAGCCGGGTCGTGAAGAGTGTTGCCGCTACGAATGTCGAAGTCGGACACGCCGTGGAGGACGAGGTTCATGCGGGCGATGGCCGCTGTGATGTTGATGAGTTCCTGCCCGTAGAGCCCCATCGTGCGGGTGTCGCCGCCCCTACGCCTAACCTCGGCCAGGCAGGAGATGAGCATGCCGCCCGTGCCGCAGGTCGGGTCATAGATGGTCTCGCCCGCCTTGGGCTCGAGCATCTGCGCCATCAGGTGCACCAGCGTGCGGTTGGTGTAGAACTCCTGCGCGGTATGGCCGCTGTCGTCGGCAAACTGCTTGATGAGGTACTCGTAGCCGTTGCCGAGCTCGTCCTCGGGCACGTTGGCGAGGCTCAGCGTGTGCTTCGAGAAATGCTCGATGAGGTTCTTGAGCGTCTCGTCGGGCATCTGGGCCTTGTCGGTCCAAGCAGCGTTGCCGAACACGCCTTGCAGCCGCTGGGGGTTGGCGGCTTCGATGGCCTGGAAGGCGTTCAGGATCGCCCGGCCGACATTGCGTGACGCCGTACGCACATCCTCCCAATGGGCGTCTTTGGGGATCTGAAAACGGTCGTTAGCGGTGGCCAGTG
>JAAELU010000328.1 GCA_024226255.1 bacterium | reverse complement strand
TTCGACATGCTGGCCGGGGCGGTGGACGTTCTCAACGACCGCGACATCGACAGGTTCGCCTTCAGTCCCGAGTGGCGCAGGTTCGGTCGACATTTCCCGGTTGACATCATCGAGAGTCGGCTTGATGTGGAATATGTGCGACTGTTTGCGTCCGGCATGTCCGGAGCGCTGAGCCCGCCGACTGAGTCCTACTACCGGGTCCCCGGAAAGGGCGGCGGCATTGCGGAGTTTGTTGCCGACCTGCAGCGGGAGTACCGGGCCATGGGTATCGCGTCGGTCGGTTTGGAGGAAGCGCCGGATCACCTGTCGACGGAGCTCCACGTGATGGCATTCCTGTGTGACCTGGAAGCAGAGGCATGGAGCAGCGACCAGCTTCGGCTGGTGGAGGATGCGCTCGAACTACAGAGCCGTTTCCTGGGTCAGCACCTGGCCGGGTGGGTTCCGCAATTCCGCCTGCGCGTCCTCGATGCCAACCCTCCATCGTTCTATCTCGACCTCGTCAACACGGTCCACGCATTTGTTGTTCATGACCGGGATTACGCACACTTGATCCGGAAGGGGTTGCTTCGATGAGCGTTGCAGTACTGGCCTGCACCGACCATCCGGCCGTCTTGCCGGATGGGGCGGATGCAATCGGCATCGCCGGCTTGTGCGAATCGCCGGAGCAGCTCGTTGGCATGATCGGTGACGCGGAGCGAGTAGTTCTTCTGCTGCATGAGTCGCAATACGGTTTGGCAGAGGTGCAGAAGGCGCTCAGGTCCGTCGATATCGACCCATTGGGTGCCGAGATTCTCGAGACCCCCGCAGACACGGCGGCATTCGATGCTGGCCTCACTTTGGCTGGTTTGCGCGCCAGGGCCGCCGCATTTGCAGGGAGTCAGCCCGAACATGCCAAGCCGGTGCTGCGTGGAGAAGTCACGCGCCGCGGCCTATTCCAGCCACCGCAACCCGTCTATCTGGCGGCACCCCTGGTTGATCACGGCGTGTGTGCTGCGGCAGACGGGTGCCGGGCATGCGCCGCGGTCTGTCCGCAGGACGCCTATCGGTGGCACCAGGGTCGAATCCACTTCAACAAGGACATCTGCGAGCCGTGCGGGCGATGTGTTGCCGCCTGCCCAACCGAGGCCATTTCCAACCCGGTGGTTGCGCCCACGATGCTTGCCGCACAGATGGCAGCGTTGGTAGCTGGCAACGAAACGCCGGTCGGCCTCCGATTCGTGTGCAGTAGAGCCCGTCAGGTGCCACCGCTGCTGGGATGGCAAGACGTTTCCGTCCCGTGCACCGGGATGATTCCCGGCAGCTGGCTGCTTACTGCTCTATTGATGGGTGCGGGTGCCGTCACGGTCGCCAAATGTTCCACGACAGGCTGTGACCTGGGCCATGACGAGCAAGGCGCTGCCGCAGTCGACTTCGCCCAGTCGGCTCTCGAGGCAGCCGGACTTGATCCGGGCCGGGTTCCGATCGCTCCCAGTGAGGATCAGCTCGAACGGCCAATCGCAAGCCTCGAATTCGATGCCCCCTTCACCCGCCATGGCGACGTTGAGGTGATGCTTGCCCTCGACGCCCGATCCGAAGGCGATCTCGACTTCACGCATGCCGCTTCGAGCCTTGGCGTCGTGTCGATCAATTCGGAGGCCTGCACGCTATGTGCCCAGTGCGCCCAGACCTGCCCAACCGGAGCGATCGCCGCCAGGTACGAAGGCGAGACCATCGCTCTGACATTTGCCGCGGCGTCCTGTACCAACTGCAACCAGTGCACCATTGCATGCCCCGAAATAGAGCGCGGCGCTATCAACGTTGCCGGCAGAGTCGATGTGGCAGCTCTGGAATCGGATCGCTACACAATCAACGAAGGCACTGTGCTGTTGTGCGAGTCGTGTGGCAAGCCGATCGCCCCCTCTTCGATGATGCAGCGCATAGGCGATCTGCTCGGCGATGGGTTTGACGACACGATGTCGTATCTGAAGAACCGGTGCATGGATTGCCGGGGAATGGCGTAGGCCGCGGCCGGCGCTTGATCGACTGTGGACGGGCGCTAGGTCCTGGCGCCTGAGGAAGCCCTGATGATCTGATGAAGGGCTGGGCGTGGATTGAAGTGGCGATCGATGATGCCGTGGCGTGGGTAGTAGCCCCGATCGTGGTCGACGAAGCCGTCGAGGAAGGCAGCAACGTCGGGGAATCTCCGAGCAACTCGAGCAGCTTCTGCCACCCGGTCGGCGATGGCGGCGTCGTCGGCGAAGACCACGCTCTCCGCCCCGCGAGGCAGCTCCACGTTGACCACCGCCCGTTTCCCGACGGCAGACGCTCGTTGCTCAGCCGCCTGACAAGCGTCAACCAGGATTCCGTTGGGGGTGACTCGAAAGACCAGCTCATCGATCCTGTCGTGGCCCCCCGACTCCAAGAAGTTGTCCAAGGTTGAATCCTCGAAGGGATCGAAACCCGAGGCCACGAAGTGATGCACCGCGGCGCCGGATGCATCCAACGGCGTCACCGGGGCGAGTGCGACCGTGAGCGCCGTGGAAACTGAGTCCAACACGGTCACCACCGCGTTGAGGTCGTCGGGAAACGCCACGATCTCCCAGCGAGTCAACACTTTGGCGAGCGCGGCGATGGTGTCGATGGTCCGCGGATCCGGGATACCGCCGGAGCGCACAGTGAAATCCATCCCCCGCCTGCTCAGATGGCCGATCCGGGCGGCGGCAGTCGTAGAGGAGAGATCTCCGACAGGAATCCGCACCTCACTGATCCGCGCCTCCCACAGCGCCGGGAGCTGCGCATCGTTGCGTATGGTCTTGCGGCGGAACTCATCGAGCCCGGCGGTCGGGAAGTCGACTTCCGACATCCATCCGTGGCGCAGTGTCACGCCGATTGGACTGCGCCAACCGTCACTGCTGACCGCCGAGGCTATGGGCGGCGTCGGGCTGGCCAGGTCAATCGAGCCGAATGTCCGAATCGGACGGATCGTGTGCCCGTCGTCGGTGATGTCTACAACGAAGAACCCCAGCTTGGCCGGATCGTCACGGCCGCCTTCACTCTCAGGAAGGATCGCTGCCAGCTCGGAGTAGTCAGGACGCACAAACCCGGTTGATGGCACAACGTAGAGCTCCGTTCCCTCGTGGTGGTTGTAGAGGAAGTTGTGGACATGGCCGGAGAACACTGCCTCCACGTCGTAGCGCTCGAGGAGTTCGAGCAACCAGCTGCGCGCCGGCTGGCCGATGTTGTCGTAGTGCTCGTCTTCGGCGACATCTCGCACGAATGGGGGATAGTGGGTGAACAGGAAGATCCTTTTGCCGGCAGCGTGAGCCACGGTGAGGTCCTGATCGAGCCATACCCGCTGCGCCCTCTCCCGCTCCATTCCCGAGTTCAGCACCGGGGTGTCCACGAGCACGAAGTGGCAGTTGCCGTGATCGAACGAACTGAAAGCCGGTCCCCAATACTCCTCGAAGACCTCGTAGTTCTGGTCGGCGACGGCGGGCACGGCCACCAGAGCGTTGGGTTTGTCCCCGATGTCGTGATTGCCCGGTACAAAGTGGATCGGGGCCGCCAGCTCCGAGTAGATCCCGGCCGCGAGTTGGACTACCGGCTCGTGTGCCTCCTCGACTGGGAGTGGATGAACGATGTCTCCCAGGTGCACCACAAAATCCGGATCGAGCTGGTTGCACAGCTCCACGACGCGCCGGTTGCGGTCGGCCATGAGTGCGTTGGAGGGATACGTCTCGACG
>JAAELU010000327.1 GCA_024226255.1 bacterium | reverse complement strand
CACGGTGACGCTGTATCGGAACGGCGTGCTCGTTCCCACCGCCTCGACGAACAACATCGACGGCCCCATCCACCCGATCTCCATGACGATGCCCCTGACGCTGGGAAGATTGGCTCCCAGCTACGACCCGAATCTCCGGTGGACCGACGGCGTGTTGGACGACGTCGCGATTTGGAACGAGGCGCTCACGGCCGATCAGATCAGCAACGCCATGACCCTCGGTGCCGACGGGATGTCATCGACACTGTGCCTCGGTGGACTGACCTGCACCCCTGATGAGGGGGCAGGCACGGCGACCCTATCGTGGAACCCGCCCGACCCGGCGCTCGACGCCACCGGCATCAAGGTCGAGCGCGACGGCGTGGAGATCGCCAGCCTTCCACTCACCGCCGCCGGGCATATCGACTCCCCGCCCCTGCCCGGCAACGGAGAGGTCAGCTTCAATTACACCGTGCACACTTACGGCGGGACCGAGGGCGACGGCTGCCCGGTGCGCTCCTGCACCGCGGACTTCGATCTTGGCACCCCTGGCACCCCTGGGATGATCGACCTGAGCGATCACTTCGACGAGGCCAGTGACTTCAGCGCACCGAACGAAGAATATCATGACGGCACGGGCACGTTCACTTCTTCGGTCACTGACGATAACGGCGGCGTGCAGTTCCAAACCACTCGCAGCACCAGTAGCAACGCCAGCTATTACAGCACTGTTTCTTCGGCGACTTTCAATCCATCGACTCAGGGTGCCATCACCGATATCAACTGGTCGAATGAGGTCAGAGCGTCGAATGGTATT
>JAAELU010000326.1 GCA_024226255.1 bacterium | reverse complement strand
GGAAGTCCCGATCACAGGTCACAACACCTCCCGATTCGTCGCAACTCCATCCGCCTCCCGAGGCCAGAGTGAAGCTGACTCCCGCCGGGAGCGTGTCGGTGGCCGACACCGACGATGCCGCATCGGGACCCTGGTTCTGGACCAGGACGGTGTACGCCAGCAGGCTATCGGTCTGAACCGGATCGGGAGTATCACTGACTGTGAGGCTCAAATCTGAGCTACCCAGGGCGATGTCGACGTCTGTCGTTTCCGGCAAGTCGAGAGGCACACCACTCGCCGGCTGCTCAGGCTCAGTGGTCCGGTACTCTAACCAACTGACGTTGCCGCGGCGGTCTACCGCCTGGAGGATATAGGTCAAGCGGAGAGGGGGGCCGGGCACGCTGACGCTGCCCCGCCAGATGCCACCGTCATCCATCAATTCGAGCGGTTGCCAGCGGCCTCGACCCTCACTATCGACGGTACCGTCGTCGTAGACCACCACCACCCGCCACACTCCCGCTTCGTCGGTCGCCGCTTCGTCGGTCGCCGCTTCGTCGGTCGCCGGCACCGCCCACTCGACAGTCGTAGCGGAGACCTGGTGGTAGTCGCCGCCGAACGGCCCGGGCTCGAACTGCGGCCCCATCCGGTCGCAGTTCTCCGAGCTGTCGCTGGTATTGTTGAAGTAGAGAACTTCTAGATCGAGCTCGCGGTAGAGCCGCTGGACGGAGTAAATTGGGTCGCCGGGTTGGGGCTTGAGCACTTCACCGGTGGTCACCACCAGGCTGTTGATCTCGAGATCGCTCGGGCGACAATCCGGCGGATCCTCGCCAGGCACGATGCGTGGTCCATTGGGCATGCTGTGGCGCATGCGCGGCGCGACACCGTGATCTGAACCGTCGCCGCCGTTGGACACCAGTTCGGCGAAGACCGGCACCCAGTCGCTATCCTCGTCGTACTCGCCGCCCATCCACAGGACGCCGTGCTGGCTGGTGCCGGAGAGCCGCGAGTCGTAGATGAAGTAGGGCTGGATCGCACGGTCGGCGACGCCGGTGCCGCGCTCGGCGAGATCGTTCAAGGTGTAGTAGCAGCCCTCGGGCTCACCGGCAGCAGGATCGGGGCATCCTGGCTCACCCGGAGCGAGGAGATCGCCGGCGGCGTTGTACTTCTTGTAGACGCCGGGCGCGGTCAAGTCGAAGTGGAGCTGCAGGCGAGTGAGATAGGCCGGAAGCGTCTTGTGGGTGCCGCGACGAGCGCTCCCTACGTCGAGCTGTCGCTGGACCTTCATCGGGCCGAAGGTCTCCACCGGCAGCAGGTGCTTCCGATTCTTTGCGGCGCCAAGGAACGGTACAGGCTCACCGCGGTTGCTGCCGCTCTCGATCCCCGTGTCCACGGCGTACATCGGCAAACCGAAAAGGGTCCATTGCATCAGGCTCTTCTCGTCGTAGGGATCGAAACGTGGGGCCTCCAGAAAGTAACGCTGCTTGGCGGCCAGCACCGCCTCGCCGACCCTGACCGTGCCGCCACGGCTCATTTCGTCGGTGAACAGCTGGACCAAGCGCTCACCGTAGCCGATTCCGTGTCGCAGCCCCCAGCCGTAGCCGGAGTTGGCGAGATAGGCGACCGCACCGCGCGAAAGAAAGCTCTGCGGCAGATCGAGGGAATGGTCGGCATCCAGGGGATCGCT
>JAAELU010000325.1 GCA_024226255.1 bacterium | reverse complement strand
GCGACGTTCGGCAGCCACGTAGCCGACGCGGGCGACGTGAATGGCGACGGGGTCGAAGACCTCTTGATCGGCGCGTCGGATGCCAATGAAGCGGTTCTGGTGTTTGGCGCGGCGCATGCCCGAGGCTTGGAACTCGACGTGCGGCTGCTGGATGGGCGCGATGGCGCCGTACTCACAGGACCCAGTGGCCTGGGCCAAGCGCTCAGCGGCGCGGGTGATGTCAACCACGACGGGTATGACGACGTGCTGCTGGGGCTGCCCGACACCAATAACGAGCGGGGCGAGGTGATCGTGGTGTTCGGGGCCGAGCGATTCACCCCGACCGTGGACGTGAGCACGCTGGAGTCCGGCGCGGGCCTATCGATCACGGGGCTCGCGGAGGGTGATCATCTGGGGACGGCCGTGAGTGGGCTGGGCGATATCAGTGATGACGGAATCGATGACTTCGCCATCAGTACGCCGAATTCAGGTTCTTCCAATCAAGGGCATGTCTATGTTGTGTACGGCTCGTCGAGTTTGAATTCTACTGACAGTTTCGACCTGTCCACGCTCAACGGCGTCAATGGATTCCGGGTGGGCGGCTCGACCAGCAATGCTCTGTTTGGGGAATCGTTGGCCGGACCCGGGGATGTCAATGGCGACGGGGTGCGCGATGTGCTGATGGGGCAGGAGGGCAAGGCCAAGGTG
>JAAELU010000324.1 GCA_024226255.1 bacterium | reverse complement strand
GGCGGTGCGCTCGAGCTCGTCGAGGGGGATCGTGTTCAGGCCCGTGCTCTCCGGCAGATCGGAATAGGGTTCGAGCAGCCAGGCGCCTCGAGAACCCAGAGCGCCGTCGATTGAACGCTTGATGGCACGCACCGTGACCTGCTCGCCGGCAATGCCTTGCAGCCGGTAATCGTCGATTCGGTCTTCCAGTGCGTCGTTGTCTTCGCTGAGCATGATCCACAGCCGGGTGCCGAGCTCACCGCGCTCGGCGAGGTCGCGAATCCGATCGACCGTGCGAAAACTCGAGCCGGCATCCTGGAAACTCGTGACCCCCTTCGAGAGGCACTCTTCATCCGCCAGCTTGATCTCCATCTGTGCCGCCGCCTCGAGTTCCTGCTCGGTGCGCTCGGTCTGGGCCTTCCGGTAGGCGGCCAGTGCGAGTCCGTACGCCGTTTCTTGCAAGGCCCCGGTCGGGTTGCCCTCGGCGTCTTTGAGGATCCGTCCTCCTGGTGGATCGGGGGTCGAGGGACCGATGTCTGCCAACCGCATCGTGTGGGCGTTGACCATTCCCGCGTGGTTTCCGGCTGCATGCTTGAGCAGAACCGGATGATCCGGAGTGACCCGGCTGAGTGAGTCGTGAACCGGATACCCCTCGACGGAGGGCGACGGAGGCATAGCCCACTTTTCCTGATGCCAGCCCCAACCGAGGATCCATTGTCCCTTCTCGGTTCGCTCGGCGGCCTCCGCGATACGCCGAACCACCCCATCCCAGCTCGTCTCTCCGGTGAGATCGATGTTCATCCGAGCACGCCCGATACCGGTGAAATGTCCGTGCCCCTCGATGAACCCCGGGACCGCGGTTCGGCCCTCGAGGTCGATCATCTCGGTATTCGGGCCGGCGAACTTCTCCAGGTCGCCGGTGGCGCCGACCGCCAGGATCAGCCCGTCTCTGGCGGCGAGAGCTTCCACCTCACCCAACTCGTCGTCGAGGGTCACGATCTTGCCGTGGGTCAAGATCAGGTCGGCAGGTGCCGGCGCAACGGAGCAGGCCGAAACGAGAAGAGCCAGGCCGAGGATCGTGATTCTCATCGTCCCGCCGCGGGAACGACATCCACTTTGAACTCGAATCGCAAGATCTGGCGGCCCATTTTTACCTCGGTCAGACGGCTGCGCAGGAGCACGTCGTCCCGTAGGCCGTCCAGCGTATAGAGGCTGTCCGCCGGAAAACGGATCGGTGGCAGGAATCCGGCAATATCCAGAGTGGCGATCGGCAGGGGAAGCTCAGCCCGTTCGAATCGCAGCTCGAGGATCCGCGCCTTGTCGGTGATGTTGAGTGAGAGCCTGGGCTCCAGGGTTGCGGACAGTCCGAACTGGGGAACCTTGACCTGTAGATGAGTCAGGATGTGGCCCGTGCCGTCAGGCTCCGCCGACGGCGCGAATCCATCGATTCGCAGCTCGGCAATCTCGACCGCGATGGAGCGGCTATCGGTTATTGGGACCGAGATGGTCGTTTTTAACATCGCAGGCAGGACCTCGTTCAAGGTCTTGACGTCAAAGCCCACACTTACCCCGGCGCTCGCCACGGTTGGGACCAGCAGAGCGAGCGCCGTCCAGGCGGCCCGCACCCCAAATCGAGTTATTTTACCGAGTTTCATCGTCCCTCCAGGGTGACCCCACCCCCAGAGTGTAGACCTCCTCGGCCGCCTGTGCGCAGGTGGCGCGGGAGTCTTGCAGCGTGTATAGGGCACCGCTATGATGTGCGTCCTTCATGTCTGACCAAAAACCAACGAATCCGCTCATCTTTCCCAGATGGCTCGACAAGATGCTCCCGGTCGCGGGAATCGTCTTGGCCGGTGGGCCGTTGTTCGTATTCGGACTGCTGTTCTACGGCGGTTCGCCGACGAATACCGACGTCGGGTACCAACCCGAGCAACCGGTGCCGTACAGCCATAAGCTTCACGCCGGAGAGCTCGGCATCGATTGTCGCTATTGCCACAGTCTGGTCGATAAGTCGGCCCACGCCTCGATTCCGGCGACCGAAACGTGCATGAACTGCCACGCGGCGATCTACACCGAGAGTCCGAATCTCGTCGCGGTTCGTGAAAGTTACGCCACGGGGCTTCCCGTACGTTGGGTTCGCGTCCACGATCTTCCCGACTACACGTACTTCAACCACAGTGCCCACGTGACTCGTGGTGTCGGTTGCGTCGAGTGTCACGGTCGGATCGACAAAATGGAAGTCGTCTACCAGGACGAGCCTCTGAACATGGGCTGGTGCCTCGATTGCCACCGCAACCCCGGTCCGCGACTCAGACCGGTCGAAGAGGTCACCAATATGGCCTGGCAGCCGGGGCCCGGTGAGCAGGCCGAGCTCGCGGAGCGTTTGATCCGGGAATACGAAATCGCCCCCTCCGAGG
>JAAELU010000323.1 GCA_024226255.1 bacterium | reverse complement strand
GCGGGGCGACCAGATCGACTACAACGGCTCGCCGGCGGGATACACGGAGGATCCGCAGGAGAACATCGTGTACGTGTCGGCCCACGACAACGAGACCCTGTTTGATGTCTCGCAGTACAAACATCCGCTGGGCACTTCGACGGCCGACAGAGCCCGAGCCCAGAACCTCGGGATCGACATCACCGCACTGGCCCAGGGAGTGAACTTCTTCCACGCCGGCGTCGACATGTTGCGCTCGAAGTCACTGGATCGTGACTCGTTCAATTCTGGCGACTGGTTCAACCGGCTCGACTTCGAGTACCAGCGCAACAACTGGGGCGTCGGGCTACCGGTGGCGTCGAAGAACCAAGCGGAATGGCCCAACATGCAGCCGCTGCTTGCTGATCCGTCGCTGACGCCGGTCCCTGGTGACATCGCGGCGTCGGTGGCCCATCTGCGCGAGATACTTGCGATCAAGAGCAGCACTCCGCTGTTCAACCTGACCAGCGCCCAGGACATCCAGGACCGAGTGGCGTTCCACAACACCGGCCCGGCGCAGGTGCCGGGCATGATCGTGATGTCGGTCTCCGACTTGATCGGAGAAGACCTCGACCCGGGAGTCGACGAGATTGTTGTGGTCTTCAACGCGACGGACGGACCGCAGGCACTTGCGGTCCCGGCCCCCGTCGAGGGCTCATTCCGCCTCCACCCGGTGCAGCGGCACTCTGCAGATCCTGTGGTGAGGACCGCCGCATTCGATTCTGCGCTTGGCACCTTCACTGTGCCGGCTCGGACGACGGCCGTATTCGAGAGCACGACCTCGCTTGGTGCGCTGGGCGAAGTTCTAGCCCATCTCGAAGCCGACCCGGATGTTACGGGTGACCACCACGGACGCAAGGCAATCAACCATCTGCGATCGGCACTCAACCCGGTCCGGTGGCTCGATGGGGACACGATCAAGCCGGCGAGCAAGCGATACGTGTACAACCAGCTTCGCAAAGCCGTGCTCGAGTTGCGCAAGGTCGATGGGTTGAGCGCCGACACCCTCGCCGAGATAGCCATCATCCATGAGGAAGCGCGGGCAATCGCGGTGCGTGCCATCGATGCCGCAACTGCGGCGGGGGGGAGGCCCAGACACATACTCCGAGCGTGGCTGGAGATTCTCCGAGGCGACATCGATCTCCACTTCGACCGACCCGACAAGGCGATCCAGCACTACGGGAAGGCGTGCGTCTACGCACATCGAGCAATCAGGTGACACACTGAGACGTGGCGGCGGGGCACGGTTCCCGCCGCCGCACCGCGGAAACGGCACAGGCTTTCGGCCCTACTGGTGCACAGGAGACGGCGCCATCCTTAGGGTCTGTCTGAGAATTGATTGACGATCCCGGCTGCTGACCCGGGTCACATTCCCTGGTCGCCGGTCGGAGATGAGGGAGTTCACCAATGAAACCTGGACGGATCATTGCCATCGTTGTTGGCGTTCTGATCGTGTTGCCGGCGTTTGGCGCGTTCATTGGGGGTGGGGTGCTGACCACCGCCTACCTGATCGAACGAAGCGACGACGGGTACTTCGACGAGACGTTGGACCGTATCGCGACATCTACTGCGGCAATCACGACAGGCGACGTCGATCTCGCCGCTGATCCCGGACCGCCGGATTGGGTCTTCGATCTAGTCGATGCCACGGTGCGGATCCGAGCGGAAGCTGCTGACACCAAGGACCTCTTCGTCGGCATCGCCCCGACTGCACAAGCCGAGTCCTACCTGAATGACGTGGCCCGTGAGGAGATCGTCGACATCGAACCGAGTGGGGACGTCGACTATGACACGAAGAGTGGAACCGCCATGCCGGCGCCGCCGGCCGACCAGACCTTCTGGGTCGCTTCGGCGACCGGCGGTGGGGAGCAGGAACTCGTCTGGGACGTCGCCGAGGGAGAGTGGACTGCGGTCCTGATGAATGCGGACGCATCGCCGGGCATAGTGGCCGACGTAACCGTCGGGCTCCGGTCCGGGGCTGTCCTGGCGATCGGAATTGGACTGCTTGTTCTGGGAGCCGTCTTCATCGCCATCGCCGTGGCCATCATTCTGATCGCAGCCCGCCGACCGAGTGACGCGGAGGAACCGGCGGCGCCCGCGGGAGAGGCAACTCCGGTGATGCACCCCGAGCCGGTCGCCCTCAGCGCAACGTTGGATGAGCCGTTGTCCCCATGGCTGTGGTTGGTGAAATGGTTCTTGGCGATTCCGCACCTGGTCGTGCTTGCATTCCTCTGGGTCGGATTTGCGGTGATGACCTTCATCGCCGGCGTGGCGATTCTCTTCTCGGGGCGGTACCCCCGTGGAGTCTTCGACTTCAATCTCGGAGTGCTGCGTTGGACGTGGCGGGTCACCTACTACGCCTTCTACGGGGGGCTCGGTACCGATCGCTACCCACCGTTCTCACTGAATCGGGAAGATACCTATCCGGCGACGCTCGACATTGACTACCCCGAGCGCCTCTCTCAGGGGTTGGTTCTGGTGAAGTGGTGGCTGCTGGCCGTTCCGCACTACCTGATCGTCGGGTTGTTGATCGGTGGCAGCGCGGCCTACGGCCTCAATGAGCGCACCGGGAACTGGGAGTCTTATCGAGGTGTCTGGAGTGGCGGCTTGGTTGGGCTGCTCGTCCTCATTGCGGCGGTGATCTTGCTCTTCACCAGCCGCTACCCGCGGTCCTTGTTCGACCTGATCATCGGTCTCAACCGCTGGGTCTATCGAGTGTTGGCCTATGCAGCTCTGATGACCGATCGGTATCCGCCTTTCCGCCTGGATCAAGGTGGTACTGAGCCAGACGCTCAGCTACCGCCTCCGCCGATGCCACCGACGGTGGAGGAGGCGGAGTTCAGCGACAGGAACTAGCTCTACGTCGCCGGTGCGCAAGGCTCAGCTTTGTTGCTCACGCCTGCGCTTTTTGCGGGCGGCGCGTCGGGCGTCGTCGGCTATCTGACGGGCTGCCTTGCGCTCAGCCTCGTAGCGAGCGTGTTCGGCCTTGCCTCTTCTTCGTAGCGCGCGCTCTCGGCTCGTCTGGCTTCTTCCCGACTCTCCCTCGCGGCGGCGCGCTCCAAGTCCCGGCGGGCCCGTTCGGCCAAACTCTCGGCGTTCCTCGCCTCCCGCCCGGTGAGACGCTCGTTCTCGGCATCGGAGTGTTCCGTATCCATATGTGGGTCCCGCCTCGGTTTGGTTCGCACGAGGCGTGCACCAAGGTATCCGCCTGCAGTGGCTGCGGATAGTCCGCGGTTGGATTCCAGGCGATGTTCAGAGAGTTCCGACGCCGACTAGATCGTGAGGCGCTGCGGTCGCCAGCGGTTCCGGCTTCGGCTTCGAGGGCCTAGGGCAGGGCTAGGAGTTCACCAGATGTAGTTTGGCCCAGTCCTTCGCGTCGGCCGGGTCGGTGAAGACCCCGATCGGTCGGTTGGGCTTGGATATCTTGAGGAATGTCTCAGCCATGAGCCGACTGGATGTACTACCGACTATCAGAGCAGTGGCGACTTCATTGGACGTCTCAGGAGAGCCGGCGAAACCCCTGCGAGCTGCTGCCGTCGCAAATCCGATCGCCCGCATGTCGACCACGGCGGGTCTAGGTTGACCTTCGCCTAACTCGTGGACGAGTTCAACTACGGCGCGGGCATCGTCCTCGGTGATCTTGTCTGAGGAGGAAATCCGGTGCCAGAGGATACCGTCGTCCATCCACATCTCACCGATCGGAGTAGCGAGTCGTTTGCCCATCCTGAGCCCCCCATGAAGGCGTCGCGTCCGGCATAGAGCTATCCGGTTGT
>JAAELU010000322.1 GCA_024226255.1 bacterium | reverse complement strand
TCAACCGGGTGAGTTGAATCACGGGATGTTCCTTCCACAGCGGATCGGCCCAGAGAGCCGAACGCAGTGTCGGCACCGCTGTCGTTCACATGAGAGAGCGGGAGTCTCAGATTGACTGCCCTTCAGGCAACAACCCGTCTGCGAAGGCGCGCCAACCCGCGCCCTACCAGAGCGTGATCGTGCGGCCTGAGCGTCAGCGCAAGAAGTCCAGCAGCGAACGATCGAGGATTCGACCGGCCACACTCAGGGCGGCGGTGTAAGCCGCCTCCTGACCCTTGAGATCGAGGATGGCCTCTGCCAGGTCGACATCCTCGGCTTCGCTCAACGCTGAGCGAAGCTCACCCGTCACGCCTCCGTTGCGACTCTCGAGTTGCTCGAGGGACGAGAGCCGCGCTCCGAGAGTGGCCTGAGCAGTATGGACCCGCGTACGAACAGTGTCGAGCTGGTCGAGATTGCCGGCCACCGACACTCCGGTCTCGACCGCATCGGCGATGGAACGGAGCAGTTCGAAGGCGTTGCCGTTGGCTGGGTCGCCCGGGTTCTCCACTCCGAACACATCTGGGCCGACGGCATTCACCTGAGTGGTGGCCCCACTGGCGATGGTGCGTTCGATCGCGTTGGTGTCGCCGAGAAACGACCCGTTGGTGTCGTAGGCGCGAGCATCGCCGGCGGTACCGGAGAAGATCGGGCGCCCGAGATGGTGGGTGTTGGCGATACCGATCATCTCGTCGGCAATCGAACGAAGTTCGGTGGCGATAGCGGTGCGCGCAGCCCCGCTGAGCGCACCGTTGTCGGCCTGGATGGTGAGATCCTGGGCCCGTGTGAGGCGACTGTCGATGGCCTCCAACGAGTTGTCGGCCGCCCCCAACCAGTTCTTCGCGTCGGAGAGATTGCGATCGTATTGGTCGTAGGTACGGATCGAACGCCGGTAGCGCATTGCCTCGAGGGCAACGGTGGGAGCGTCGGAAGCACGCTCCAGCTGGCGGCCGGAGCCGATCTGGCGCTGGATCGTGGCGAGCTTCGCACTGACCGACGTGAGATCGGCGCGCATTGCAGAAGTCTGAGACTGTTGGGTGACTCTCACGAGTTGCTACCTCCGCTCATCGGCCGACCAGACCGAGTCGGTTCACGAGCACGTCGAGCATTTCGTCGACTGCGTTGATGATTCGGGCCGATGCCTCGTAGGCGCGCTGAGCGGCCACCATGTCGATCATCTCCTCGTCGAGGCTGACCGACCGGGCCGACAGACGGGCCTCGTCGACTCGCTGCAGCACTGAGGTCTGCGCAGATGCCCTGGCGCGTGTGGACGACACCAGCACACCGAGGCCGCCGACAAGTTCCGCATACTGATCAGCAGCACCACCCGAGACATCGCGGAGGCCGGCGAGCTGCTGGGCCGCCGACGCGTCGAGCTGGCCGCTTCCCACTGCCGCGGCAGCGAGGTGACGAGGCTGATCGTCCACGTCGGCCGAAAGGGCCAGGGCCGCCGCGGTTGTGCCGGCCGGGTCGAAGAAGTTCCAGCCCGTG
>JAAELU010000321.1 GCA_024226255.1 bacterium | reverse complement strand
CTTTCAAACGCAAAAAGGCCCGGCTTGGCGCCGGGCCTTCGACAAAACTCTAAATCTTCTACTTCGGGTTCGGCATAAACCGGAAAACCGTAACTACCCGCAGTAGTTGGCTCCCATGGAAACCGTGGTCTGGCAGCCGGAAGAGCCGCTGGACGCGTCGTCCTTGACCGCCCCTGAGTAGGCGGAAGCCGGACCGATCGCCTCGAGGATCTCGGTCGAGGGGACCGTCTGGACCTTGGGAGTCGTGTAGTTCTTCTTGGTATTCATCTCGCCATTCCTCCTGAGCTAGCCACAGACCCGTGGCGGAATTCTACCTGAGCCCTCGGGGATGTCAAGACCCAAATCGAAGTATATTCCTGCCCCCAAGGAGAATTGCCGATGCGTGGATGGAGCTTCTTTCTGGCGGTTCTGATGCTCATAGGGTGGAGCGACCTCCACGCTCAGCGGCGAGTGCTGTTCGATGCCTCCCACCGAGAGAACGCCAGTCAGGCCGACTGGATCATCGATGCCGACAATTTCGATCTGAACCAGCCCCACTACCCATGCGGTCCGTCTGACTTCGCCGATGAGAGCCGGGCACAGCGCTTCCCCACACCGGATGCATCGATGGTCACCGCCTCGACTCCGGAGACGTACTGGACCGGTGGGTTCTCCGCGTTCGGACTGGACCTGGTCAAGATCGGTTTCGACGTGGAGTCGCTGCCCGTCGGCGGAACGATCAGTTTCGGCGACGTAGGCAACCCACAGGACCTGTCCCTCTACGACGTGTTCGTGTTGCCGGAACCCAATCTGCCGTTCACCGCCGCAGAGACGACGGCGATCCGCGATTTCGTCGCCGCCGGAGGTGGCCTGTTCCTGATCACCGACCACCAGACCTCCGACCGCGACTGCGACGGCTGGGACAGCCCCCACATCGGCAACGACCTGATGGGGGTGGTGATCAGTGGCGGAACGATCACGGACTACGGCCTGTTCGGAATCGTGTTCAACGTCGAG
>JAAELU010000320.1 GCA_024226255.1 bacterium | reverse complement strand
TGACTGAAACCACCACTTTCGGTGAGCTACCCGGGGAGAACCAAGTACCGTGACTTCAAAGCGACGCATTGTGCTCGTTGCGCTGGCATTGATGACATCGTTGGCGATTCCGTTGCCGACCGCGCAAGCCGCCACGGTCGTCAATTGGTCCGAGGCCTTTCCAACGACCGGAACAGTCACGATCCCCGTCGGCACGACTGCCGTCCTCGACACGCATCTCGATCTCACCGGAATGATCGTCAACGGGACCGTCCGCTGCGGCAATCGCAACGTGCAGATCGACGCCCGGTACATCCTGGTGAACGGCACGTTCCGGTGTGGCAGTCACGACAACCGGTTCACCAAGAACCTCACGATCACACTGACGGGATCGGGCAACGGCGACCATCACGGGTTTGGCGACAAATACTTCACCGTCGCCGGCGGCAAACTCAACCTGCACGGGCAAGACCGGGTGGCCTGGACCCGGCTCACCGCGACCGCACCCAAGGGGGCGGCAACGCTGCGCCTCGAGAACCACGATTGGAAGGTCGGCGATCTCATCGTCATCGCCTCTACCGACTTTCGCCCCGAACAAGCCGAGGAGTTCCGCATCACGGCGGTCAACGGCAACAGGGTGACCGTCGATCACCCCCTCGACTACATGCACTACTGCGGTACTGAGACCTACAAGAACCGCTCGATCACAGAGTGCGCCGAGGTCGGCCTGTTGAGCCGAAACATCACGATCCGCGGCAACAACGCCTCTCGGGTGACGATGATCGGCGGCCACGCCATGTTCCTCAGTGGAAGCCGAATCCGGGTCGAGGGAACCGAGTTCAAGCAGATGGGCCAGATGGGACGGTTGGCCCGCTACCCGGTGCACTTCCACCTGTTCGGAGATGCCGCAAACAGCTACTTCATCAACAACTCGATCTGGCGTGGCTACAACCGGTTCATGAGCATCCATGCAGCCCAAAACCTGCGAGTGACCGACAACGTCGGATACGACACCATCGGGCACGGTTTCTATTTCGAGGACGCCGTCGAGACCGGCAACCGCCTGGTGCGCAACCTCGGAGTGCTCGTCAAGGAGGGCATCGAGGGCAAGTTGGTCACACCGTCCGACAAGGATGCTGCCACCTTCTGGATCACCAACCCCGACAACTACGTGGTCGGCAATGTCGCCGCCGGAGCCGATCACTCCGGGTTCTGGTACGCCCTGCCCGAACATCCGTTGGGTCCGAGCTTTGACCCGAACGTGTGGCCCCGCCAGACCCCGCTGGGCACCTTCCACAACAATACGGCGCACTCGGTCGGGTTCGCCGGCCTCTACATCGACAACGGTGAGCGGCAGGACCGGCAGACAGAGACCACTTGGTACAACCCGCGGCAGACGCCGGGCGACGACAATTCACCCCATGTCCGACCGGACTTCACCAAGTTCACCTCGTACAAGAGCCGGGCCTACGGCATGTGGGTGCGGACGTTCTCAGGCGCCCGGTTCAAGAATGCCGCTTACGCCGACAACTGGCGATCGGTTTACCTGGCCAACATCAGGTCGGGCCCCGACAGAGACAACGTCGGCCTCATTCGTGATTCTCTCATGGTTGGAGAGACCGACAACGTCGGCCAACCCGAGTCGTGGGAAACCACCGGGACCAACGGCCGCAGCCTTCCCAAGTTCTGGGACGCCGATGCCGAACTCGGCGGAGTACCGTTCTATGACGGTCCGCTCGAGGTGCGCAAGGTGGTCTTTGCCAACTTCGTCCCCAACGCCCAACGCAAAGCCGGAGCGATCACCAGCCTCTTCCCTGATGCCTTCTGGATCTCTCCGGAAAACGCGGTGTACAACGCCAAGTTCGCGAACGCGCGCAAGGTGTTGCTCCCCATCGTCGAGGAGTACGTCGACGGCGATGCCACCACGATGTTCGTTGATGCCACTGGTTCGGTGACCGGAACAGCCGGCTCCCAGCTCGTCGTCAAGGGTTCGCTCATGCACGACGACTCGTGCACCAACCGCAACAAGTGGCAGGCGAAACAGTGCAACGTTGGCCACATCAGCATCTCGATGCGACGCCTCGATGGGGCGTGGGCCCGCATGGAGTTGACCCGCGACGACGGGCGCCATCAGGGCTTCGATGGCTCCGACGACCAGGACTCGGGCGTGTTCTTCACCGTCATCCCCGAGATGGTCCATACAGTGGATTGGGAGACGACGGTGCCGAAGGACTTCAACCTCTACATCGCAGGAATCTCTCCTGGTGCCGAAGGTGATGGAGCCCGTGTCGCATTCCCGGCGCCAAGCGGATCGTGGGAGTTCCAGGTCAACGGCCAATATGACCCGGTGGCCAAGCTGAGCGATCTCAACTCAGGCGGTTCGGGCTGGTACTACCACGCCGGCACCAACATGATCCACGTGCGACTGGTCGGCGGCAACTGGGTGACGCTGCGCTCGTAGGCCCGCGCTCACTCCATGAGTCGCAATGTTCCAGGCAGATCCATCCGGCGCATCCGACGCACGGTCAACAGCGGCGCCAGCGACACCGCCAGCACCCCCATGACGGCGACGATGATGACAGTCGTCGGCTTGAGAACGACTGGAAGCGCAAAGTCGGGAAGAGTCTCCGCGAGGAGTCGCTGTGTCATCCACCACACCATCGCCAGCCCGCCGATCAGACCGAGAACTGTCGCCATCGTGCCGATCGTGAAACTCTCGACAGCCGCCATTCGCAGCGCGGTACGCACCTTCACCCCGAAGGCGAACATGGTGGCGTGATCGCGCGCTCGTGCTTCGAGGTTGATGGCCGCGGTGTTGAAAGCGATGAGCAGTGCCAAGAAGAGAATCGCCACGACCATGACCTGGATGATCGCAAGGGTTTGCTCAAACGCATCCCGCACCGCCTGGGTCGCTGTGGTGACCGACTGGACCGAGGCAACCGAGTCGAGCGCAAACAATTCCTCCTGGACTTCGGTGAGGGTGAAACCCGCTGCCGGCAACACGTTGAGGGCATTGGCGATTCCTTCGAGGTTGAACATGGCGACATGATCAAGATGCATGTAGGCCACACTGCGCAATGGCGCCGGATGGGTACCGAGCACCTCTATTTCGGTGTCGACGAATGTGTACGCGGCGAGTCCCTGTCGCACCGGGTGATGCAATAGCACGGTGTCGCCAACATCGACTCCGAGGTCGATCGCCGCCTTCTCGGCCAAGATGAGACCCGGCTTCACACTGAGTGCGCCGTCGGTCACCGACGGGCTCCACATTCCGTTCGTCAGATCGGCCATCTCGATGAACAGTTCGAACTCGCCGCTGGGCCCGGCGACCGAACCAGCGAGACGGAGCGCCGCCTCGACGGTCTCGACACTGGCCGCCGCTCCGACGGCTTCGACTTCTGGAGACATCATCGGATGGAACGTGTCGAGCGCCACCGTAATGCGCTCCGGCGAGGTGCCAACCGCTTCGGTTTCGGCTCTGTCGACTGCTCCGAATACCGAATCCATGATTCCGAGAAATCCCGTCAGAACTGTCAGCGATGCCGCGATTCCCAAGATGGTCAGAGCCGTGCGCCGGGGTGACCGACGCAGGTTGCGCAATGGCATGGCAGCAAAGATGTTGCGAGGGGTATGGCGGCGGCGACGCTTCGGGCCCTTGCCTGTCAGATGAGCGGGCTTGATAGCTTCGATGGGTCGTACCCGCACTGCCCGCCACACAGGAATTGCGCTGGCCAGGAAGGGAACGACCAACCCAATCGCGGCGACCCGGACGAATACCGCGGTGGGGAATGGCGTCTCCCATATTGGCAAGGGAATGAATTCGGTGAACACGGTGGCCATCGAGTTCCCTATCAGCATGCCGACGCCAACACCGAAGATCACTCCGAGAGTGGCTATCTGGGCGCTTACGAGCAGGGGCCTAACCGCCAAGATTCGAGGATGAACTCCCAGGGCCATACCGATGCCGATTTCGCGGCGCTGCTGCTCGGCGAGGCGATGAATCAGGTTGAATGCTGCCCCCACAGCGCCGCCGATGAGCAATGCAGCCAGGGCGTTGAATATCGCCTGGTCCTGCTCGATATCAGTCGTCAACGCGGTGTATGACAGGTTGTCGTCTCGGGTGAAGACCGTGGCTCCCACGGGGAGTGTGGTGAGGGCATCCTCGAGTTGGGCCACGGCCTCATCTCGATCTGCGCCCGGCGCCAGGGTGACGACGAGGTTGTTGACCTTGCCCGGCAAACCGGCGAGGTCTTGGGCTGTCTCGATCGTTGTGAACAGGCCGGCAAACGTGGCCTCCGACATGAACATCTCGCCTTCGGGTGCCACGCTGAAGTACTCGGGAGTCGTGGCCTGACCGACGAACTCGGCCCGACGGCCGCCGCCCAGAGCGACAAAGCCGCTATCGGCGAGCGAATAGAACCTGGCGAAGTTTCGCTCAATCATCAGCGCGGGCGCCCCGGCATCATCCTCAGTGAGGAGGCGGCCGGTCATGGCGTGATAGGAATTGACGTGGGGACCGTTCGCGGAGAAATCTGCTCCGGTGATCGCCCCTCGAACGAGCACCGTTTCACCTTCCGTCGACGCGTCGACCTGCGTCGGCACGATCAGCCGCTCCTCTGCAACCGCCACGGCGTCGCCATCGGCGAGCGCCGTCAACACTCCTTGGTCAACAAAACTCCCCGGTGCCAGATCAACACGCAGGTCATACATGGCTAGCTGGCCGTAACTGGCGTCGTACGAGATCTTGCGCCACTCGGTCGTCGATGTCAGCCCGGCGTAGCCGCCGGTACCGATGGCGATGACAACTGCGATGGCCGCAACCTTGGTCCAGTGAGCCCGCAGGTCACGCCACGACCATCTCAGCAACAGGCGAATGGTTCGCATGAGTCCGCCTCACCAGTTCAGGTCGGTGACGGCCGCTCTCCCGCCACGCGGCGGGCCGTCGCTGACGATACGGCCGCTGGACAACTCCACGACGCGGTCGGCCATACGAGAAATCTCCCGGTTGTGGGTGACGACAAGAACCGCCCGACCACTGCGAGCTTGTTCCTGGAGCAACTCGAGAATCTGCACGCCGGTCCGGAAGTCCAGCTCGCCGGTTGGCTCGTCACACAGCAGGATCGGATTGCGAGTCGCCAGCGCCCGAGCGATGGCTACCCGCTGCTGCTCACCTCCTGAGAGCTCATGGGGGAAACGGTCACCCTTGCCCCCCAGACCGACGCTGTCCAAGACGTCGGCGGGGTCGGCATCGGAACCGGAGGCGTCTACGCCGAACTGAACGTTCTCTGCGGCAGTCAGGCCCGGGAACAGATTGAACGATTGGAAGATGAAGCTGACTGTGTGGGCTCTGAAGCCGAACAGCTCGCGCCGCGACGCCGCAGTGATGTCGACGCTGTTGACACGGACCGCGCCGTCGCTGGCTGAGTCAAGAGCCCCAACCACATTCAGCAGCGTGGTCTTACCGCTTCCCGACGGTCCCAAGACGACCACAAACTCGCCGTGGTCAATCAGGAGTTGAATGTCGGCAAGAGCGGTTACCGCCAGAGAACCTTCGCCGTAGCGCTTGATGACATCTTTCAGCTCGATGAGCATTGCACCCCGCTTTGGGCATTCTCCGCGACCGTATTGCCGTCGAATCGGCAGATGTAGAGGCGAAGGTCCCGCTCGCGGTTCCCACGTGGCAGCATGAGCCCATGAGCACTCCGGACACCACCACTGGAATCCTGTTTACCGACCAGTACCAGCTGACCATGGCGCAGACATACTTCCGCAAGGGACTCCATGAGCGGCCGGCCCAATTCGACTACACATTCCGCAGCTACCCGGACTACGGCACACACCAGGCTGGCTACTGCATCTTCGCCGGACTCGATCCGCTCCTGGAGTGGATGGAAACTGCTCACTTCGGACCGGACGAGATCGAGCTCCTCGCCGGTCAGCGAACCTCGACAGGTACGCCCCGCTTCGATGTCGACTTTCTCGACTGGCTGGCCGATTCCGGTCACTTTGGAGGCATCGAGGTTCGGGCCGTCGCCGAAGGCCGCGTTGTCCATCCGCTGGCACCGCTTGCCATTGTCACGGGACCGCTGGCAATGGGCCAGATCCTCGAGACGGCTCTGCTCAACCGCCTCAACTACCCCACGTTGATAGCTACCAAGGCGTCGCGCGTCCACGAATCCGGCCGGGGTCGGCCGGTCCTGGAATTCGGGATGCGGCGCGGGCCGGCAGAGGGCGCCAATTCGGGAAGCCGGGCGGCGTTGATCGGCGGGGCCGATTTCTCGTCGAACGTTGGCGTCTCCCACGCGGTCGGCGTCGATCCCAAGGGCACGCATGCCCATTCACTGGTTCAGGCATTCATGGCGCTCGGTGGTGGCGAACTTGAAGCCTTCCGCGCCTTTGCCGAGTCCTACCCCGACGACTGCATCCTCCTTGTCGATACGATCAATACTCTCAAGAGCGGTGTACCCAATGCCATCACCGTGTTCGGTGAGCTGCGCGCCGCCGGCCATCAACCAGGAGGCATCCGGCTCGACTCGGGAGACCTCGCATACCTCAGCATCCAGGCCGCCAAACAACTCAACGACGCCGGATTCGAGGATGTTTCGATCGTGCTTTCGAGCAACCTCGATGAGCTGGCGATGTGGCAGATCATCGGTCAGATCGAGGAGGAAGCACCCCGCTACGGTGTCGACCCGCAAGCCCTCATCGGCCGGCTCAGCTACGGAGTCGGTACTCGGCTCATCACCTCGCGGGGCCATGCCGCCCTCGACGGCGTGTGCAAACTCGTCGCCATCGAAGACAAAGGCCGCTGGGTGCCGGCGATCAAGGTGTCCGACTCGCCCGGCAAGATCCCAACGCCGGGGCTGAAGCAGGTGTGGCGGGTGAAAGACTCGCGGGGCTACTCGACTGCCGACGTGATAGCCACGGCCGAAGAACCACCGCCCGGGAACGGTGACCTCGTCCTGCATCATCCGAACCGTGAAGGGGTACAGCGCACGATGCGGGCGGCAGATGTTGCCGGCGTCGAGAGCCTCCTCGAACCGGTCTTCCGCGATCGCAAGCGGCTGGGCTCGCCGACGATCGCCGAGATGCGGGAGCGGCGCCGCGCCGACGTCGAGCTACTCGACCCCGGGGTCCGCCGCCTGGTGAATCCCCACGTCTATCACGTGTCACTCACCCAGCAGATGAAGGACCTGCAACGCCGACTGGTGGCGGAAGCGCGCAGCAAACAACCACCCGCCCAATAGCACTCCGGCTGACCACGGGCTGGATTCCCCTGATCAGCGCACCGCGACACCGGCAGCCACCATCGCGGCGATTGCCCGGGCCCCATCGCCGGCCGCCAAATCGACCGAACGAATCCCGTCGGCGAGCACCGTCGTCGAGAATCCGAGCGTGGCCGCATCAATGGCGGTCGACATCACGCAGTAGTCCGTTGCCAGGCCCACAATCGCCACATGGCTGATGGACCGTTCTCGGAGCAGATCAGCAAGCGGGGTGGGCGACTCTACCTCGGTCTCCGGGTCGCGAACGGTGAATCCCGAGTAGCCGTCTTCGCCCCGCGTGCCCTTCATGACCGACGGACCTACGACCCTGAGCCGGGAATGAAAAGCGGCTCCCCAACTGTCGGCGACGCAGTGCACCGGCCAGATGCCACCATCCTTCGCGAAGTGAGGCGTGTCTGCCGGATGCCAGTCCTGGGTG
>JAAELU010000319.1 GCA_024226255.1 bacterium | reverse complement strand
TGTTCGACGGACTGTTCCCTGCGATCGCCCGACCGCGTTCGATGCAGGCCCACGTCCTGTTGCTCGCTAGGGAGCCGACAACCCCGTGACCTTGCGGATCTCCTGAGCGAACCCCTCTGCCCTGGTGCGGGCATCGAGAGCACCCTTCTGCATCAGGCGGGCCACCTCACGGTCGTCGAGCTGCTGGTAGGCACTGCGGATCGGTGCCAGCTTGGTGACGACCGCCTCGGCGACAGCCTCCTTGAAGACCCCGTAACCACTATCGGCATACTCAGAGACAAGATCGTCGACGCTGCGGTCGGTGCAGCCTGACATGATCTCCAGCAGGTTGGAGATGCCGGGCTTCTCGTCCCAGTCGTAGCGCACGGTCGGCTCGGAATCGGTGACGGCCGACTTGATCTTCTTCCTGATCACGTCAGGCGAGTCCAGGATCAGCACGCGGCTCTTCTCATTCGGAGCCGACTTCGACATCTTCGCCGTCGGGTCAGTCAGCGACATCACGCGTGCAGTCTTCTCTGGGATCAAAGCCTCAGGGATCGGGAAGACCTCACCAAACCGATTGTTGAACCGTTCTGCAAGGTCACGAGTCATCTCGAGGTGCTGGCGCTGATCGTCGCCGACAGGGACCAGGTTCGCCCGATAGAGGAGAATGTCGGCCGCCATCAGAACGGGATAGGAGTACAGACCGAGATTGGACCCGGCCGATTCGGCCTTCTCCTTGAACTGGGTCATTCGATTGAGCACGCCGGTTGGCGTCATCGTTCCCAGAATCCACGACAGCTCGGCATGTTGGGGCACCTGGCTCTGGAAGTAGAACAGTGACCGATTGGGGTCGATGCCGGTCGCGATCAACACTTTGGCCGCTTCCAATCGCTCCTTCTGGTACTCAGCGGGGTCGTAATTGACCGTGATGGCGTGCAGATCCACCACGCAGTAGATCGTGTCGTAGTTGTCCTGAAGCTTGACCCAATTCACCAGGGCGCCCAGATAGTTGCCGATATGGACATTGCCGGTCGGCTGCAGTCCCGAGAATACGGTCTGGCGATCTTCACTCATCTGGTTGTCTCAATTCTTTCTGGGGAAGCCACCGGCCTGGAGACTTGGACAAAGAAAGACGCCGGGGCCTTGTGACCTCCGGCGTTATCGACGTTACGGCGCGCGGAGGGATCTCAGCTGCGCCACCACCAACGTCCAGTCATCTTCATACGGCAAGATTAGCAGGGCAGGAGACGCCGCCCCAGGCCGGTAGTCTCGCACTCATGAGTCGTCGAATGATCTGGCTCGTTGTCGTAGCACTAGCGGTGGCTGGCGTAGTTTGGCTGTGGCCGCGCCCGACACCCCTCAAGCCGCCCTACGGTCCATACTCGGAGAGATTCGAGGCACTCAACCCGCACTCCGAACCCAGATTCTCGGAGATCATGGAGGCCATCAGGCTGGAGGACGAGACCGAACTGCGTCGCCTTGATGCCACGAATCTGGAGTTGGAAGATGCCCGGATCGCTTTGAATGCAATGCAGTCATTGCGCATCCTTCGCCAGCGTGCCGACGAGTCCCTCGGCGATGACTTCACCTACATGTATGTCGACGGCAAGTTGGTAATTGCTTCAACCCGGTCCGGCACCGCTACCGATTCAACTGTCATTGTGATCTCCCACTCGGACTCCGAGCTCATGGAGATGCATGAGGCGATTGGAAACCAGGTCCGCGAGCGGGAAATCGCCGAGGCGCAGGTCGAGCTACCGCAAGGAGCTCGAACTGTTCGGGTATGCGCCGAAGAGAACTCCGGGCTGGACCTCTCGGACTATCCGGACACCGCCGTTGTCTGGACGGGAAGCTGCCCATAGGAGCCTCCTCTTGACGGATATCGCCGCCCCGTACATACTCCGGGGACGATGACACACCGCAACACCATCATTATTCGGTAGGCATGCCGCCCCCTCGAGGGGTGCGTGTGCCGTTTGCCCTCCGCCCGGAGGGCTTTTTTCTGTCCTCAGCAGCCACCAACACGAAAGCCAACAATGAGCCAACAATCGGTTGAGATCTACGACACAACGCTGCGCGATGGCACCCAGCAGGAGGGGATCTCGCTCACCGCCACAGACAAGCTGACTGTGGCCCGCCTGCTTGATGACCTGGGGGTCGCCTACGTCGAGGGTGGCTGGCCCGGCGCCAATCCCAAGGACAATGAGTTCTTCGAGCGGGCCAAGACCGAGCTCGACCTGCAGCACGCCACCCTCACGGCATTCGGATCGACCCGCCGCAAGGACGCCCGGCCAGAAGATGACGAGCAGCTCGCTGCACTGCTCGCCGCCGGAACCGACGTCATCTGCCTCGTCGGCAAGTCGTGGGACTATCACGTAGAGCACGCCTTGCGCACCACGACCGACGAAGCCGTCAACATGGTCGCCGACTCCATCGAATACCTTCGCAACCAAGGGCGTCGAGTGTTCTTCGACGCCGAGCACTTCTTCGACGGGTACCGCTCCAACCGGGACTTCACCCTTGCCGTTCTCAAAGCTGCCAACGAGGCAGGCGCCGAACGCATTGTGATGTGTGACACCAACGGTGGACTGCTGGCCCACCAGGTACAAGGCATTGTCGGCGACGTAGCCGAGACCCTGGGCGATGCCACCCTCGGCTGCCACTTCCACAATGACTCCGGAATGGCGGTGGCCAATTCGATCACCGCCGTGATGGAGGGCGTCTACCAGGTCCAGGGCTGCATCAACGGCTACGGCGAGCGCACCGGCAACGCCGACCTGTGCTCTCTGATCCCCAACCTGGGTCTCAAGATGGGGCTCGAGACGATTCCGCCGGAACGGTTCGGTCGGCTCACAACCATCTCTCATCACATCGCCGAGATCGTCAATCTCACGCTCGACCCCCATCTCCCGTACGTGGGCAACTCGGCCTTCACTCACAAGGCCGGGCTCCACACGTCCGCTTTGGCCCGCCGTCCCGACGCCTACGAGCACATGGATCCGACTGATGTCGGCAATAACACCAGGGTGGTTGTCTCGGAGCTGGCCGGACGCTCCACCGTCCTCGCCAAGGCCGAGGTACAAGGGTTCGACCTGACCTCGGCGGAAGCGCAGGGGGTCGTGGACAAGATCAAGGAGCTGGAGCATCTCGGCTATCAGTTCGAGGCTGCCGATGGGTCGTTCGAGCTGCTGCTGCGTGAAGCCCAAGGCTTCCGCCAGGGTTTCTTCGAACTCGAGTCGTATCGGGTGTTCGTAGAGAACCACAGCGACCGCGTCGTCGCCGAGGCCACCGTCAAGGTGTCGGTGGGCGATGAGCGGATTGTCACAACACGTGAGGGCGATGGCCCGGTGAGCGCACTGGACCGAGCACTGCGCGCCGCGCTGGCGGACGCCTATCCCGAGGTGCAATCGATCAAGCTGATCGATTACCGAGTGCGCGATCTCGACTCCAGCGACGGCACCAGCGCGCGGGTTCGGGTTCTGACAGAACACAGCGACGGCGACGATTCCTGGGGCACCATCGGTGTCCACCCCAACATCATCGACGCCTCGTGGAAGGCCGTTGTGGAAGGCATTGTCCTCGGTCTGATCCGCACTCGCGGCGCCGACAACGGTGGCTCCCAGGAGCCTGCTGAGGAATCGAATTCCTAGCGAATCTCTTCGCCGAGGTTCTCGAGAAGGATCTCAAAACGTCGCTTGAGGTCAGCAAGCTCGGCAGCGAGGTCGACCGCCGGCTCCTCCGTTTCGGCCGGGGTGTCCGGCGGTGGCCCGTCATCGGCGCTTGCTGAGATCGGTTCAAGAACTGACTCCTCCACCATTGCGGCGCCGGCCGGTGGAGGCTCAGCTTCGGCAGTTCCCGTCAGCAGTTCCTCATGGCGAGACTCCTTCTGGCCCGGCTGCCGGTCCAAACGCCGGACCAGGCCCCGGCGCCCCAGATCCGACAGGACCTCTTCCAGCTCCGGCAGGCTGACAAACTCGACGTAGCGGTTGGTCCGTTGCCGCAGTTCCCCTGGAGTCTGCGCACCACGCAGCATCAGCACCGCCACAAGGGCCGTCTCCTGCTCACCTGTCTCCAGGTGTTCATTGAGAGCCTCCCGATATTTCACCACCCGGTCTCCCGGCCGATGCACCATCTTGGCGATACCGTCGTCCGCAAGGCTGCGCAGGATGAGCTCGACCTGATCTTCGGAAAACTCAGTCACGGGATCCCGATTGGAAACCTGATTGCACGCCACGACGACACCATTGAGCGACATCGGATAGCCGGCCGGCGTCGTCATCGCCTTCTCGATCATGGCGCCAAGAACGCGGCCTTGTTCGAAGGAGAGCCTCATCCCAAACCCTGGTCGACGCTCGGGTTGCGCAGCATCTCGATATCCTCGTGGCGATGTTTGATGAACGGCAACACGCCCTTGTGCGTAACGATGTAGAAATGATTGGCCTTGACGCCCTCGACCACTTTGACGGCCACATCGTCGGCGGTGAGTCGCGCATTTGAGGCCAACTCCACCATGGCAGGTCGGACTATTTCCGCGATCTCACCTTGCGGCGAGGTGGCCCCAGGCCGGTATCGATCGGCCTCAAAGATTCGTGTCTGCACCCACGCAGGAGCCAACACTGAGATTCCGACCGACGATTTCAGAAGCTGCAGCTCGTAGAAGACCGATTCGGACAGTGCGACCACGCCGAACTTGGCGGCGTTGTAGGCACTCATCCCGGGCTGGGTCAACAACCCGGACACGGAAGCGGTATTGACGATGTGGGCATCGCCGTGGGTCATCATGTGGGGAAGGAAGGCTTTGATGCCGTGGAGCACGCCCATCAGATCGACATCGATTACCCAGCGGAACTCGTCGAGTGTCATGTCGAGGACTCCCCCGAAGCCGGCGACGCCTGCGTTGTTGCAGAGGAGGTTGACGTGACCGAAACGGCTGATGGATGCCGCGGCCAGACCCACCATGTAGTCATAGGAAGTGACGTCCGCCACGTACGTCATCACCTCGGCGTCGACTGCCTCCGCGGCCGCTTCGAGGGCCTCCTCGTCGATATCTGCGAGCACGAGCGCCATTCCCTCAGCAGCGAAGGCATGAGCCATAGCCAGCCCCAAACCACTCCCGCCACCCGTGATCACGGCGACCTTCCCGGCTAAATGTCTCACTGCCACTCCTCGCGTCCAGACCGAAAAGTTATCACGATGACGCACCGACTTCCGGCCTAGCTCCCGAAGGCGACTGGAGCCATAATCACCAGATGAGCAATCCACTGACCGCCACGACGCTGTGGCAGATGAGCCGTGTTGGCCAGCCGGTGCCCTTGCCCGACGGATCTGCCGCCGTAGTCCCGGTCACGACCTATGACCTGGACACGAACAAGCCAACTACACAGCTTCACCGGATCGAGAGAGACGGCACCACAACCCCCATCACCACCCGAGACGCTACTCACCCTGCGATCAACCCCGCTGGCGACACAGTCTCGTTCGTTCGATCCGTTGCCGATGACGGGGCGAAACAGCTGCATGTGATGGAGCTAGGTGGGGGCGAAGCGAGGCCACTGACCGATCTGCCGCTCGGGGTGGCCGAATCGAAGTGGCTACCAGACGGCTCCGGCCTGATCGCCGTTGTTCCGCTATTGCGCGGGTTCTTGACGCCGGACGAAACCAAGACGGAGCTGGACGAGAGGAAGACGCGCCACCTTTCCGCGATTGCCACGGAGGAGCGTGTCTACCGGTACTGGCGCCGCTGGCTCGTTTCGGGACAACTGCATCACCTCTTCCACATCGACGCGGCGACCGGTGCGGCGATCGATCTGACCCCTGGACTCGAGCGACTGTGCTCGAGTGAGGCCGATCCGGTGGGGACGTTCGACATCAGCCCGGACGGATTGCAGATCGCCATGACTCTCGAGGTGGCGCTCGAGGGCCGGCCCTACCTGCAATTCGCCATCCACACGCTGCCGATTACCGGCGGCACCCCAGCCCAGTTGACGCCTGAACTGCCCGCCCAGCAGCGGCGCCCCCGCTATTCGCCCGACGGTGACTCACTGCTCTACGGGGTCCAGTTGGAACATGGCTACTACGCCGACCGCGTGCGGCTCACCCGCCATGACCTTGCTACTGGGAAGTCGACCATCCTCACCGAGGACTGGGATGAATCGGCCGCCGGATGGGAATTTGTCGACCAGGAGTCAGTCGTGCTCTCCGCCGAGCACCGCGGCCGCAACTGCCTGTTCACCACCGACACTGCCGGGACACCACCGGTCAAGCTCGAAGCGGCGAACTCGTGGCACGGCCCGGCGGCTGCAGGAGTGATTTGGTGCCGGACTGAGAGCGCCGATCGACCGCCGGAAGTGGGAGTCATCGAGAACGGAGTAGCCAGGCAAGTGTCGACCTTCAACGAGTCGACCCTCGCCGAACTCGAGATCGGCGCCGTCGACACGATCCATGTCCCAGGTGCCGACGGCCACAACATCGAGGTGAAACTGGTCTTCCCTCCTGGATTCGACGCATCGAAGCAGTGGCCGCTGCTGCACAACATCCACGGCGGCCCCCACGGCCTGGTCAACGATGACTGGCACTGGCGGTGGAACACACAAGTGATGGCCGCAGCCGGGTACGTGGTTGCTTCTGTGAACTTCCATGGCTCGACGTCGTGGGGCGAGGACTTCACCGGGTCGATCCGGGGTGAGTGGGGCAACAAGACGTACACCGACGTCATGGCCGCCACCGACGCGCTGATCGAAACCGGCTACATCGACGAGAACCGCATGGCCATCGCCGGCGGCTCATACGGCGGCTACCTCGTGACCTGGATCACCACGCAGACAGATCACTTCAAAGCCTCGATCTGCCATGCAGGCGTCACCGACCTCCTAGGTCAATGGGCCAGCGACACTACCGAGGGTCGGGAGAAGGCAATCGGTGGACTGCCGTGGGAGAACATGGACGCAGTCCAGCGGTGGAGTCCGCTGGCCAACACGGCGAATATCGTCACTCCAACTCTCGTGATGCACGGCGAGCTCGACTACCGCGTGGTGATCACCCAGGGTTTGTCTTTGTACGGGATTCTGCAGCACAAGGGAGTGCCCAGCCGGCTGGTCTACTTCCCGGACGAGGGTCATTGGATCCAGACGCCGGCCAACTCCATCCACTGGTACAGCGAGTTCATCGGCTGGCTCGAACGCTGGGTCTAAGCCTCCGGCGTTCGAAAGTACTCCAGAAGCTGCCGGACCATGAAGGCGGTAGCTCCCCACAGCGTCGCTTCAGGAAAGTCGAAGAACCACAGGTTGTTGCCGAACCACTCGGACACATGCCACCGGGCATCGTCCAATAGCTCGTCAATGCTCGGCTCGAGAATGACTTCGACCTCTTCAGGCTGCGGGATGAGGGTGTCGGGCCGAATCACTCGAGCCACGACCGGCACGATGAGATTCCCGGGATCCCGTGTCGTAACCGGCGCCAGTCCACCGACGACCGTCACCGATTCCGGCGGCAACCCGACCTCTTCGCACGCCTCGCGTATCGCTGCCTGAGGAGCCGACTCCCCCTCCTCGAGCCTTCCCCCGGGAAACACGACGTCGCCCGGATGTGTCCTCATGTTGTCCGGCCGCTTCGTCATGATGACCCGAACGATTCCGTCGTGATCCAGGTACAGCGGCACCAGGACCGCAGCGACCGCCCTGGCAGGTTCGCTCACGGCGGGAATCGAATCCAAAGCAGCCCAATGTGGGCTGTTGACCTCGCTGGGACGCGGATGCTGCATCTCCCGAGGTTACGCTTGATAGATTGTTTCCGATGCCGAGCGCTATCAGCCCCCGCCCCCGCTA
>JAAELU010000318.1 GCA_024226255.1 bacterium | reverse complement strand
GAGTAGTCATCGACCGCTGAGTGCAGGTAGGTGTATCCGATCTTGCCGTTGTTGGGTCGAGGATGCCCTCTGCCGTGAACCCGCCAGCCGCCACCATCAGGGATCCTGCCGAACTTCTTGATATCGACATGGACGAACTCACCAGGAACCGTCTTTTCGTAGCGGCGGATGGTGCGTCCCGATGCCGGATCGAGGTCACGCAACCTAGAGATCTTGTAGCGTTTGAGGACCCGCCACACCGTTGACGGCACCAGCCGGAGGTGCCCAGCAATAATTGCCGGTCCCCAACGCCGGTTGATCCGCAACGAGATGATGCGCCGCTCAGTGCGTTGCGGCAACCGGTTCGGACACGAGCGGGGCACCGATCGGCGATCCACCAGGCCGGCTTCACCCTCGACCAGATATCGGTTCCACCACTTCGAAACTGTCTGCCGAGAGAGCCCCATCTCAGCCGCCACATGGGCAATCGCGCGGCCTCTCTCGATCCGTTCACAAACGATACGGCGACCCGTCGGGGTCAAAGG
>JAAELU010000317.1 GCA_024226255.1 bacterium | reverse complement strand
TACTCGCAGTGTTGCGATGCATCCCGGCGCGCAGCGCCGCCGTGCCCACCTGACCCTGCTTCTGGTACTCCTCCATCAGCTTCCTCACTTGGACGTCCGTCGTGGTCACGCCAGCCTCCTTGATTGTGGGTCCCTGATGGGCCCCACAGGCTAGCGGACTGGCGCACTTCGGCTCACCGACGACTGCACAAATCTAGTTGTCGTCGGTGCTGTGGTGAGATTGTCGCTGAGCAACCGTCACGACGTTTCAGGCAACGGCCGGCGTCACGACGGGCTCCCGGCCTCTGATACCCTGCCGCAACCGATCGTCGTGGCAGATCGATTTCGATCCTTCCATCCAGCGCGTCACCTTCCATCATCTCCAGGTCTTCGACACCCGAGCCGTTCTCCCCGGCACCAGCATTCTCCCCCGGCGGCTGTCGTTTCAACCCCGGCGGTCGTCGGCGCGGCGATGATGCGACGATGGTGATGCCACGCGCCCTTCGGTCCTCGCCGGGGCGGGGCCCCGGCCCGGCCATCGTGCGCGGAGGCATCATCACATCGCTACCCATCGGGGTAGCTCTTAACTACCCGCGAGGGCGTTGTGCAGAGGCAGCCGAGGAGCTAGACAAGTAGGAGCCCCAAGAGGGCGCTGTCGGCGGAAACCGGCGCTGTGAAGCCTCGACTCCTCGCTTTCACCGCACCATCCCTACTTCGTGCGAAGGAGCCCAGGCTAGCGCGCGCCACTCCGATTGATGGCGAAGGATAATTTCGAATCGAAGGGAGGCACGCAATGACCGGGAGAGTCTGGCCGTATTTGATGGCCTTTGCCAGTATGGTTCTTGTGCTGACCAGTGGTGGGCCGAGTGCAGCGGAGACAGCGCAGTTCGAGTTCTCGACGTACCTGGGCGGTACGGCGTCCGGCACAAATGAAGACGCTAGGGCTGTCAGGTTGGATGCCGAGGGCAACATCTTCGTCGTGGGAGCTACGGATTCTCCAGACTTCCCGATCGTGGAAGGTGTCCAGGCGACGTACGGCGGCGGCGGCAGAGGCGACTTCTTCCTGGTCAAGCTGGACCCAACCGGGCAGCAGGTACTTTTCTCCACTTTTCTCGGAGGTTCAGGGGACGAGTCCATGGCAACGGGATCTCTGGCCCTGGACGCTGACGGCAACGCCTGGATCGGGGGATACACGACGTCCTACGACTTTCCGACCGTCAATGCGACCCAGAGCACCCCCGGCAGTGGCTACTGGAAGGCGGTCGTAGCCAAGATCGACGCAACGGATTCCCAGCTCTTGTTTGCCAGTTATCTGAATGGAAGTGTTGGCTCGTCGTTAACGGGCCTTGCGGTCGATGCCGAAGGCAACGCATATGTCACGGGATCCACTAACTCGACGGATTTCCCTGTTACATCGGATGCGTTTCAAAGCACGTACGGCGGCGGCATCGAAGATGGTTTCTTGGCGAAGCTGGACCCTTCGGGCCAGCTTGTGTATTCGACTTTCCTCGGTGGCAGCGGTCGCGAATCTTTCTTCGACGTCGAGCTCGATGGAGAAGGAAATGCCTACCTCGTGGGAATGAGCCAATCACTCGATTATCCACTGATGAATCCACTGCAGCCCACCTACGGAGGCGGAGACTGGGACGTAGTGATCAGTAGGTTCGATAGCCCCCTCATTACACCGGTCTTTTCGACGTACCTCGGGGGGAGCTTGGCGGATCAATACTACCTGGACCTCGACGTCGGACCTGATAGAGAGGTGGTTGTGACCGGCCGTACTGACTCGCAGGACTTTCCCATCGTCAATGGTTTCCAACCTATCAACGGCGGGAACCTTGACGCGTTCGCAACGAGGCTTGCTCCCGACGGCTCGAACTTGATCTACTCAACATATCTCGGTGGCGAGGGTAGCGAAGGGGCTGATTGTGTGGTTGTGGGACCGTTTGGAAGATCATGGTTTGGAGGGAGTACGCACTCGCCGGACTTCCCGACCCTCAATGCCCTTCAGGGGTCGTTGGCAGGCTCGACTGATGGATACCTCGCTCGGCTGGCGCCAGACGGCTCACTGGAGTTTTCGACCTATCTCGGTGGAAGCCAGTACGATGATATACTCGGTGTTGCTATCGATTCGGTAGGCGCTGTCTATGTGGTGGGACGTACGAGCTCATGGAATTTTCCGACGGTGAATCCCCTTCAGGGAGTCTTGCTGGGGGCCAGGGACGCGTTTGTGGCCAAGATCGTGACGGGTCCCTTGGACGGCGACGGGGACGGGGTCAACGACGATCTGGACAACTGCCTCGAGGTGTCAAATCCCGAACAGATTGACACCGACCTGGATGGGTTTGGCGACGCTTGTGACCCGGACGACGACGACGATGGCGTCCTGGACGCCGATGACAACTGCCCTACGACCCATCCGAGTGATCCTGACCAGACGGACACGGACGACGACGGTGCCGGTGACGCCTGCGACGCGGACATCGACGGGGACGGCGTCTGTCAGGGCGCCATCGTTCAGGGCAACTGCATCGGCGCCAACGACAACTGCCCGAGCGCCGCCAACACCTACCAGAACGACACGGACAACGACGGCGATGGCGACGTCTGCGACCCTGACGACGATGCGGACGGCGTTTGTGACGCCGCAGATGCGGTGGCCGGGGCCTGCGCCGCCGGGCCGGACAACTGTCCTTCCACTTTCCCGAGCGATCCCGACCAGGCGGACACAGACAGCGACGGCATTGGAGACGCCTGCGATGCTGACGTGGATGGTGACGACGTCTGCGAGGGCTCGATCCAGGAGCCCGGCTGCATCGGCGTTCAGGACAACTGCCCAGGCGTCGCCAATACCGACCAGGAGGATACCGACGGCGACGGCGACGGCAACGCCTGTGACGAGGATGACGACGGCGACGGGGTTCTCGACGTTGACGACAACTGTCCACTGATCGCCAACTTCGAGCAGGGGGACACCGATGGCGATGGCCTGGGCGACGCTTGCAACGACTCAGACGATCAAGATGGCGACGAATGGTCCGACGCCGTGGACAATTGCCCGGCGGTGCCCAACACCAGTCAGTTCGACTTCGACGCTGATGACCAGGGCGACGCTTGCGACCTGGACGACGATAACGACGGCGTGGCCGACAGTGCGGACGAGTGCGAGCAGTCGCCGTTCGGCGATCTGGTCAATCCGTACAACGGCTGCTCGATCTCGCAGCTCTGTCCGTGTGAAGGCCCGCGAGGTACAGTCGAGCCGTGGAAGAACCACGGCAAGTACGTCTCGTGTGTAGCCCACGCGGCAGGCGATTTCGTCGATCTTGGACTGATCTCGGAAGGCGAAAAGGGCGCGATTGTCTCAGAGGCCGCCCAGTCGACCTGTGGGAGGTAAGGACGATCCCGCCCCGTCCGTGGGGATTCAGGCCACGACCCCTCCGGTCATCCTTGTCTCCGCCGCTTACCGCCTCTCCTTCGCCCCGGCGCCCGGCGCTGAATCCTCGCTGAGCTCTTCCTTCAACCGCTGGCGCGCCTGGTAGAGATGCGCCTTGACGGTCTCCACCGACAGCCGCATCGCG
>JAAELU010000316.1 GCA_024226255.1 bacterium | reverse complement strand
CGCGATGGACGGTTGCGGGGCCTGTGGTCTCCGTGAGTCCATAGCCCTCGAGTACCTCGATACCGACACCTTTGAAGAAGAACCCAAGGTCGGGATCGAGTGGCGCACCGCCCGAGATCACGTACTTCAGCTCGCCGCCCATCGCGGCGCGCAGGCTACGGTAGACGGCGGCCTCAGCGACCTTGTATTCGATACGGAGGCGCCGCGACGGTGTCGTTCCGGCCACGGCGTGCGCCCCGACCTGCTTGGCGACACTGGACGCATGATCGAAGATACGCCGCTTGAACCCAGTCCCGGCCTTCTGCGCGGCACCGTCGTGCACCTTCTCCAGAACTCGTGGCACGACGGTCAACCATGTTGGTTTCAGCTCGGCCAGATCCGATAGGAGGGTCTGGATCCCCCCACCAAACGCGACCGGGACACCGGCTGTGATTGCGGTCAGCTGAACGACGCGGGCCAGCACGTGGGCGAGAGGGAGGAATGTGAGTGTCCGGTTGCCAGGGCCGACCAGATCAGGGGCGATGAGCATGACCTGGCGCATGGTCCAGATCAGGTTGAGGTGGGTGAGCACGCACCCCTTCGGGCGGCCCGTGGTGCCTGATGTGTAGACCAATGTCGCGGGATTCTGGTGTTTGATGCTGGCCGCACGGCGGTCGAGCTCGTCGTCACCAACCCCGTTACCGAGCGCCTTCAGCTCAGCGAGCCCAACATCGTCCATTGTGAAGACGTTGCCTAGCGCTGGCGCCTCGCTGCGGACATCCTCGACAACCTTCACCATCTCGGCGTTCTCGACCACCGCCGTAGTTGCCCCACTGTTGCGCAGAATCCATTCCACCTGGTCGGGCGACGATGTCTCGTAGATGGTGACGCTGACGGCGCCCGCCTGCCACACCGCATAGTCAACCAGCGCCCATGCAACGCTTGCGTGCCCAAATATGACGACTCGGTCGCCGGTCTCGACGCCGGCTCCGACGAGTCCAGCCCCGATGGCCCGCACCTCCCCGATCATCGCTTCCACGGAGATGGAACGGAATCCGGCACCATCGCGAACCATCAGCGCGGTGGCTGAGCCGTCAGCCCGAGCTCGGTCGTACAACGCCTGCAAGACGTTGTCGTCGGACGGTACGTCAACAGCGACCTCGGTGAGACTGGTAGCCATGCTGGGCTCCTTCGAATTTGTACCCGGCAACAGTACCGTCGTCGGCTGAGAGGATCATTATCGGCTGTCTTCTCGAGCTTGTGCGCGCTTGTTTGCGGCTGAGGTAGCGCCCCTGAGCGACACGCTGTGCAGCTTCCGCTCAGCGCACCGCCGTGCCGTG
>JAAELU010000315.1 GCA_024226255.1 bacterium | reverse complement strand
CTCGACCCTGGCCGGCTGGTGCTCAGCAGACCGTTCACCGGCAGCGCACCGCTCGCCGCGGGGTCCTACGAGCGCTCCGAGGAAGATACCTTCGCCGAGATCCACGACCAGCTCGCGGCCCTGCTCTCGGCGCGCGGCGGCGACATGCGCGGTGCGGCGATGCCACCGGTCTTCGACCGTAGCGACGTCGAAGCGGGCAAGCGAGTCAGGCTCAAGAATGGGAGCAGGGTGGTCAAGGGCGAGGGCACCGAATGGACGACGGAGTTGCTGGGGCTGCTGATCGAGCTCGGCGACAATCCGGACGTCTACGGCATCGTCGAAGTCCAGGACGGCCAGCACCTGAAGCTCGACCGGCCCTTCGCCGGCAACAGGAAAGCCGGCGACTTCCGCATCGTCTCGCGTTCGCCGACCAACCGGGTCGAGTCCGAGAGCCCGAGCTTGGATCTGGCGCCGATGGACCTGCTCGAGCTCGCCTCCCTCGAGCCGGCCTACGCCCAGCTCCTGGGCCTCTACTGGATCGACGGCGAGGCCGTGGAGGGCGAGATCTACGACTACATCGTGCTCGCCGACCACGGCAACAAGCTCGGCGGCGACGTTGACGCCGCGCTGGGCTGGCTGAACACTCATCCGAGGGTCCGGGACAAGGACGTCGACGGCGCCCTGGTGCCCGAGGTCCTGCACCGCGGCTCGCCGGCCCTGGCGGCGCCGGGCGACCTGTGCGGCTTCGCCCTGCCGGCGGGCCATCAGCGCCTCGATCTGGAACGTCCCGACCTCGCCGACTCAGAGCCCGGCCTGTCGGTCGGCGAGCTCGCGGCCTGGGCCGAGCGGCCGCTGGCCGAGCGGCCGGTGATGCTCCAGCCCTGGCGGCGCGATCTGGGACCCAGGGAGCCTGACCGCGCCACCATCCCCGGCCCTGAGAGCTACCGGCCCATGGGCGAGGGCCCGGGCGGGGACCGCTTTCTGGTCAGCGCGGCGCGGGACGGCGCGCCGGTGCCGGCTCCCGGGGGCTGGCCCGATCCGCGTACCATCCACTATCTCGACCCGGCCCTCGACGTCGGCTGGTACGCCTACCGGCTGCACGCGATCGATCTCTTCGGCCGCTACAGCCCGCTGTCGGAGGCGATCCCCTGGCACGATGTCGCAACGGCGGCCGAGCGCCATCCCTACGCCGTCCATCTCGAGGATCTGACGCCGCCGCCGCCACCCACCGACGTCGTCGCCTGGGTGCTCGACAAGGACGATTCCGGCGACGCCCTCGGCCTGCGCATCCGCTGGCGTTGGCCCTGGACGCACGCGCTGCAGGCGCCGGACCTGCAAGAGTTCCGCGTCTACTACCAGCCGACGCCGATCAACGCGCGGCCGAGCGAGATCGTGTCGGTCCAGCCGGTGGTCGGCGACGCCACGCTCAGCGAGGTGGTGCTCGCCTTCGGCGACCAGAGCCGGCCCGCCGACGCCTACCACGGCGCCGCGCTCCAGTCCGGAGGCCGCTCCTTCGAGGTCGTGCGCAGCCGTCGGGCCGCCCAACTCCAGCTGGTGGTTCGTAACGGCGGTCCACTGCGCGATCTGCGTCCCGAGGCCGGCGCCGAGGCCGCCCTGGTCCTGCCGAACGGGCACCCCCTCCATCGCGACCTCCTAGACCCACTCAATTGGCAGGCGCGCCTCGCCCACGTCCACCACCGCCATCCCGACAACGCCACCGTCGATCGGCGTCAGGTCCAGATGGTGACGGACGAGAGCGTGGTCACCTACGACGCCGACGACGGCTTCGGTGGCGACAATGCCCGGTGGAACGGCTCACGGATCGCGATCCACGATCTGCCGCCAGACCGGGATCTGGCCGACGTGCGGCCGGGTATCGACGTTATTTCTTTGAGCTCGGCACAGCGCATCGGCGGGGTGCTCGAGATCGCCGCGGTGGCGGCAGACGTGCTCAGGATCAAGCCCGTAGACGTGCCGCCGAATCTCGCCAAGGGCCGTTACTCCTGGTCGATCGGGCCACCCGAGCAGCTGCTCGAGGGCGCAGCCTCGAGCTGGGACGCCGCCGCGCGCACCCTGACGCTCGACGGTACGCGCGACCTGAGTCATGTGCGCCCCGGGATCGACCTGATCTACCTGAAGGTCAAGCCTGACTCGACCCCTGCCCGCCTCTTCGACTACTTCGGCATCGAGCGTGCCGACAACGAGAGCAGCTTCCTGGTCCTCGCGGACGACAGCCCGGGCAAGCTCTCCCGTCTGCAAGACGGCCAATCCTACGCCTGGAAGGTCGGCTGGCCGCTGCGCACCTACGAGCTCTTCCTCTCCGCCGACGACCCTGCCGACCCCGCCGCCTTCACCGTCGCCCAGGCGCTCGAGACGTCCCTGGCCGAGCCCGTGGTCTACGGCACCGTCGGCGTCAGCGCTGTCGACCGCCGCGTCGAGGTCGACGACCGCCGCACCTTCGCCGAGCAGCCCCGCCCCGGCAACGAAGGCCACCTCGGCGGCCCCGCCACCGTCTTCCGCGTCCACCGCCAGCGCCCCGAAGCCCCAGCCGACGTCGACTGGGGCGACCAGCGTCTGATCGCCACCAAAGCCGACTACCACGGCAAGTCCTTCTTCACCGTCCGCTGGGCCAAGCCCGCCGATCCCGAGAGGCGCAAACACTTCAAGGCCCACGTCTTCCGGGCGATGGACCAGACCCTCTACATGATCGATTTCGTACATCGGCAAGAGATCCTCGAACGCGATGCCGTCGCCGCTGTCGCTCCCGACAAATGGCCGCAGGGCCGAGTAGGTCAAGTTGCGGCAGAGCTAAATCCCGCCAGGGACGATGCGCCATACAGCAAAGTCAAGGCAGCGGCAGGCCTGGAGGAGGCACGGGCGCACTACGACGATCTGAGCGACGACGCGCTGAGCGTGCTGGCGAACCTGAACCGCAACGAAGAGGCGTTCTCGCAGATCACGATCGAGCCCCTCGATCACACCGACCCCGCCAATGACGACCGACTCGGTCCCGACGATGACGACGGCACCGTCCCCGCCCCGGACCGCGCCGCCTTCCTCGACTCGATGGACGGGCGCTCGACCAACCGCTATCTCTACCGCGTCGCCTTCGTCGACCCGGGTCAGAACCTTGGGCCGATGGGCAAGTCGACGCCGCCGGTTTACTTGCCGAAGGTGGTACCGCCGCGGGCTCCGGCGATCACCGGAATCTCCGCTGGCGATCACGAGATCACCGTACGCTGGGCTGACAACGTGGCGCAAGATGTCAGCGGGTTCAAGGTCTATCGCGCGGAGCGCAAAGGAGATGCGAGAGATCTTCGGCTGATGACCGAAGTCGCCGATCTGGCAAGCACCCAGACCGAACATTCCGACCCGGTGTCTCCGAACAAGCCCTACTACTACAGAGTCACAGCCTACGATGACCAGGGCGCAGAGGGCCAAAGCGCTTCACCGCCATCGCGAATCGGCTCGGCAAGAGCGTACGATGATACGCGTCCCGATCATCCGACCTGGGATCGTCCAAGTCCCGGAACGGAGCCGAATTCGGTTATCCTCGCATGGATATCCCCGGACCCGAACTTGATGTGCATGGTGCAGCGGAGAAAGCAGGCTTCAGACCCATGGTCTGTCATACAAACCTGGCTTGCAAGAGGTACCTACACGTATACGGATAACGACAGGGATCCGGGCCAGTATGAATACAGGCTGATTGTCATGGACGGAGAAAGCCGAACCAACGCGTCGTACTCCATACTCACAACGTGATCAGACCAGGGTCGCACACCAATGTCAGCCACAGAAATACTCGCTCTCCCCATGTCTGAAAGCAACGGCTCGGTCAACTCGAGCACTTATGACGGGACCATGACAAAATACGACGTGTCCCAGAACGATTCATCCCAGTGGAAGCTGAAGACAGGCATCCAGAGCTCGAAAGAAATCCGGCTACAGGCCGCGTGCGACGGCTATGTCTCCGCAGTTCCACAGAACGAGTTTTTGCCTTTCTACGAGAGCACAAACAAGCTGCTCAAGCGCAGAGAGCGGTGGAACCCCCAGTTCCCAGACCGCGTGACCCTGTTCCTTGACCCTGGGCTCCGAGACGACCCCGACCAACAAAGCCCCTTCTCTATAGACCTCTTCCACAGGCCACTATGGCAAGCGTTTGACTTACTCACAGTAAACGCGGGCTTTGGAAGAATAAAATATTTGGTATACGAGAACGTCGATCCCCTGTCGTTGATCGATTCGACTCAATCGGAAGACAGTGATAAATCACTTGATTTCCTTAATCAATTACGAGCCAACGAAACACTGCGCGACAATACGGTATTCAAAAAAGTCGACGGCAAAGACAAGCCAAAGGCGGGCATCGCGTCTTGTTGCTCTAAAAACGGCCAGGACTACACGTGGCCCTCGCCCGACACAGACCTCAAGGCACCTGGGGATGAGACACCGGCTGCAGGGTACGCCGCAGAAAGCGACGCGAAGGAGGCGTGCGAAAAAGCAGGGGGAGAATGGAACGCGGATAAGCGTAGGCTGGACATCTTCCTGGGGGGCGAATCGCGCGTCTACCTAAACAAGGGAGATTCGTTGGGCAAAGCAGCAAAAGCGGGGACCAGTAAGTACTACGAACTGAGATTCGGAATCGTCACTGAGACCGGATACATAGACCCCATAGCATTATTCGATGTTGCCGGGATATCTGCGTTCTTCTCCTCGAAACCAAATCAAGCCACGAGTGATTTCAAGAATCTTGTAGGGACAAACGATCATTTCAAAACGATCATATCTTCAAATCCGGTGCAGGATGGCAAGATAGCTTCGGGCAACGCCGTCGCGCAACGCATCCTGCCCTATCCTATTCTATTCGAATCCAAGAAACGACTTTCAATAACAGACACAGACTGGGCAATCATCAAGACCACCCAGAAGGGGATCTACTGGGGCCAGATCACACGGAGCTCCTACGTCACCGAGATGGGTGGCACGCAGCCTTCAGGATTGAAATTCAAATTCAACAACAACGACATGTCGAACCCCTTTCAGCTAGAAACGATCGTAGAATTCTATGCGCACTGGCAGAACAAATTGGAAGCCATCGCCACAAAAACCTACGGAGGTCCTGCGGACGTAGACAGCGACTCAGCCTCTCATCCAGACAGCGCGCTTCCCTCGCAAGAAGAGGTTGATTTCTCTGACGACGATCACCCATTTCAAATCATACTCTTGGACCCTTTTCAGCACACAGCCCTCGGAGACCCGGAGACCATAAACCCGGACTTCGTTTTTGACAGATTCCCAAGAAAGAGAGGCGCTGCATACAAAGGCGCGTTGAGAAAAGGAAAACTCAACGACCCGGATGACTCCGAGAGTACCTACTACCCATGCGTAGACTCTGCTAATAATGTAGCAGAAATGTGCAGAGACGAGTATGGCGGCATACTCTTTATTGTGCACAAAGGCGAAGTTGCGGACTGGTGGCGCTGGAACTCTTTTGCGACAAGGATGCACGAAACAAAGGAATACAAAGCAGCCCATGATTGGAGAGTAAGCTCCATTCGTGGCAACAGAAAATTTACCTGCAACTCGTACGTATCGCAAAATTACAACGATGCTGGAACAGAAGTTACCGGCGCCCTATTGAACTTTGTCTTCAAGCTCAGGGAAGTCGGGCACACTGGCGGGAAGGATTGCTCTGCTCGATTCTATAACAGACACAAACCGCCCGTAGCTGCGACAAAAGACGGCATCGCAATTCACTGGGGCAAGTATCGCAACGTCGATCATGGTGTCGATAATTTAAAAAGCAATAATTACAGCTATATATCTGCTACAAATAGCGGAGGTGTCTACAATTGGTCAGGAGGATGCCAAACTTCACCGCAGTACAATCTGTTCAGAGATTCGATGATAAGGCTTCGTAACAAAGACCGATCGTCTGTAGAAGTATCGGGCAGCGATTTTTATTTCGACGCAGCCAATGACAGCATCCATAAGATATCAGGCGACCTAGACGAGTTCAAAGCAGGCGAACGGATCGAGATCACGGGAACAGAAAAAAACAACAGCAGCTACAGGATCGAATCAGTCGAATCCACTAAGATAGTAACCGTACATATCAACGCTAGCGATGGGAGCCATCATTCCGTG
>JAAELU010000314.1 GCA_024226255.1 bacterium | reverse complement strand
TTTTGAGGAGCCGGTTGCTGAGGTAGTTGAGGAGTCTTTTGAGGAGCCGGTTGCTGAGGTAGTCGAGGAGTCTTTTGAGGAGCCGGTTGCTGAGGTAGTTGAGGAGTCTTTTGAGGAGCCGGTTGCTGAGGTAGTTGAGGAGTCTTTTGAGGAGCCGGTTGCTGAGGTAGTCGAGGAAGTGTCCTCGGTGCCACTGCACACGATCCCTCCGCCGGTGGTTCCCGCTGCGGTCGCCCAGACCGAGGAAGACCCTGCTCGGGCTCAGGTCGTCGTTCCTAACCCCGTCGGTCAGCAGTCCGATTTTGATGCCTTTGTCACGCCCGCCGAAGACGCCGCCGTTGCCCTGACAGATGAGCCACCGGCCGCCGAGGCGCCCGTAGCCGAGGAAGTTGTGCCTGACGTAGCTGAGGACTCCGAAGTTGTTGCCATGGATATGGCCGAACGCTTGCGCCTCGCCCGAGCCGAGCTCGAGGCCGAACTGCACCCGGGCACGGTGCCGGCGGAAGACATCGCGGCGACCGCTGAGGATGGCACTGGTGAAACTCCCGAGGCAGCGCCACTCGTCGGAGAAGAGGTAGTCGATAACACTATGAGCGGTCTCATCCGTCGCAGGGCCGGTCAGACACGGTATGTGCGGCAGTCTGCCAAGCTCCCTCGCATCACCGAGTCCGGTGAGGACGGAAGCGAGAATCTCTCTTCGATGAGCGGACTTCGAGCCCGGATGCTTCGTGGGAAGTCCAAGGACGCCGAGTAGCCCTTTGCCGTCGGTCCGGCCTGCTTTCATGGGGGCGTGCCCAAGATCCTCGTTACCTACCGACCGCCCGGCGACGCGCTCGATCGTCTGGCTGATCTCGGTGAAGTGGATCTTTGGGATGGTACGGATGCCATGCCCCGGAAGGACCTTCTGGCGCGGGTAGGCGATGCCGACGCTCTCTATTCGATGCTCACCGACAAGGTTGACGAAGGCCTCTTGAATCGGGCGGGCCGCCTGGTTGTAGTCAGCAACATGGCCGTCGGGTATGACAACATCGACGTTGCCGCCTGTACCTCCCGGGGGATCCCGGTCGGGCACACGCCAGACGTCCTCACGGAAACGGTCGCCGATACCGCCTTCGGCCTTCTGATCGCAGCCGCCCGTCGATTTGGCGAGGGTGTCGACTACATACGCAACGACGAGTGGAAGAAGTGGGACCCGAACCTGTTGTGGGGGACAGAGGTCCACGGCTCGACGTTGGGGATCATCGGCTTCGGCAGGATCGGTATGGCTGTCGCACGAAGAGCCGCCGGTTTCGGAATGCGCATCATCGTGTCGAGCCGGCGACGAGCGGCACAAGCTGATGACCTGGGCATCGTGCAGGTGGATTTGAACGAGCTACTGATTCGCTCTGACCACGTCATTGTTGCCGTTCCGCTGACGGAGGAGACCACCGGCATCATCGATGCCGCTGCCTTGGTGGCGATGAAGTCGTCGGCGACACTGATCAACATCTCACGGGGGGCCACCGTCGATACCGACGCCCTTGTTGGCGCCTTGCGCTCGGGCCAGATTGCGGCGGCCGGGCTTGATGTGACCGACCCGGAGCCACTCCCGGGCAACCATCCGTTGGCGGCGCTACCGAACGCCTTCGTGATCCCGCACTTGGGTAGTTCGACAGCGCGAACCCGTATCGCCATGGCGAATTTCGCCGTCGAAAACATCGCTCGGGCCTTCGCCGGCCGTCCGTTGCGGGCATCCGTCAACCCAGGGGTGCCATCTCGTCCTCCCCAGGATTGATATCACAGACGTCCGAGTCGTTATCCTTGCCGGGCCTGCCCTCGAACCCGCCGATATTTGCCTGGAGGACTCCAATGGACCTGATTCGACACTGGATTGACAACCAGGAGTACGACGCCCTTCCCGAGCGTCGCGGCGAGGTCTACAACCCCGCTACAGGTTTGGTCAGGGCCGAGGTCGCTCTGGCTTCTGTTTCCGAAGTCGACGCCGGCGTAGCTTCGGCTGCCGATGCGTTTCCCGGCTGGCGAGATACCCCGGTAACGCGGCGGGCCAAGATCATGTTCAAGTTCCGTGACTTGGTTGAGGCGCATATGGACGATCTCGCCAAATTGCTCACGGCCGAGCATGGAAAGACACTCGATGATGCCCGTGGCGAGGTGACCCGTGGTCTCGAGGTTATCGAGTTTGCCACCGGCATGCCCCACCTCATCAAGGGCGACTTCTCGGAGCAGGTGTCTTCAGGCGTAGATACGTACACGATCCGCCAGCCGCTCGGTGTTGTTGCCGGAATCACACCCTTCAATTTCCCGGCGATGGTCCCAATGTGGATGTACCCGATCGCGATTGCGGCCGGGAACGCCTTCGTGCTGAAGCCGTCCGAGAAGGATCCTTCGGTGGCGTTGCTGGCTGCGGAGCTCTTCGCCGAGGCCGGTCTACCGCCTGGAGTCCTCAACGTCATTCACGGCGACAAGGTGGCGGTCGATCGTCTCCTGGAACACCCGGATGTGAAGGCCATTTCCTTCGTCGGTTCGACCCCTGTCGCCCAATATGTCTACTCGACAGGCACAGCCAACGGAAAGCGAGTTCAGGCTCTCGCCGGCGCCAAGAATCACATGATCGTGTTGCCGGATGCCGACATGGAATTGGCAGCAGACGCGGCGGTGTCGGCGGCGTATGGCTCTGCGGGCGAACGGTGTATGGCCATCTCCGTCGTTGTTGCGGTCGGAGACGCCGGTGACAAATTGATCCCCATGATCCAAGAGCGCATGGAGAAGCTCTCGATAGCCCCTGGTGATAGCCCCGGCGCCGAGATGGGTCCCCTGATTACCCGCGATCACCGCGACAAGGTTGCCGGCTACGTTGATACAGGTCTCGAAGAGGGGGCCACCCTCGTCGCCGACGGTCGCGGCTTCTCGCCAGAGGGCTTTGAGGACGGCTTCTGGATCGGTGCGACACTCTTCGACGACGTGACTCCCGATATGAAGATCTACCAAGACGAGATCTTTGGACCAGTGCTCTCTGTTGTTCGATCTGACTCCTTCGAGGATGCCATCAAGGTCATCAATGACAACCCGTGGGGAAACGGCACTGCCGTGTTCACCAACGACGGTGGCGCCGCCCGGAAGTTCCAGAACGAAATCGAGGTCGGCATGGTCGGAGTCAATCTGCCGATCCCGGTGCCCCTCGGCTTCTACAGCTTTGGAGGGTGGAAGGCCTCCAACTTCGGGGACCACGACATCTACGGCCCCGACGGCGTGTCCTTCTACACCCGGCAGAAGGTCGTCATCTCTCGCTGGCCCGATCCCATCCACCGCGGCGTCGATCTCGGATTCCCGACGAACAAGTAGGCGCACCTGGTCGCCGTTCCAGAGAATCAGGAGTTGGGCAACGCCGCGGCGTTCCTCGGCAACTCCAACGGCAGGGTCTGGGGCCTACCGCAGCAGGGTGCCCCAGCGGGAGACAGCGAAGTTGGTGTTGGCTTGGTTGCGTCCAACCCACCAGCGGCGGCGGGTGTTATCCCAAGCGGCGATGTCGGTGCGGCCATTGCCATTTGCGTTGAGCGCCATGATCGTGGTGACGCGGGACTTGGCAGGGATCGATCCCCATAAGGATTTGGTGAACGAAGAGCCGTCCGACGTGAGAACCTTGAGTTTGCCGTTGCTCCGGTTGTACATGACGATTTCCGCTCTGTCGTCTCCACTGAAATCGGCTGCGACCGGCCTGGCGAAGGTCTGCCCGATGATTCCGAATGTGAACCACGAAGCCGGGCTCATGGCTGCCGTGGTGTTGGTGCCCGCGACCACCCACCAGCTTCCGGCAACCGCGTCGAATGTGGCCAAGTCCTGTGTACCGTCGCCCGTGAAGTCGGCGCTCAGCGTGTATTGCCATGGCCCGGCATGAGGCAGGCTCTGCCAGGCATGTGGCGTCAACGACGTGCCCTCGCTGAATAGGACGATCAGGTCACCGGTGGCGGCATCGCGTGACAGAATGTCATCCTTGCCGTCGCCGTTGTAGTCACCCACTGTGTGCGATGCCCAGTTGGGGTTGGTGACTGCGAAGTCGTACCAGAACTCGCGAACCAGATCACCATCGTCGAGGCGATAGATCCGCCACCGTTCCTTGAAGTTGTCGTACTCGGCGATGTCATGCGCACCGTCGCCGTCAAAATCACCGACCAACAGCGATCCCCATCTGTCCGGATCACCATGATTGGCCCAGACTTCGGCTCTGAAACGTGATCCGGTTGACATGCCCACGAACAGTCGCCCGGTGTCCTCGTGCAGGATCGCCACGTCGGTCATCCCGTCTCCGTTGAAATCACCGGAGAGCGGGCTGCCGAAGTTGCCGGAGGGGGCGTGATTGAGCCAGGTATCCATCGCGAACTCGCCTGGCGAGGATTGTCCGATCCACCAGGCATCGTTGAAGCCGGTGACCATGGCGACGTCGTCACGGCCGTCTCCGTTGAAGTCGCCGCCGACTGTCGGGATGGTTCCATAGTTGAAGGAATCGATGTTGCGACCACGCAGATCCAAGGTCGTGAAGAGATCGGGCCCGGAGCTGTGGATGGTCGTCTTGGCGCCGTCCTTGCGTGTGAAGATGTCGACCATCGACGGGGTGCCGGAGGCATACCGAGAAGTGATCTCCAGGCCGTCGACTTTGTCGACGCCGAATCGGGCGGCAAGGTCATCTTCGTTGAACGAGAACTGCCACTCGCCGAAGGGGTTGTTCACCGTGGGTGCCTGCGACCAGGGGTCGGGTCGACTCTGCAGGTAGCTGACCGGGCTCCCGCCCCACATGTCCTCCTTGTTTTCGGTGGCCCCGCCCGTTGAGGACGAGTAAAAGGCAGCGACTACGCCAGCCTCGCTGGCATCTCGATGGGTGATGACCGTTCCAGCCGTCGAGTCGACGGCATCCTGCCAGCGGTCGGCACCGATGGCTGCTTCGTTGGCCCAGCCGCTGTAGCTCTGATCGGCAGTTGTGGCGTAGACGTGGCACCAGCAGTTCGCCTTTCGGGTAGCCGAGAAAGCATCCTCGGGCCCGTTGGAGAGGGCTTTCCAGGTTGCGTAGCTCCGGCCCGCCAATGCTTGGGCGCGCAGCGCCTCGGAGTGCCAGGAGAAGGGCATTTCGGCAAGGCCGTACAGGTACTCCTCGAGATTGATCTCGAGAGAGACATGGAATGTGGAACCGGCGTTCGGTGTCCGCACTCGGATCCTGCCTCGGGCGAACTCGTCCCTGCTGGCGTCGAGGCCACCGACCTCGATCCGTGCTCCGTTTGGAGACATGCCCTTGACGGTTGCATCACAGCCGGCCGGATCTGCCGCTGGGACACCATCAACTTCAAACTGGCAAGTACCGTCGCCGAGGGTCGTGAGCCGCCACACCTCCCCGGGCGAGACGTTGAAATCACAACCGACGGTGCCCGACTGGCAAACCCTCAGTGGGCCGTCGATGGCCTCGAAGCGGAGCGAAGTCCGGTTGGCGAGAAGGTTGACCCACAGTGGAGTGTTATCCGCCGTCAGAAAGTGGGTGGCGTCTACCTGGTTGGCGAGCGGGGCGGTGCCAGAGCCGGGGTAGTAGTAACCGACGATTTCCTCGCCGGTGTGGCCTTCAAGGGCCTGGCCAAAAGCCCCGTATTGCGACATGCCGATGCCATGGCCCCAGCCACCGCCTTCAACCACGACTTCGGCGTCGTCGGCGGACGCCGAAATGACAGTCGAAACGATCATGGAGAAGGCGACGACGAATACAAACAAAAGCCGGCGCAGTTGTCTCACTAGAGCGAGATCGGCGCTCTTTGGCTTCCCCTTTAGGCCCCCAGGTGCCGTCATTGGACAACCATAATGAATCCATTGACCTGTGGGCTGGCCAACTCGGGATTCTCTCGATACCATTGTGCAAGGCGCCGGCCAGGAAACCGCGCCGCTTTTCTTTGTCTACCTCCCCATCCGAGAAGGAGCAACTGTGTCCGCAAACCTCATCGAGCCCCATGGTGGCGAGCTCGTCGACCTAATGGTTGACGAAGCCCGCTCCGTCGAAATCAAGTCGCACTCTCTCGAGTACGCCTCCTGGGATCTGACACCGCGTCAGATGAATGACCTGGAGCTCTTGCTCACCGGTGCGTTTTCGCCGCTGCGGGGTTTCCTCAACCGAGCCGACTACGACTCGGTATGCAATGACATGCGTCTCGCTGACGGCACGCTGTGGCCGATGCCCATCACGTTGGACGTCACCGCCGAGGTTGCCGAGAACCTGAACAGCGGAGATAAGGTGGCGCTTCGTGACCCTGAGGGCGTCATGCTTGCCGTGCTCACGGTTGGTGATGTTTGGGAGCCGGACCGCGAGGCCGAGGCCACCAAGGTGTTTGGTTCGACCAACGTCGAACACCCCGCCGTGAACTACCTGTTGAACCTGGGCAACAGCCACTATGTCGGCGGAACCCTCGAAGGTGTGCAGCTGCCGTATCACTACGATTTCCAGAGCCTGCGGCGCACCCCGGCCGAGATGCGAGCCGAGTTCGTGGAGAAGGGATGGGACAAGCTCGTTGCGTTCCAGACCCGCAACCCGATGCACCGCGCTCACGTCGAGCTGACGACCCGCGCTGCGGAGTCGACCGGCGGTCACCTCTTGATCCATCCGGTCGTCGGCATGACCAAGCCGGGCGATGTTGACCACTACACGCGGGTCCGGGTCTACAAGAAGATCCTCAGCCGTTACCCAGAGGGAACCGCCGCGTTGGCGTTGCTCCCGCTGGCCATGCGCATGGGTGGGCCCCGTGAAGCTGTGTGGCACGCGATCATCCGCAAGAATCACGGCGTTACTCACTTCATTGTGGGCCGTGACCATGCCGGCCCGGGAAGTGACACCTCGGGCGAGCCGTTCTACGGCCCGTACGACGCGCAGGATCTGGTCGTTTCACTACAGGACGAGCTCGGTGTAACGCTCGTTCCCTTCAAGCTGATGGTCTACGTGCCATCTGAGGACAACTACCAGCCGATCGACGAGATCGAAGAGGGGACCGAATTCCTCAGCATCTCGGGCACCCAGCTGCGCGACAAGCTCGCAGACGGCTCCGAGATCCCCAACTGGTTCACGTACCCCGAGGTTGTCGAGGAGCTCCGAGTCACTTCGAAGCCGCGCAACAAGCAGGGCTACACGGTGTTCTTCACGGGACTGTCCGGGTCGGGCAAGAGCACCGTTGCTAACGCTCTCATGGTGAAGCTCCTCGTCAAGGGTGGGCGCTCGGTGTCGCTGCTCGACGGCGATGTCGTGCGCAAGAACCTGGGCAAGGGACTGACCTTCTCCAAGGAGGACCGCGACACCAACGTGATGCGGATCGGGTACGTGGCGTCTGAGATCACCAAGGCCGGCGGTACCGCCATCTGTGCTCCGATTGCTCCGTACGAGGCGGCCCGAGCCGTCAATCGTTCGGTCATTTCGGCTGAGGGCGGCTACATCCTGGTTCACGTCGCCACCTCGCTCGAGGTGTGCGAGAGCCGCGATCGTAAGGGACTGTATGCCAAGGCTCGCGCCGGCATCATCCCTGAGTTCACCGGCATCTCGGACCCGTATGAAGTCCCCGAGGACGCCGAGATCGTCATCGACACCGACGGCATCAGCGTCGACGAGGCCGCCCAGACCGTGTACGACTACCTGGTCGAGCACGGCTACATCGGCGGCTAGAACGTCGTGTCAACAACGCGAGTCACTGAGCTCGACGACCTAACTCGAATCAACCACGCCCTCGACCTGGCGGCAAAGGCTCTCGAGGCCTTCACGCCGGGCGAGGTGGCGGCCCGGATGAAGCAGGGGGATGACCCGCTCACTGCGGCCGATCTGGCCGTCGACCAAGCCTTGTTGTCGGCGCTGCCGCGTGACGGTGAGGGTTGGCTGTCTGAAGAGACTGTCGACGATCCTTCGCGCCTGGATTGTTCCCGGGTATGGATCGTGGATCCGATCGATGGCACCAGAGAGTTTGTTATGGGCATCCCGGAGTGGTGCGTCTCAATAGCCCTGGTCATCGATGGCAAGCCGGTCGCCGGCGGGATCCTCAGCGTGGCCAACGATCAGCGAATGGTCGGATCTGTCGATGACGGGGTCACCCTCAACGGCGAGCCCGTCACCTGTACGACCCGCGATGACATCCGGGGTGCTCTGGTTTTGGGAAGCCGCTCCGAAGTGAAGCGTGGTGAGTGGTCACCGTTCTTCGCCACTCCCATCGCAGTTCGCAACATGGGCTCGGTTGCATACAAGCTGGGGCTCGTCGCGGTTGGACTAGCCGACGCCACGTGGACGTTGGTCCCCAAAAATGAGTGGGACGTCGCCGGTGGCGCCGCTCTAGTCGCTGCAGCCGGAGGCGCAGTGATGGGGCTGGACTACGAGCCGGTGATGTTCAACCAAGCCAAGACTCTGATGGATGGCTTCATTGCGACGGCACCTGGGATTGCCGGAGCGACCCGGCAGTTGATCACGGACGTCCAGGGCCGGTAACCCCGGTACTTGTCATGTCTCGGCTCACAATCTGTCGGCCGGTCCAAGCCATGATCAGGGCCGCGATGACCAAGCAGATGGCGGTGAATACCCACGACGCCTCGAATGAGGCCTCGTCGATGATCCAGCCGACAACTAGAGGTCCCAGTGCGGCTCCGGCGAAAACACCTGAGTAGGCCAGTGCCGAAGAAGCTGCCGCCGTCGACGGATTGGCATTGACGACGCTGTATGTGAACAGTCCCGGCCATCCCCATGCCGTAGCGAATCCGAGTCCGATGAGAACGGCGAACCACCAGCCGCTCGCCGGCACGAATGCCAAGAACACGAGCCCACCGATCGCATTGAGGGTGGCCACAGCTGTGAACCCCTTCCCCCCGAAACGGTCCGTTGCCCAGCCATAGGTGATTCGGGAGGCGATCGAGAACAACGCCCCGCCGAACTGGATCCAGCCGGCGGTGGCGTCTGTGAACCCGTCATCGACCAGCGAAGACACCAGGAATGTGCTCAGCCCGACGACGCTGATGGTCCCCAACAGTCCGGTGACCGCCAGCCACTTCAGCAGCGATCGTGGCAGCGGTTCGACGGTGCGCCGCGGATCCTCCTCCAAGTGATGAGCGCTCGGATCGAAGTCGCCACGGGGCACGACAAGCAGCAGCACGAAGGCGAGGCCGGCGGCGACGACAAAGGCAGTTCGCCATCCGAAGTTGAGAATGATGAGTGGAACGGCGCCTCCGGCGAGCAACGTCGCTGTTGGGATCCCGGCGTGTTTGAGGCCGAAGATGACACCGCGGTGTTTCGGATCTACGTGATCGGCCAGCGCCTGGTTCGCAGCGGGGTTGGCCAGGCCGTACACAGCCCCCATCGTCGTGAGGAGAAGCCCCAACACAGCCTGTGAATGGGCCAGTGCGGCGATCATGAGGAGAAGCGATCCCTCGGCCAGTGCGATTATCCGTACTGCTCGCTGCCAGCCGATTCGCTGAACTAGTCGGCCTGCCGGCGCCGACGTGAAGGCAGCGGCGCCGAAGAACAACGCCGTGAGTATTCCCAGTTCCGCGGCACCAATCCCCAGTTCGGGCCCAACATCACCGATGCCGGCTCCGAGCAGCAGAACGCCCTGAGCGCTGGCCGCAGTAATCAAGATTGCCATCGCCATGATTCGCGACAGACGCGGCGGCGGGGCACTGTTGGAGCGAGAGGGCATCCGCGCAGGCTAGCTAGGGGCGATGGCCAGATTGGCCGCTAACGACTGGGCGCGTCGCCGGCCTAGTCGGTGACGGTCTGCGGTTCGCCGGCGGCTAGATCGACGACAGCGTTGGGCAGCTGATGGATGACGCGCTGCGGGAAGGGGATTCCGATCTCGGCGGCATCGAGGGCACACTTGACGGCGCGATGCATCTCGTCACGTAACCGCCACTCGACCGAGCTGGCCGAGTCGTGCCAGCAGCGCACGTCGAAGTCGATCGACGAGTCGCCAAAATGGATGGCGAGAGCAGCCGGCGCCGGTTCGGTCAACACTCCTGGGACCGCCGCCGCGGCGGCTTCGAGCACCTGCTTGGTGTGATCGCTGTCGGTCTCGTACCCGACGCCGACAGCGACCGAGCTTCGTCGTGTTGGTGTCACGGTGAGGTTGGTGACCGGGTTCTTCCACACCAATGCGTTCGGGACGTAGACGGTCTCGCCGGCGAGGGTTGTGATTTCCGCGGCGCGCCGCGTCATATCAGTAACAGTGCCCAAGTAGTCGTTGGTCTCAACTTCATCGCCCACCGCAATAGGCCTCCGCGCCAGCATCAGGAGCCCGGCGATCACGTTCCCGAGAATGTCCTGGAAGGCAAAGGCCAGGGCCAGTCCGGCGATGCCAATTGCTCCGACGAGCGGACCGACGGATACGCCAACGGACTGCAGAACAAAGATGAACGCGAAGACGCTGAGTCCGCCGCTGATGAATCGACCCATGAGTGTGCACCAGGAAGGGTCCGAGTCCCGTTTTGCCGGGCGCCCGAGAGGTGAGCTTTCCGGCGATCCGAGCGATGACGAGCCCAATGAGCAGCACCACGCCGGCCACGACCCAGCTCTGCCAACCGAGCCCGGAGAATGGCCCGACTATCTCGGCGTCTGACTGTGCAAGAAACATGACGGTGGGTAGTAGACGGGACCACGTTCCGCGTGCGCGGCTCGCCTAACCTCGCCAGATGCCTATCTCGTACCAAATCACCTTTGATTGTGCAGACCCAGACCGAATGGCCCGCTTCTGGGCGGAGGCACTCGGCTACGACCTGCAGGGACCACCGGCGGGCTTCGAGTCCTGGAAGGATTACTGGATCAGCGTCGGCGTTCCCGCCGGCGAGGTGGAGGACGGCTACGACTCAATCCTCGACCCTGCCGACGGTGGGCCTCGGGTGTGGTTCCAGCACGTGCCCGAAGGCAAGACAATCAAGAACCGGATGCACTTCGATGTGCTCGTCGGCGGTGGCCGCTCGGTGCCGCTGGAGGAACGTCGCCTCCGCGTCGATGCCGAAGCCGCCCGGCTGGTCTACCTGGGAGCGTCAAAGCTGCGGACGATGGATTTGCCGGATCAAGGCCACTACGCCAAGGCGATGGCCGACCCGGAAGGCAACGAGTTCGACATTGTGTGAAGGCTGGCGTGGTCGGTCGGCGTCCTACCGGAACAATTCGATACTCTCGATGACTCGGTTTAGGAATCGAGTCCCGGTGGCGCCATCAATGATGCGGTGATCGAACGAAAGCGCCAGCGGAATCATTGGGGCCACCACTGGTTGCCCATAGCGAGCCACTACCTCATCGCGAGCCCGGCCAACCGACAGAATCGAGGTCGTGCCGTGCGGAATGATCGGAGTGCCGTAGCCACCACCGACTGCGCCGATATTCGTGATGGTGAACGACTGGCCTCGTAATTCGTCGGCCCCCAATGTGCGGCTCTGAGCCCCCGCCGCCAGACGGGAGATCTCCTTGTCGAGCATCTCGAGGCTCATTGCGGCGGCGTTGCCAACTACCGGCACCATGAGTCCCGCCTCGGTATTGACCGCAACGCCGATGTCGTAGTCGGTGCGCAGCGCGAGGCGTTCTCCATCGAAGCTGGCGCTGAAGACGGGGAACTCTGAAAGCGCCGGTAGCACCGCGCTGACCAGGAGTGCGTCGAGTGATGCTCCTGTGGCCCGTTTCGCGTCGAGCAGCCGCGTGGCCTCGGCGGGTCCCCAGACCGTTACGTGGGGGATGTCATCCCACGACTTGGTCATGTGTTCGGCGATCGTCCGTCGCAGCTTGGAGAGGGTCTCTCCGCCTTCAACGGTGGAAACAATCGCAGCGGGGGCCTCGGTTGAAACGGCACCAGCTGCGGCCAGCACATCGTCACGGGTGATTTGGCCGCCCTGGCCCGTCCCGAGGATGGATTCGAGTTCGACGCCTTTTTCTCGGGCCAGCTTCCTCACGAGCGGCACTGCCAGTGGCCGACCGGTTGCTGCGCTGGACGTGGCGAGTGACCGACTGGGGCTTGGCGCCGACGTGGTGGCCTCGCCCGCAGTGACCGGTACCTCCCAGCTCTCCCCATCTACACCGATCACCGCGAGCAGGTCTCCGACGTTGATCAGCTCTCCCGCTCCTGCACCGAGATGCAGGACGGTTCCCGCATGGATCGAGGGTATTTCGACGACCGCTTTGTCGGTCTCAACCTCGACCAGTGGCTGGTTTGCCACGACGGTGTCGCCGACCGCAACCAACCACTGGACCACTTCGGCTTCCGAGAGGCCCTCGCCAATATCGGGGAGTGAAAGCTCGTGTGCCACTTAGCCGGTCACCGTTTCGTGGATTGCCCGAACGATGTGGTCCGGCGTGAGCAGCGCATAGTCCTCGATGAAGAACTGGGGCCACGGAGCGTCGGTGGCGCCGAGTCGGCGCACGGGGCTGAGGAGGGAGTAACCACAACGTTCGCCGATTTGGGCGACAATTTCGGCGCCAATGCCTCCGGTTCGTTGTGGTTCCTGCACCATCAGCAGTCGCCCGGTCTTGTCGACCGAGGCTACGACTGCTTCCTCATCCCATGGGTAGATCGTTCTCAAGTCGATCACCTCCACAGAAATGCCCTCCTCAGCCACTTGCGCGGCTGCCTCCAGCGAATGCCTCACCATCGCTCCGTACGAGACAATGGTCAGATCACTTCCCGCAGCACGGACGCGCGCCGTGCCGAGCGGGATTTTGTAGTGCTCGACGGGAACGTCTTCGCGGAACGCCCGATACAGCACCTTGGGCTCTAGGAAGATCACGGGATCGTCAGACTCCATTGCCGCGGCCAGCAGTCCCTTGGCGTCGAATGGCGTTGACGGAATCACAACCGTATGGCCGGGAGCGTGGGCGAAGTACGCCTCGGGGCTGTCGCAATGCATCTCGTGGGCGCCGATTCCGGCACCATTGGGCCACCGGACCACGATGGGAGCGGTCGCATTGCCTCGAGACCGGAAACGCAACCGTCCGAGGTGGCTGACAAGCTGGTCAAAGGCGGGATAGACGAAGCCGTCGAACTGGATCTCGGCGATGACCCGGCTGCCCGAAATCGCCATGCCGATCGCTGAACCGATGATGCCAGACTCGTTGAGCGGAGTGTCGATGACTCGTTCGGCCCCGAACTTCTCCTGCAGGCCCTCGGTGATGCGGAAGACGCCGCCTACAACGCCGACATCTTCGCCAAGCATGATCGTCGTAGCGTCGCGCTCCATGCCGGCGGTCAGCGTGGCATTGACCGCTTCGGCCATATTCCACCGCTCGGTGGGACCGCTTGGCGAGGGATCAGACCCCAGTTGCCAGACTTCGCCTTCGGAGAAGGTCGACTCGGGTTCGCCGGCCCCTCGTTCGAGATCGTTCAGCTGGGCAACGAGCTGTTGCGGGATGCGCGAATAGGCATGACGGACGATGGAGTCTCGTGTTGGCTGGACCCCCTCCAGCTTGGCAAGGGCGATGTCGAATGCGTCGCCGGCCTCTTCGAGGAGGTTGTCCTCGGCAGCTTGGCTCCACAGATGGCGGTTATCGAGGAATGTACGGAAGCGGGTCAGCGGGTCTCGCTTGCGCCATTCGATCTCTTCGGCTTCCGGCCGGTAGCGGCGAGCGTCATCGGCGGTGGCGTGGGGGCCGTAGCGATAGCAAAGAGCTTCGATGAGCGTTGGTCCTTCACCGGCATGGGCCCTCTCGACTGCTTCCTTGGTGGCTTGGTACACAGCGAGCACGTCCATGCCGTCGACTCGTACCCCGGCAATCCCGTAGGCAGTCGCTTTCTGGGCGATCGTTTCACTGGCGGTCTGCTGTGCCAGGGGCACCGAGATCGCGTATGAGTTGTTCTCACATACGAAGACAGTTGGCACCTTCCAGACTCCGGCGAAGTTGAGCCCGCTGTGGAAGTCGGTTTCGGAGGTGGCGCCGTCGCCAAAGAAGGTTGCAGTGACAACGTCCTCACCCCGCTGCCGGGCCGCATAGGCATGGCCGACCGCATGGGGGAGCTGACTGGCGATGGGAATGGTATTCGTCATCATCTTGAAGCCGTGGACGTCCCAGCCTTCGGTGGGTAGTCCGCGCCAGTACGAGAGCATCACGTCGAGGGGCATGCCGCGTGTGATCTGGACACCGTGCTCGCGGTAGGCCGGGTACACGAAGTCGTTGGGCCGCAGCGCAAAGGCGGCGCCAATCTGAGCAGCTTCGTGACCCTCGAGCATCGGGTACGTGCCGATGCGGCCTTGGCGCTGTGCGGCCATGGCGCGCCGGTCGTAGTCCCGGCTTGCCGTCATGAGGCGGTACAGGTCGACCAGTTCCTTATTGTCGAGATCTGGCAGGTCGCCAACGAGATTGCCGTCGGCATCGAGGACCTGGCGGATGGATAAGTCGACTTCTCCCATCAGAGCAGGTCTTCCAACGTGCCGAGGAATCGGGTGTTCTCGTGTTCGGTGCCAACGGTGACCCGGATCAGTTCGCCGAACCGGCGAACGATGACGCCACGGTGGAGCAGCTCTTCGGCCAGCGCTCCGGCATCACCCGGCGGGCGGATGAGAATGAAGTTCGTGTGGCTCTCGAGGCATTTGATACCAAGGCCTCGGACAACGGCGGTGAGATGGTCACGACCTGCAGCGTTGGCCTTGGCTCGCGCCGCAACGGCGTCTTGGTGGCGCAGGGCCTCTTCGGCGGCGACCAGGCTGAGGTGCGTCGTGGCGAACGGGAGCTGGAGACGTCGCAGTTCGGAGATCGTCTCGGCACTTCCAACTGCATATCCGACGCGCAGGCCGGCCAGCCCGTAGATCTTGGAGAACGTTCTCGTGACGATCACGTTGTCGCGCGCCAGCGCGTGCGGCATGGCCGATGTGTGGCGAGGATCAGTTACATACTCCTCATAGGCTTCGTCGACGACGACTAGAACATCGCTCGGCACGGACTCGATGATCCCGGTCACGGCTTCGGGCCCGATGTAGGTGCCGGTGGGGTTGTTGGGGTTGCACACGTAGAGCACCGTCGTGTCGGGGCGGACCGCGGCGGCGAGGTCCGGCGCGTTGAGTCGCATCTCTTCATCGAGGTGCACCGTGACCGCAGTGGAGTGCGCCATTGCCGTGATGATCGTGTAGAGGATGAATGACTGGTCTGAGTAGACGGCAGTGGTCCCCTCACCTCCCATGGCAAGAGCGATCGAGGCGAGGATGGATGAGCTGCCCGGCCCTACCCACACGTTGCTCGGCTCGACCTCGAGGTGAGCGGCGATCGCCCGAGTCAGGTCGTGAGCTGCCGAGTCCGGATAGCGGTGCGCCTGGCTGGCGGCATGGGCAATGACGTCTTGAACCGGCGCGAAGGGCTCCTGCGGACATTCATTCGAGGCGATCTTGACGATGTCGGTAACGCCGTACTTGCGCATCACTTCCTCGATCGGTTTGCCGGGCAAGTATGTACCGATCGAGTGAAGGTCTTTGCGGAATGCCGGCATGGTTCCCAGATACCTCAGAGGTAGCGTCCTAGGTCAAGGTGTTCACCGATTGTCTGCCGTAGCCGCTGTTCAGTCAACAGCCAAGCTGTATGCTGAACATATTGCTCAGGGTCGTGAGACTGGATGGACAGATGGCTGCGCAGAATGAACACAGAATCGACCACCTGGATGTCCGGATCATCTTGGACCTCGCGGAGAATCCACGTTCCGGAATTCTCGAAATGTCGCGCCGTCTTGGAGTAGCTCGCAACACGGTCTACGCCCGCCTGGCTCGGATGGAAGATGGGGGAGTGATCACCGGATACGGTCCCGATATCGACCTAGCGGCAATCGGGTATGACGTGCAGGCGTTTTGCACGGTTGAGTTACTGCAGGGACGGTTCGCCGAGGTAGCCAACGAGATGGCATCGATTCCTGAGGTTATCGAGATCCACACGATCGCGGGCCAGGGCGACTTGGTGTGCAAAGTTGTTTCCACCTCGAACCCTGGGATCATGGCCATCGTCGAGTTGATTCTGGCAATCCCCGGTGTCGACCGAACCACCACGGCGATCTCTCTAACCGAACAACTCAAACGCCGTACCCATCAACTCATCGAAGGTGTTTTGGGGTAGCGGCAACTAGCCGGGGAGCACTCCGGGGCCGTCGACGATGAACGGGCGGGAGAAGGTTTCGAGAGATATCACGGTCCCCGCCGGCACCAAGAACTGTGTGGCCGGTTCAAGGACCGTAATGGCTGCTCTCGTCATGAAGCCCGCGCTGTCCAAGTCGAGCTCACGTAGGACGAGGCCGAGGCCGGGCTCATGGGCCCGGAGGGTGACCCGCACGACATCACCGATCATCTCAGTGGTGACATCGAGACCTCCCAAGACCTCGATGAGGGCTGCCCGTAGCGCAGGTGGAGCGTTCAGCGTCGGGTCCAAGAGCTGTTGAATCTCTTCAACGGTGCGACTCTCGTCCTCCAGCTCCAGTTGGTCTCGCAGGGCATCGACGTCGGTGGGCCAGCTGGCGGCGTTCTCCTGGTTGGGTATGTTGCCTAGGGCCTCGGTGTATGTCTCGCCCACTCGATCGCCCAAGTCTTCACCGACGGCGTAGTAGGCATCCTCGGATGTCTCGTCGAAGAATGAGGGATAGTGGACGGTCACTCGTCGCTCCTCCGTCGTGCCCAGCCGCCAGATGTCGACGCTGGTTGGCAGAAGGTAGAAGATCTCAGGACCGGTTTCTCCCAATGAGGAGGAGATGAGGACCGTACTCTCCATGTGCGAGTACACGTAGGAACCTTCGGGAAGCTCGGCGGTATCGAGTGTTCTGGCGACTCTGGCGATGTTTTCGAGGTTGGCATCGAGCGGTGGCGTTGAACCCGGTGTCGCCAGGACCGCGACGACGATCGCGATTCCGGCAGCCGCTGCCGTCGCCCATCCGATGGACGGGCGCCACCTACTGCGGCGCTGTGGTCGCTCCTCCACAAGATACGCCTCGTGAAGTGCTGTCCGCGCCCGCTCCCGTTGCGCCGGGGAGGGCTCGGGTGGTTCGACAGAGCCTTTGATGATCTTTCTGAAGCGGTCGTCAGCTGGCATCAGCGTCACCTGCCTCAGTCAATTCCGCGGCGAGCGCCACTTGGCCTCCCGCCAACAGCGTTTCCTTGACTTGGCGCCGCGCCCGCGACATTCGCGAGCGCACGGTCCCAATGGGAATCGCAAGAGCCTCGGAGACCTCTCGATACGTCAGGTCGGTGAGCGCATGCATCAAGAGGACCTCGCGGTCGGTTGACCGCAGCTTGGACACCGCGTCGGCAAGTGCAGAGCGCAGGTTCTCCGCATCCATACGATCCTCGGCGGCTGGATCGAACCAAATGGCATCGGTGTGGTTGAAACGTTTGCCGGCGCGCCGGCGCCGTTTCCAGGTTCGCGCCTGGCGCCGCGCCAAGTTGGCGGCGATGCCGTATAGCCACGGGCGAGCACTTGGGGAGTCGGTGTGAAAGGTGCCACGCCGTGCGAACGCGATCGTGAACACCTCACTGGCGAGCTCAGCTCCGCTATCTTGCCCAACCCTGCGGGCCAGATACCGGAATATGGCGCCATAGTGCCGATCAAATATTGGCTCGAAGGCGTCCGGTCGCTCGAATGAGGCTCTGATGGCCTCGCTGTCTGTGGGATCTTCTGCCACCACAGGAATCCTGGCACGTCTCGCCGCTCACCGGCGAGCCAGCATGTTAGGAGCTGAAATACGCCACCGATTCTGTCCTGTTGTTCATCCATGATGCGAGGTTGTCCGTGGTACCGGCGCCGTATGTATTGGTGCCGCTGCCCTTCTTGGCCGGCTTGTCGTAGTGGCGCAGCCGGTAGCACCCGTTGCATGAAGAGCTCTCGCGATTGTCGAACCAGTGCGGAGTATTCCAATGCCCGCCGGTGCACGACGTTCCGACCACCCTGATTGAAGAGCCGCTGCCGTTAGAGCCGTCATAGTGAATCCCGAGCGTGAAGCTGGACATCGCGAATATTCCGGAATCAAGGTCGGCCGCTTGTGGCCTGAGGAAAGGCTCTGCGGCGGCTCGAGCTGCCTCTTCCTTGGTGGGATGACACTCTGGGCTCGACATTCGGTACTCGCCGTCCTCGGCCTGGGAGGTGACATAGACCACGCAGTGGATCTCAATTTCTGTCACCTCCGCTCCACGGGCAGCAGCTGCCGTGGGGGTCAGGGTCGCCGCGGCGACTGCCGCAATGACTATCAGGGAATACGACTTACGAATAGACCACACGTCGGGCCCCTCTCATTGAAAGCACACACGTCACTACTTATTGCCCCATAGCGGGCTATCGGTTCTCGGTGAGGAAGGGGTCGAGAACCGAATCGGGAGCTGCGGGCAATAACCATGGGGCAGGGGGGCCCGCCTCTCGGGCCCACTCGCACGTCAACCTTGCCCGCTGAAGAACCCGCCACATGGCGGGTTCTTCGGCGTTTCGAATGCGCCTGGCTCGACAATTCGGCTTACCATGCACGCCTCACATTTCTGAAGGAGTCCCGTGAATCGCATCTTCCAGTCTTCCGCGGTCTTCTTGGCCGCCGTCCTCCTGCTGGGGGCGTGCGGAGGAAGCTCATCCGATGTGGATTCAGAGGGCACGACCGCGCCGCCCGCTGAGCCGGCGACGACGGAAGCGGGCACGGCGGCCCCTGACGATGCGCCGCGGGTCAAGGACGGTGACCTGGTGCGGGTTCACTACACAGGCACCCTCGAGGACGGCTCTGTGTTCGATAGTTCGCGACAAGCGGGCCGCGAACCTCTCGAATTCACCGTTGCCAGCGGTCGGGTGATCAAGGGTTTTGATGATGCAGTGCGAGGCTTGGCAGTCGGTGAGAGTCGTGTCCAACGAGTCGAGCCCGTGGACGGCTACGGCGAAAGCAGTCCCGACCTCATCATTGAGGTCCCGATCGATCAACTGCCCGACAGCGCCGTCGTCGGGGACCAACTGAGCACTGACAGCGGTCAAACGGTCGTAGTTCTCGCGATTGACACCGCAACCGGGCTCGCCCAGCTCGATGCCAACCACCCGCTCGCCGGCAAGGTCATGTTCTTTGACGTGGAGCTGGTGGAGATCGTCCCCGCGAGCTAGCTCGGCAATCGGCGGAATGCACTCGATCGACCGGCCGGCAGCAGTCGCGGTGAAGCGTGGTCCACGCCGGCTGAGATGTTCCGGGCGGTTGGGGTGATGACCCGGCCGACTCGATCATCGACACCTTCTCCCTGGTCGCATCCTTCAGCTAGCTCGGGGTAGGCCCTTCTCCTCTATCAAATCCTTGCTTTCTGGAGGATTTTGGAGTCATGACAACGGTTAGCGCTGATCAGGCCGATCCTGTCCAGGTGGAAATCGGCAACGTCGATGAGACCAGCTTCTTCTGTCTCCAAAGCAGAGTGACGAGTCCCGGATACCTTCGCAAGCGAGCATGGCTTGAGGAACGTTTCGCCGAGGGGCTGAAGATTCACATGCTTGGACGCCGTGAGAGAACTCGGTGGATTGGCGACCGCGGTCTCGTCGAGTACGTACCCGGCAAGTATGCCTGGCGCGGCATCGAGGCCGAGGACTATCTCGTGATTCATTGCTTGTGGGTTGTTGGTCAGAGCCGCGGCAAGGGCGGTGCCCAGAAGCTTCTCGACATCTGCTTCGCGGAAGCCAAAGCCGGAGGCTTCGCAGGCGTTGTTGCCGTGGCGGCGGAGAACGGCTTCATGACGAGCCGGAGGTTCTACGAACACGCCGGCTTCTCCTCGGTGGCTGAGACTGAGCCCCGAATGTCTGTGATGGTTTACCGACTCGATGATGATGCGCCGCCTCCGTCCTTGGCCAAGGGGGCCGGCCGCGGACCGGCCGCCTATCCCACGGGGCTCACCATCTTCCGTGCTGACCAGTGCCCATATGTCGAAGATGCGACGGCCACAATCCTCGCGCAGGCTGAAGCGCACGGCATCGCTCCCGTCAACGTGGTCACACTCGATTCTGCAGAATCTGTCCGCGAGAAGTCGCCAACTCCTTATGGAGTGTTCGGCTCAGTCCTCGATGGACAGCTGCTCAGCTACCGATACCTCACGCCCAAGGAGTTCGACACGGCAGTGGCTCGAGTGAGGGGTTGAGCAGCCGATCTCTGTTCGTTGTGCTCAGAGCGACCTAAGAAGGTGGTGGGCTCAACGAACTCGCTGATTCTCGCCGTTGGCGGTCCACCAAGCCGCGAAACGGGCGCCCGGTCTCCGTTCGCTGTGCGGTACACCTCGTGTTGGTCCCTTTTGAGCACAACGAACTTGTATCGCTACGCGCCGTTGCCGGCCCACAGAGTTGTGAATGCCGCGCTGGTTTCGAGCAGTTCGGCGTAGGTGCCCTGCGCCACGATCCGGCCACCCTCCATCATGATGACCTGGTCGGCGCGCTGGAGAGCGGGCTGGCGATGCGACACCACGAGCGCCGTTGCTCCCTTTTGCTCCTCCAGGAGGCGGCGCCACAGGGTCTGCTCAGTTTCGACATCGAGGGCACTCGAAAGGTCGTCGAACACCAGCAGCTCCGGACGACGCAGCAGCATGCGCGCCGCCGCCGTGCGCTGGACCTGGCCGCCGCTCAGGCGCATTCCGCGGGGTCCGACCATTGTGTCGAGGCCATCGGGCATGTCCGCCAGATCGCGCTCGAGTGCCGCAGACATGATGGCCGTGTGGATTTCCTCGTCCGTGTCGTCGCGTCCGAGTCGCAAGTTATCGCGCAGAGACATCGAGAACAGGCTCGGCACCTGGGGGGTGTACGCGGCGTGTGGCGGCACCATCCATTGGGCGGGATCGTCGATGACGGCCCCGTTCCACAGGATCTCCCCTTCATCCGTGCTCACCAGACCGAGCATTGCCCGCAGCAGAGTTGTCTTGCCGGCGCCGATGCGCCCGGTGACCACAGTGAAGCTGCCGCGTTCGAGCGTGAGATCGACATCCGAGATACCGTTGTCACTTCTCGGGTATTGATAGGACAGCCCGCGCACCTCGAGGCGCTCCAGTCGATCTGACGCCCGTCGGGGCGCTACCGGCACCTGAGGCTCCGGTCCGGTCAACTCCAGATCGACCTTCTCCACCAATCGCATCGCTGGACCGCCTCGCAGCAGCTTGACCATCCGCGTGTACGACACGGTGGCCTGCTTGAAGCGTGCGATGAAGATGCCAACGAAATAGCCGGCATCCGTCACGAAGCCAAGGAAGTAGACGAACAAGGCGAACTCGCCAATCGTCAGCCCGTTATCAGCGGCCAGTGACGAGGCCCCAATGAGCAGGATCAACCCGGTGCCGACGCTGACCGTGTTCCAGAACACCGACTCGAGGCCCGCCGTCAGCACCTTGTCCCTTACCATGGCGCGGCGGCGCCTGTCATTGAGCCCCCGTAGGTTCCCGACCATCGAATGTTCTGCGCCGGCGACCTTGATCGATTGCACCGCTCCGAACATCTCGCCGACTGCCTCGGTGATCCGTCCCGTGGCTTCCTGAGCGTCCTGGCGATAGCGCTTGATACGCCCTCCGAGTCGCTCAGCCACGACCACAATGATCACTAGAGGAGCAAACACTGCCACGGTCAGGCCGGCATCGATGCCGGCGAGAATCCACACCGCAACTGTGGCGAACAGCGTGGCACCGACCATGTCGACGGTCCAACTGATTGTCTCCTGGGTGTGATCGACGTCCTCACGGAATCGTGAGATCATCTCACCCGGCGAGCCTTGCACAGCCTGGGCGGCCGGCATCTCGTAGATCCGCTCCAGCATGTTGCGTCGCAGTTGTGATGCGTTGCGGAACTCGAAATGAACGTCGTTGTGCATCCCCGTCACCATGACCGCCAACCGTCCAAGGCCATAGGCCAAGATGGCGGCGACGAATGTGATGGCGTTCGCCCCGGTCTCGAGTTCGAGCGAGTCGAAGAAGGCGCGCACGATCAATGCCGGGATGACCGGCATCAACCAGATGCTCGCCCAGATCACGACATTGGCGCCATAGCGCCACGGCTCTGATTTGATTGCACCGGCCATCAGCCGTGCGGTTGGGGCGTCACGTTCGCTCATGCCAGCACCTCCTCCAGTCCAGTGGTCAATAGATGCGACAGCCTCGAATCGGGGTCGTTGGCGAGCCCGATGCGGTCGCCAGCCTCGACGATGTGGCCGTCCTCGAGGATCAGGATGTCGTCGGCTCGCTCGATGGTGGCGAGCCGGTGGGCAATGATGATCCCCGTACGGTTCTTCAGCAGTCGGCCGACCGCCCGCTCGATCAGCTCTTCGGTTGCGGGATCGAGCCGCGACGAAGCCTCATCGAGAATCACCAATCCGGGATCGCGCAGGAAGATCCGGGTGAATGCCAGAAGCTGCGCTTGGCCCGCAGACAACCCCGAACCGCTCGCTTCGAGCCTGCTGTCGAGACCGGCGTCGAGCGTCTCGAGCCATGGTGTCAACCCAAGCTCCTCGATGACTTCCAACAGGCGAGCGTCATCGACGGAGTGGTTGAAGAACGTCAGGTTGTCCCTGATGCTGGCACCGAAGAGCTGCACGTCCTGGGTGACCATTGCAACCCGGTGTCGCAGATCCTCTACCGGCACGTCGATCAGCGCGGTGCCGTCCAGTCGAATGGCACCCTCCTGTGGGTCGTACAACCGAGTCAGCAACCGAGCCAACGTGCTCTTGCCGCTGCCCGATCTGCCCAAGACGCCGAGGACCCGACCTGCGGGCAGCTTGAACTCCAGGCTGTCGAGCACCGGGCGACCAAGGTCGTCCTCCTCGTCGTTGTACGAGAAGGTGACGCTGTCGAAGGTCACGTCGAGTGCGCCGTCCGGCAAGAGCGTGTTGCCTTCGTCCCGGACGGCAGAGCTCCGGGCCAGCAGGTCCTCCACGCGCGCAATGCCGGCACCGGCCTTCTGGAAGTCCTCCATCTGGGAACGGATGTGCTCCATTGGGTCCTGGCTCATCTGCACGTAGTGGAAGACCAGGTAGACACTTCCGAGCGTCATGGTTCCGTCGCCAAACAGCAGCGACCCCAGCCAGAACACCACCGTCAATCCGGTGATGTACGCGGTGATTCCCATGGCCCAGAGCATCGAGAATCCGTGACGGCCGCGCACCTGTTCTGGCAACCACAGCCGTAGGATCTTCGTGAAACGGGCGATCATGAACCGGTCGCCACCGTTGGCCTTGATGTCCTCCGTGCCGCCGAGCTGCTCGCCGATGAAACCCATCAGCTCAGCGCTGCGGGCCCGCACCGCCTTCCAGCGGGGAACCGCAATCGTCTGTACCTTCACCATGGCGCTGAAGATCAGCACGACGAACACAGTGACGCCGAGACCGACCAGAACGTTCTCCACCCACAACAGAACCAGGATCCCGACAATCAGGATCAGGTTGCCGATCACCTGAATCGTGAACGATGAAAAGAAGTTCGACAGCGACGTGACGTCTCCGTCGATCCGCTCGATCAAGGCACCAGGCGTGTGAGTCTTGTGGAAGCCCATGTCGAGATGCAGCACGTGCTCAGCTAGATCGGCTCGCAGGTCGTTTGTTGCGGACCAGCCAACATCGACCGACAGGTATGTTGCCCAAACCTTGGCAGCCTGCTGCAAGACAGCGATGGCGATGAACCACACAGCCAACGGAATCAGCTCGCTGGTGGGGCGCCCGGAAGTCGCTCCATCGAGGAATCCGCGGATCAATTGCGGGCCGGCGAGTTGGAGGCCGATGGCGGCGAGCGCGACAACGGACAGCAAGATCACGCGGCCGCGCAGCGGTCTGAGGTATTTGCTGAGTATTCGGACGTAGGACCGGACGGGAATCATTCTTGGTGACCTTCCAAAGACCGGCAGCAGAACGCAATAGCGTTAATGAGGTGCTACCTGAAGAACAGGACGGCGAGTTGGCGGTGGCGTACCGCCGGATCTTTCGCTCAGTTAGCCGTGAGGGCTATGAGAACGCCGGGATGTGAGCGAGATCCGCAGCGTTGTCATTGATTTTTATCAACACTGAAGCTCACCTCCCAAAGTGGCCGACCGAGTGGGTCGCCAAGAATTCGTTCCGCAGTGTGGCACGGCTCGCCGGAAGGTGTCAAGGCTTTGACGGGATAAAGGTGATTCCCGAACGCGGACACGAGTCGGGTGTAGTGCGAACACGAAGTGTGGCTGGCCGGACGCTGAACTGAATGGAGGTCGTCCAGTTGGGAATCCGTACTCGACTGATCATTCCCCGCACCGTTCTCCGTCGGTAAGGTCCGCGTACTCGTCAGCTGATACGGGGCGCAGGCTCTCCGCAACCAGGCGCACGTCTTCTTGGTCCAGCCCCTCGCCGGAAACCCAGAAGACAAGATCTACTTCCGCCCAAGCCAACGCGGGCCAGGCTACGGAATCGGGATCCTCACCGGACGGAATCGAGAACGCGTTGCCCGTCCTGCCGCGCACGGTGGCCGTTTCGACGGTCCCGGGCTCAGCTTCTTCGAGAATGCTGTCGAGGTCGAAGTCCGGATCGTCAAACGTATTTCGAGCGCTCAAGTCGAATGCGAACACCCTGAGGTACGCCGATTCGATTCGCGTTTCGGACTTGTACCGACCATCTCCGCGGTAGGCGAGTACGGCAGCTGTGAATTCGCCCGTGGTGCATCCGCCACGCAACTCGATCCCAGCGGGCAGCTGCTGGGGGACGACGAGCGTCGATCCGAGGTCAGCATGCGTCTCGGTATTGCTTGAGCAAGCTGCGGCCACGAGCGCCAAGCACGCCAATAGCGACAGCCAGCGGACCGTGAGCGTGCTGGATCCAATCATGAGCGGAGAACGATAACGGAGGTACAGGAGGTTCCCCGTTCGGAATGCGATGATGAGGTCACGGCGATTGATTCAGGCCAAGTTTGGTGGGAGCAGGCATGACCCCGTCAGATCGGTTCTAGCTGCGTCGCTAGGTCTCCGAGCCAGCCAGGCGGTTCGGCAGTTCCTTGCTCTCCGAATTGGTCGACACCCCATCCAGGGAAGCCTGCCCACTCGAAACTGAGTCGCATCAAATTGACGAAAGTCGTTTGGTGGGTCTCCCACAGGACCAGACCATCAGCACCTCCGTTGGGTACAGCCAGGCTGTAGGGCGGCCCACCGCTGACCTCCGCTTTGTGCAGCACGTCGGGTGCGAAGTTGATTCGGAAGCTTCCTTGGTCCCATTCTGTGTCACGGTCAGCCTTCCAAGCCTCGAACTCGGAGAGGATGTAATCCGGTGGGGCGTCCACCACAAGCGGGTCTGTGTACGAGTAGCCCCACTCCGGATGGCAACCAGTCAGGTTCACCCGTCCCACGCGCACGAACCAGAAGCGCAGCGCCAAGGGAATCGCCCCAACCGAGTCTTCGACCTCGTCCAGTCGCTCGCCGATGTCTGAGGGCGGCGGCTCGAACACAGGCAGCCCATCACCCGGCTCGAACACATAGCCCAAGCGCGGCAGCCGATCGATGAGGCGTTCGACATTGCGCCGTGCTCTCATCATGGTTTCGTCGACCACCGCAGTCGCCTCGGCCAGGGTCGAAGGATCAGCGCGCAGCTCTTCTCCGAGGCTCGTGATCTCGGTCCAGACCTGGGTTCTCTGCCCACTCAGATATCGAGACATCCAGCTCACGCGGGAATCGTACAGTGACGACCGCCGCCCGGTGTCACCCCGGGCGCGCCAATTACCCGCACGCGGTGGAGCGTGTCGGCGTCGGCTGGGAAATGATCGGGGTCTCGGAAGCGGGTGGAACAGGGGTACCGACTATTGGTCGGGTGGGGCTCGGGTTGCTGCTGTGGGGATGAAGCGGCGGCGGTGGGGTGGGGAGTTGGGGTCGATGCGGAAGCCTTGTTGGTGCACGACGATGTGGTGGTGGAACCAGCACAGCAGGGTGAGGTTGTCTGGGTGGTGGTCACCGTGGTTGGCTTGATGTCTGATGTGGTGGGGTTCGAGGCGGTAGCGGGAGGTGCAACCGTCTGCGGTGCAGGCCCCATCGCGGTAGAAGATGTAGTCACGGGTGCGGTTGGGGAGGCGATCCCCGTCGGTGGGGACTGCCTTGAGTCCGTCGATGTCGATGAGTGTGGTTTGGGTTTCACCAATGCAGAGGATCTCTTCGAGGGTGTTGGGTCCAACCTTGAGTCCGCTGCGGGTGACGGCCCCGGTTTCACCCCCGGTGGTGGCGGCTTGGGTGGCGTCAATGAAGATGTCCGCTTTCAGCCTGCGGGGGGCGGGTCCCTCACCCGAAGGTGTTGCTGGGATGGTGGTGTCGAGGGCGAGGGAGACGAGGGCGTCGACGCGGCGTTGCTCGAGGCGGGGCCGGTGCGGGTCGTTGGGGTCGATGATTTGGTCGGCGCGTTGGTCGAGGCTGGCGAGGAACTGGTCGGCGTCGGCGCCGGACATGGCGAAGGTCCCGACGGAGAGGGTGTTGGCCAGGTTGGGTTGCATCCACAACCTCCTGGCCCGGAACGCCTCTGCCTCGTCTACGGGTGCCATTCTCTTGGTGCGGGCGATTAGTTGACCGAGCTGGGAGACTGCGACCCCTTCGGAACGTTGCAGCGTTTCGTCGTCGGCACCAGCGTTTGAGAGTCGGGTGGTGGCTGCGACCCGATCGAAAGTAGCGGCACCGGCTCGGAGCGAGTCGGTGATCGGTCCTGGTTCAGCCTTGGAGACGACTGCGAGGTCACCGGCGGTTCGCGGATGGATGTCGAGGCGGCCCGCGATCCATTCTTTGAGGGAGCGGGTCCCGTCCCAGTAGGGGACCTGGAGGCGATCGATGTCGGCTATCAGCTCTGCTTGGCGGTAACGGATCGTTGATATCAGTGATTCGAGGCGGGTGAGCTCTTGTTCGATCTCGTCGGGGCTCTGCCACCGAGGCTTCGATGCTGGTTCTGTTGTTGGGGTCAACATGTTTCACATGATGCCAACTAGGTGTGACAGAAACCGGGCGAAAACCACTGATACGCAAAGAAATCTCGTGGTTTTGCTGGTTTTCTGACGGTTGTGGTCTTCGGACTACCTCCGCAGCCCCCCTCGACCCGCCCCAGAGCGGGCGGCCCACTCCCCCCAAATGTCTGTCGCCCAAAGCGGCGCCAGACGGGGGGAGAGACACGAATCGGACCAGCCCAATAACGCCACAACACGCCAACCACCCACACGCTCGCCAGCAACCAACCCCACCTCACACAACCCTCACCCCAAACAACGCCCCGGCACCCCAACCACCCACACGCTCGCCAGCAAACAACCCCACCGCCATCGCACTCACCCCAAACAACGCCCCGCGACCCCGCCCACGCCAGCCGCTCGCACACCGGGTCGTCGATACACTCCACCCCCACCGCCGTTTGGGAGTTTGCGACATGTCAAGATTGATCCCCGATTCGGATATGCGGATTTGGCGTCACGAGTTGCACCGTCGTCCCGAGCTCGGATTCGATGTTGGCTGGACTGCCGGCCGAGTCGCCGAGTTGCTGGGCAGCTTCGGGTGCGAGGTGCACACCGGAATCGGCGGTACTGGTGTCGTCGGCGTGCTCCGGCGAGGCGGATCGGGCAAGGCGATTGCCCTGCGTGCCGACATGGATGCGTTGCCCATACAAGAAGCCGAACACGATGGGCCGCGATCACAGATCGATGGAGCATTCCACGGATGCGGTCACGACGGGCACATGGCCATGCTGCTGGGAGCGGCCCAGCATCTAGCGGGCGACGACTCGTTTGACGGGACCGTCGTTTTCATATTCCAGCCGGACGAAGAAAATGGTCGGGGTGCGCCCGCAATGATCGACGACGGCCTGTTCGAACGTTTTCCGGTGACGGCGATATTCGGGTTACACAACAAGCCGGAGCACGCCGCAGGACACTTCGCCACCCGAGTTGGTCCGATGATGGCGTCGGAGGACTTGTTCGAGATCACGATTCAAGGCCGCGGTGGGCACGCTTCGATGCCGCACAGATTGGTTGACCCGGTGGTGGTGGCGGCCCAGATCCTTTCCGGCCTGCAGACGATCATCTCCCGCTCGGTGCCGGCGGTCGACGCGGCTGTCGTCTCGGTTACCGAGCTGATCACCGATGGGGCGCGCAACATTGTTCCGTCCACCGTCACGATCAAGGGTGATTGCAGGACGTTCACGCCAGAGGCTCAGGAGACGATCGAGACCCGTATGCGACAGATCGTTGAGTCGACCTGCGCCGCTCACGGTGCCGAGGGCACGGTCTCGTACAACAACGAGTTCATTCCGCTCGTCAACGGTGCCGCCGAAGTTGATGTCGCGGTCAGAGCGGCGCAACGAGTCGCCGGGCAAGCCGCAGTCGACGGAGCCTGCGACCTG